>NZ_CBAZRM010000015.1:0-105596 GCF_964834465.1 Jezberella sp.
GGATATTGTTCGGCAACCCATACTCTTTGAACAGTCTCTCGAAGACGCCAAAGGCATCTGCTTCTCGCGTACTCTCGAGGCCCTCACAACAGATTAAAAAGCGAGAGGCATAGTCCGTCACGGTTAAGGGGTAACAATAATTTTTGTTAGACGATCAGGCCGTGGCGTTGGTGGCCGACACCAAGCAATGGACACCCAAGAACGACCTGTACCGCCACTTTGTGCAGTGGTGCGAAGGCCAAGGCCGTGGCGCAGTGGCACAGGCCGAGTTTTACAAGCGACTGGACAGGTATTTCCAGAAGCAGGTTCAGGAAGATCGGCCCCGCATCAAAGGCCAGCGCACGTACCGCGTCAACGTAGCCGTAGACCCGCAGCCCATCCCCGACGTGGCATTCTGAGCCACACCCCGCCGCCGTTTGGTACAACCGCCCGCCCACCAGCGGGCGGAATTGCATTTTGTGTTCACAAAGCCGTCACTGGTCTGGGCTTGGTCTGGGCTTGGTCTGGGCATTTTTCGACCCCAGACCGCCGCAAACCCGCATGGATACTGGGTTTGTGGCAAGTGGTCTGGGTGGTCTGGGCAAATCCCTACTATTTGTTTTTATTGCAGTTAAGACAATAGATCGATCTCTTGAATTTTTTTCTATCGCAATAGTGTCCAAAATGCCCAGACCACCCAGACCAACCCATTGGAAACCCGCATAAACACTGGGTTTTTGCTGGTCTGGGCATGCACTTTTACCCCAGACCAAGCCCAGACCACCCAGACCAACGTGTGACCAAATTGGCCTTAACCCTGATAAAATGGATACACATTGTGTAACCCGAGAGGAAGCGATGAAAGAAGCTGGAATGCGCATACGCATAGAGCCTGAACTACGGCAGGCGTTTATGACGGCTTGCCGTGGTCAAGACCTGCCTGCGGCCCAAGTGATTCGCACCTTTATCAAAGATTACGTGCGCAAATGCGAGCGCACGCAAGGAGGGGTGCAAACCACGACCAACGTGGCAAGTGGCAAGGCGCGATCCAGTGCCGTCAAGCCCGCCGCCAATGCCGTCACCAAGGCATCCAGCCAGCCAACATAAGAAACGACAAGAACAATGCCAACGCTTCATTGGGTAGGAAAAGACAAGGTCGTCAACCACCACCACGACGTGCCGTTTCGCTTGCTGGACAAGCAGTACACCTTCACGGCCAATGAGGGCACGCATGCCAACTCCACGGGCAACCGCATCATTCATGGAGACAACCTGGAGGCGCTGAAAAGCCTGTTGCCTGAATTTGAAGGCAAAGTGCACTGCATCTACATTGACCCGCCCTACAACACGGGCAACGAAGGCTGGGTGTACAACGACGCGGTGAACGACCCCAAGATCAAGAAATGGCTGGGGCAAGTGGTGGGCAAGGAAGGCGAAGATTTAAGCCGCCACGACAAGTGGCTGTGCATGATGTACCCGCGCTTGAAATTGCTGCATCGGTTGTTGGCGGATGATGGGGTGATTTTTGTTTCGATTGACGACAATGAAGAACATTCATTGCGTGGGGCGTTAGATGAAATTTTTGGAAGAGTAAATTTTCTGGCGAACGTTATCTGGCAAAAACGAACCTCACCAGATGCCCGCCTAAAAATTAGCGACGCACACGAGTACGTGATTTGCTATGCGAAGCAAGGGGCACTTACGAGTATTAAAAAAATACCTCAATCAGAAAAGCAACTTGGAAATTTCAAAAATCCAGATAACGATGCACGAGGGGCTTGGGCATCGACGGATTTTTCTGCACAAGGCTTTCGACCAAACCAAATGTATGAAATAACCACACCATCTGGCAGAGTGGTTGCGCCACCTAAAGGAAATTGTTGGAAGAATACAGAGGATGTTTTTAAAAACCTTGTTGCCGACAACCGTATCTGGTTTGGCAAAAACGGGGACGGTGTTCCTCGACGAAAAACGTTTTTATCTGAATCGGAAGGTGTCTCGGTTTGGACTTGGTGGGGTAATGACGAGGTAGGCCACTCGCAAGAGGCTAAAAAGGAAATTAAGGAAATCTTGCCAGATAGTAGTGATGTATTTGATACGCCCAAACCAGTCCGACTAATCGAGAGAATTTTGCAGATTGCCACTAATGACGATGCGCTGATCCTTGACACCTTCGCAGGCTCAGGCACTACGGCCCACGCAGTCCTGAAACTCAACGCCCAAGACGGCGGCAACCGCCGTTTCATTCTGTGCGAAATGATGGACTACGCCGAAACCATCACCGCCGAGCGGGTGCGCCGCGTCATCAACGGTTATGGCGAAGGCACCAAGGCGGTAGCAGGCACGGGCGGCGCTTTTGATTACTACACCGTGGGCGCGGCTTTGTTCAAGGAAGACAAGAACCTGAACGAAGAGGTGGGCGAGGCCGCCATTCGTAGCTATGTGGCCTATACCGAAAGCATCCCCACGGCACAGCAATGTGGCACTGAAAGCCCTGTGAGCCAAGTCAGCAAATATGCACTGGGAGCCAGCGACACAGCCCTATGGCTTTTCTATTACGAGCGTGATCGTGTGACCACGTTGAACTTGGATTTTCTCGCCAGCCTGAACATCAAGGCACTGCTGGAAAACGGCACAAAACCCAAGCGTAAGCGCCCCGAGCACTTCATTGTCTATGCTGACAAATGCGCCTTGGACAAAGACTTTTTGACCCAGCACGGCATCACGTTCAAGCGCATCCCGCGTGACATCACACGCTTTTAACAAGGAGCAAACAAATGCCCATTATTTCAATGTTTTACGGAATCATCATCCGCATTTTTTTGATTGACAACAAACACCACCACCTGCCACACATTCACGCGCAGTACGCGGAATTTAATGCTGCCATCGACATTGCAGATGGCAATGTGTTATCTGGCAGCCTTCCCCGCAAGCAATTGCGTCTGGTGCAGGCATGGATTGAATTGCACAACGACGAATTAATGGCCGATTGGACGCTGGCCGTTTCGGGCGAATTGCCCTACAAGATTGAACCCTTATAAGGAGGCATCATGTACTGGGACGTAACAAAGGTAAGCGCCGTGTCTGAACGGTGCATTTTCGTTGAACTCGAAAACGGGAAAAGTGGCTTCTTTGATGTGGCACCTTATTGGGATAAGGGCGTACTCAAAGAGCTTCAAAATCCACAGTACTTCAAGCAAGTCACGATTTCGCATGGGTATGTTTCATGGCCGCACGGTCAGGATATTGCGCCAGAAACTTTGCTTGAAAACTTACAGCCGACACTGGCACCAGCACATTAATGGAACTCAAAGACTACCAGAGCACGGTGCTCACCGACCTGAGCACTTACCTGCAAACCCTGCTGGACTACAAAGGCCATTTAGGCAAAGCGTTCACCGCCTACTGGAAAAACCGTGGCGTACTGAACCAAGCCTACAAAAACAATGTGCAGGAAGTGCCCCACGTGTGCGTGAAGGTGCCCACGGCAGGCGGCAAGACCTTCATTGCTATCAACGCCTTGGAGCGCGTATTCACCGCCTTTGCCGAGTACAACCCGAGCCGCCCGAAGTTTGTGGTGTGGCTGGTGCCGTCGCTCACCATCCTTGAGCAAACGGTGAAGAACCTAGCCAACATCGATCACCCTTATCGCCAACGCCTGAACGATCTGTTTCAGGGGCGCGTTCAGGTGTATGAAAAAACCGACGTGCTACAGGGTGCAGGTTTCAACGCGGACACGGTGCGCGAACAGTTGTCCGTGGTGGTCATGTCGTTTGATTCGCTCAAAGCCACCAACAAGGAGAACCGCAAGGCGTATCAGGAGAACGGCTACTTGGCTTCGTTTTTGAACGACAACACGCACGACGCGGTGTTGCTGCCCGAGTACGACAAGTCTTCATTGATCAACGTGATTCGCACGCTGAACCCCGTGGTGGTGGTGGACGAGAGCCACAACGCCGAGAGCACTTTGTCGGTGGACATGCTGCGCAACCTGAACCCGAGTTTCATTTTTGACCTGACGGCCACGCCCCGCGACAACAGCAACATCATCAGCTACGTAGACGCACTGCGCCTAAAAAGACAAAACATGGTGAAGCTGCCCGTGATCGTGGCAAACCAACGCAGTCAGGAAGACGTGATCATGGCCGCGCTGAATATGCGCCGCCAGTTGGAGGTGTTGGCCGACAAGGCCGAGGCCAACGGTGGCGGCTACATCCGCCCCATTGTGTTGTTCCAAGCCGAACCCAAAAGCCGCGACGACAACACGACGTTTGAAAAAGTTAAGCAGGTTTTGCTTGATCTGAATATCCCGCCCGAACACATTGCCATCAAGACCGCCAATGTGAATGAGTTGAAGGGGCAGGACTTGTTGGATCGCCACTGCCAGATTCGATACATCATTACCGTCAACGCCTTGAAGGAGGGCTGGGACTGTCCGTTTGCCTATGTGCTGGCAACACTGGCAAACAAAACCTCAGTGGTAGACGTGACGCAGATTTTGGGGCGCGTGTTGCGCATGCCCTACCAGCGCAAGCACAGCGCCGAACTGCTTAACCTGAGTTATGTGTTCACGGCATCCAGCCAGTTTCAGAACACATTGAACCAAGTGGTGGCGGGTTTAAACAAGGCGGGATTTTCCAAACGCGATTACCGCGAGGTGGATATGTCCACCGTGCCCCTCACAACGGGCTCGACGGGTGCAGGCACAACAGGTGCCCAGCAGGGCGACTTGCTGCCCCCCACAAACCAAGAGCCGACAGAGGCAACCACGGATGAACTGTTGGTGGACACCACCAAACTCAATCCGAACTGGGAGACCGAGGCCGTACAGCACGTCGAAAACTTTGGCGACGGTGCCGCCGCTACAGAAACCCCAGCAGCAGATGCCACAGGCGTGGAAAGCATTAAAGCGCAGGCCGTGCGTGAGGCACAGGAATTTGAAGAACAAGCCGCGCAGACCGAGGGAGACAGTTGCCCAGAAGAACTAAAGGCGGACATGAACGAACACAAGATGAAGCCGATGTTTGAAGCATCCGCACAGGCTATACAGTTGCCTCAATTTTTTCTCAAGTTGCCGTCAGAGGGCGGCTTCTTTGAATCCAGCGATGAGTGGCACAAACTCGCCAAAGAAAATTTGCTGACTGATTTTGTCCTCGCCAATCTGGATGCCACGGTCAACTTTTCAGCCATTGATGCAGACGTGTATTCCGTCGATGCGGAAGACATTGGCAAGGGCGAAAGCGCCCCCGCCTTCAAAGTAGTGAAGAAGGCCGAGAAAGAAAAGCTCAATCACATCATCAAGAGCCAGCCACCTTCAGGGCAGGTGACATCCATCGTGGCGCGTTTGTTCAGCCTAATCGGCAAGAACTCTTTCTACCCCATCGAAGACAACGACATCAAGAAGTACCTCACGCGCATCGTGGAGGTAATGAGTGCCGAGCAACGCGCCGACTGCCTTGAGCGCGACTATGCCTATGTGAAGGCCATCAAGGACATGATTCAGGGCTTGGCAAGCGAGTTTGCCGCCAAAGAGTTCAACAATTGGCTGACCACGCAGAAGGTGAAATTGCAGCCGAGCTTCTCGCTACCCGCAAGCATTGCGCCCAGCGACAACGCGCCCGCCATTATCAAAAGCCTGTATGTCACCGAGCGTGGCATGAATGGGCTGGAAGCCCCTGTCATTGGCAAGGTGGCGCAGCTTGAAAACGTGGTGTGGTGGCACTGCAACTTGGAGCGAAGCAAAGGCTTTTGCATCAATGGTTTTGTCAACCATTACCCTGACTTCATTGTCCTGACCGCCAGCAAAAACATTGTGGTCATTGAAACCAAAGGCGACGACCGCGACAACTCCAACTCAAAAGACAAATTGAAGCTGGGGAAAGTCTGGGAATCGCAGGCCAACCAAATCGCGCATGAGACAGGCTACCGTTACCACTACATGATGGTGTTTGAGAGCAATCCGATTGAAGGGGCTTTGGTGGTGGGGGATGCGTTGAAATTGGTTGGGAATCTTTGAGCCTAGCCATAAATACGAGACAAAAATCAGGAGCAAGTCATGACAGATAAGGCAGTTGATCAACCAGACTTTTTTTATGAAGACCGTTTCCTTGAAAGTTGGGTTGGATCAATCATCAGTGATCCAAGCACCGCAATTGTTGAACTGGTTGCCAACTGCTGGGATGCTTACGCCACCGAGGTCAATATCACATGGCCTGACAAGCGCAACAACCGTCCATTTTCTATATCGGACAACGGCAAGGGTATGCTTCGAGATGAGTTTAATTACATCTGGCGGGCACTTTCTTACGACCGCGTGGCCAAGCATGGCCCCCAGACACTCCCGCCTAGCGACATCAATGGATTGCCGCGAAACGTTTTTGGAAAAAACGGCAAAGGGCGGTTTGCCAGCTTTTGCTTTGCAAATGAGTATGAAATCACCTCTGTCAAGGAAGGACAAAAAATTGTGTTTCGAGTGCGGCGCACGCCTGACAAACCACTTTTGATTGAACCCGTGGAATTCGTTGAATCTGGGGTGACTGGGCATGGCACAAAAATTCAAGGTGCGGGGGAGATTGCTAACATACAAATGACCGAGGAATCCGCCAGAGAGCTTATTGGCAGCAGATTTTTGGCCAATCCAGCATTTAAAGTTTCACTGAACGGTCGAGAAATTGGATTCAGTGACATATCGGCTGACGCGCTGACGGTTGAAACCATTGACATCCCTGACCTAGGGCAAGTTCGCATCAATCACATCGACACGATGAAGGCTGACAAACACACCAAGCAACATGGAATCGCGTGGTGGGTAAACAAACGGGCAGTGGGGAACTGCGGCTGGCGAGGCAGCGACGTTCAAAGAATTTTGGACGGACGAACGGAAAAGGCCAAGCGATTCACGTTCATTGTCGAAGCTGATTTTCTGAACGAGGCCAACGCAGTCAAGGAAGACTGGTCAGGATTCAGAGACGACAACCCTGCATGGAAAAAAGTACGCCCGATTGTCCAAGACCGCATTCGAGAAATAATCTTGCAGTCCAGCAGCGAAGAGCGTGAAGCCAAGCGAGCATCGGTTATTGACAAGGTGGGCAGCACGGTCAATTCACTTTCTCCCATCAGCAAAGATCGCGTGGAAACGTTTGTTAACGAAGTGGTTGATGCTTGTCCAAATTTTGGCGAAGGTGAGATCGTCCAGTTGACCAGCATCTTGGCAAAACTCGAAAAATCCAAATCACGCTACGGCCTATTGGAGCGCCTTCACGAATGCGACCCCAATGATTACGATGCGCTGCACGAAATCATGAGCCAATGGACTGTGGGAATCGCCAAATTGGTTTTGGACGAAATCCAAAGCCGTCTGAAAACCATCAATGAACTTCGCATCAAGCTAAAGACCATCCGAGTAGATGAGGTGCATGAGTTGCAGCCAATTTTTGCCAAGGGCGGGCTTTGGATGTTTGGCCCAGAGTTTGAGACACTGGACTTCACATCCAATAAGGGGATGACCACGGTAATTCGTGAAGTGTTTGAAGACAAGGCTGGTAAGGGATCACTCAATCGACCAGATTTTGTAATCAAGCCGAACGCCAGCATTGGTATCTATGGCCGCGATGCCTTTGACGATGATGGAAACGTGAACGGCGTTGCACACGTCATATTTGTTGATCTCAAGACGACTGGGCTTTCACTGGGTTCAGGTGAAAAAGAGCAAATATGGAAATACGTCAAAGAGTTGAAGGCCAAGGGCTACATTACTAACGCGACCAAGGTTGACGGATTTATCCTTGGTGATCAGATTGAGAGTGGCGAAGCTGGTACACGAAAAGAAGACGATGATCGCGTAAAAATCACCCCGATGCTTTACGAGAGTTTGCTAGTTCGCGCTGAAAAGCGAATGCTGAATCTGAACAGCAAAATACAAGATGCCCCTTTCGTTCAAACACAACAAGAAGAATTGCGAAGGTTTTCCGGGCCGTTGCCCGTCACGCAAGTCCCGCTAATTGCTCAAGCGTAGGTGGAGACCTGCTATATGCTTACAAACACGGAACAATTTCCAAACTTCACGCCACAGGCCTGCCAACTTTGGGCGAATGTACCAGCCCAATTTAGACCCAAACTTTTGTCCAACGTCTATTGCGGCACTTGTCGTGGTGAAACGACCATCCTGCCGAGGGAAAACTGGGTTTCTCCCATGCAGTCATGGCGCAGTCGCAGTCATGTTTGAAATCGGCAAGAAACCCAGGTAAATCAACGTGATTGCCATGCAGTCAAAAGATCACTTTTGACTATTGACATTCGTGTGTTGATCGAGTTGCATGAAATGAACAGTTGTTCAATTTCAGGAGGCCCGATGAAACACACACAAATCACCATCCGCATCACCCAGCCCGTATTGACTGGGTTCCATGCCAAGGCTGCGCAACTCAACGTTTCCACGTCCGAACTGCTGCGGAAAGTTTTGTCTGATTGGCTGACGGGCGACAACCAGCAAAATGATTTTCTTGTCAGGCTAAACCACCTTGATCGAAAACTCGGTGGCGTGAACGAGGCCGTGGACAACATGGGCCTGCAACTCGATGAACTGACCAAAGGGCTTGCTGATTCACTCACGCAAATCAGCAGACAAGTTGCAGCCGTGGGAGGTGCCAAGTGAAAGCCAAGATCGTCACCCAGCCTGGATGTGTTTTCGGCACACCCAGGCTAGGCGGCAGTAGTGCCGATTTTTTGCTCCTGGTGCTACACTTTGCAGCGACACATTTTCATCAACCCGCACGAGCGGAAAAACGGTTTTTTTGAGAGTGGGCAAGGCTTGGCGGAGTGCAGGCGAACTTTCCCGTCCACTCCGCCAAATCTAAAAAGTCGTTATAAATCAACGACTTAGAGAAAGAGCCAAACGGGCGTTAGCGTCACACTCAGGTGTCACACTTATGCCCGTTTTGCCGTCCAGACTGTACGTTCGCGCCCACGGCGTTTTTTACCTCCGCATCATCACGCCCAAAGCCGTACAAGCCACCACAGGCAAGCGGGAGACATGGCACAGCCTGCGCACCAAAGACCCGCAGCAAGCGCGAATTTTGGCTTTATCCTATGCGCTGGAATTGGAAAGGGCGAAGGCAGGCATGGGCACTAAAAAAGGCGGCATCGCGGAAGCGGCAAAACAAATTGCCGACCCGCTCAAAATCACCACCCACGACGGGTACACGGTGGACTTTGACGCGACCCAGCCCGCCGAGAAAGCCGAAGCCTTGGCCTTTTTGGCCGAACACAAAGCCCCCGAAATCAGCGAAGCCCAGCGGCTGGCATGGCAAGCCCAAGAAATCGCCCAATTGCGCGACACCGAAGCGGCCTTTAGGCGCATGGAAGCCGAGGCGCAATACCTACGCAGCCACGCCGCCCAAAACAAGCCCAAATCGCCGCCATTCAGCGACTTTTCAAAAGCCTATCTGACCTTGACCGACAAGTCAGACATCAAAGACCGCACCAAGAAGGTTTACGCCGCCAGGCTCAAAGTGTGGCAAGACTTCATTGGCAAATCGGCCACGCTCGAAGACATTACCCCGCAAACCGTTTTGAATTTTCAAACATGGCTTGCCACGGACGATCCCGTCACCGAACGCAAGGGCATCGCGGCCCGCACCATCGACACCTACACCGAAATCATCAGCCACGTTTACAAGACCACCATCAAGAAACTGGCAGACAACCCCGTCGAAAAACGACTGGTGGGCAAGAAGCAGCGGATGAAGTCCAACCGCAAGCCCTTCACGCCCGACGAACTCACGCGCATCTTTGACCCCGAGCGCCTGAACCTGTGCGCGAACCCCGCCGACGTGTTTGTCCCCATCCTTGGGCTACTGACGGGATCGCGCCCCTCCAATATCTGCCAATTGCGCCTTGGCGACATACGGCGCGAAGACGGGATCAACGTCATCAGTTATCACGATTACTTGGAGGACAACAGCGCGAAGAGCAACGCCACCAACCGCATTGCCCCGCTTCACCCCGTCCTTGAGCAGATCGGGTTTTTGCGCTACCTCGACGACATTAAAAACCTACCCGACACCAACGCCACCACGCTGATTTTTCCGTGGCTCAACCTCTACGAGCAGGGCTATGCCGATGTACCCACGCAGAACTTTAGGGAGGTGCTGAAAGCCCTGAAAATCTACGTGCCCAACGTCAAGGTGTTTTACTCGCTGCGGCACACCACCAACCAGCGCATGAAAGAGCGCGGCGTACCTGAGGACTTCCGCAGTCAATACATCGGGCATGAAAACGACAGCGTGAACCACCGCACCTATGGCGGCACGACACCCACCAAGTTTTTATTGGAGAGTGTGATCCCGCATCTAGGGTTTGAAGAAATCGACTGGCAGGCGATCCAGTACCAGAGCAACCCAAGCCATTTATTGAGGATGTACGAGATTGCACAGAAGCGGGATAGGGCGAAGAAAATCAATTCCGACAAACCTATCGTTAAAAAGAACCAAAAAGAATAGAGACATAAGGAAGGCTCGCGCCAAGCGCTCGCGATCTTCCTAAAAATCCGTTATTTGACGCGGGATTGCAGCGATATTGCAGTGCAACAATTTACCCTTGAAAACTTGGCGTACTTACCAATTTCACTTGGTGTACTTACCAACTTTTGACACCCTTTTTAGCCCCCTTGACTTTTTGGTTTCCATGCCATAAGAGTTGGTATCTCAACCAATTTTTTAGGGGGCATCCATGCCAAGAAAATCAGGCGGCGCAAAAAAGATCAGCACCGACAAAAACCAAGTTCAAACCATCGTCAAAGAGGCAGTTCAAGGAGATGCGACCATCTTCATTGGAGAAACCCGCATCAAGGCGCAGGTTGAATTTGTCATGCTCTTTGGGGCAAATTTTGACCTGCTGCTGAAACAAAACGACACCCTGTGCATGAGCGACATGCGCGTTTTGTTTGCCGTGCTGAACAAAATGAGCTACGGCAACCAACTGAGCATCAAGCAAAAGGCCATTGCCAGTGAATTGAAGATTGATCAGGGCAACGTCAGCAAATCATGGAAAAAATTGTTGGACGCGGGCATCTTCACCCAAGACATTCACGGCAACGAGTTTGTGAACTTTGACTTGTTTCTGAAAGGCAAGGGGCGCAGTGTGGTGGACAACTTCGAGATTCAAGCCCAGATGTGCCATAACGTGCTGGAGGACAAGGGCATCAAGACCAAGCGGCCATTCCGCAAGTTTTACGAACCCACGCCAGAAGGCAACAAGCAGAAAGACATGGACAAGATCAACGCCTTGATGCTTGCCAAGCCACGCAAGTCCAAGGCCACACCCGCCAAGACGGCGGCAGCGCCTGCCCTGACAACAGCCCCAGAACCCGCCACCGTGGCAGAGGAAGCAGACTTGGCGTTCTGACCCACTGCCCACCGCTCAGGCTTCGCCTGCCTATGGACAACCCCGCCCATGCTTGCCAAAGGGCAGCAGCGGGGTTGCCCACAGGTTCAGCCGTGGACAGAAATCATGCGCCTTGTCGTAGTATAATGGCACTTTTCAGGCAAAAAGGAGCAGAAAATGGCGGATTCCGAGATCAAATCACCAAACGGAGCAACACTGTATAAATTCGATGGCTCTGAAATAAAAGAAACCAGTGGAAAGACACTGTTTAAAATCACTAGTCACGAAATTAAAGCCCCAAATGGAGCAACGTTGTTTAAGTTCGATGGCAGCGAGATCAAAAAACCCAACGGTGCGACGGTCTATAAGTACACTGGCACAGAAATAAAAGAAACAAACGGGGCTACGGCGTTTAAATATTCAGCGACAGAATTAAAAAAACCTAACGGAGCGACTCTTTACAAGTTTACAGGACGAATCCCTGTTCCTGTAATTTTTGCATTGGGTTTGATCTAAGGATCGTATTATGGCGCACAAAATTACGCTCAAAAACTTTACCTCAGAAATGACAAGCCGCGATGCGATTTTCATTATTTCAAATAATAATGGAAAGCTCGGGGAACTGATGATAAGTAAGGGTGATGTCAAGTGGAAGCCATTCAAAAAATCGGCAAAACTTAAAAAATTGACTTGGGCGAAATTTTCCGAACTTTTTGAGTCCAATGGAACAGAGATTACAAAATCAAAACTGAAGTCTTCACGTGATTCTGAGTAAAGATTAAAGCCCCCGTTTCACGTTGCCTCAGTTTTCTTGAATCTCGCTTTCAAGGCTTCAAACTTTTCACGCCCCAAGCCTTGTTTTTGAACCCCGTGATCCGCCCCCGTCAAAATCGCGTGGCGCACCGTGGCGGGGATGGTTTCAATCAGCGCGATCACTGCCCCGCCCAGCGCAATCTTGACGTGCTTGTCAGCGTCTCTTTCCTCATCGCGCAAACTTTTCTTTGCCGCTGAAATCTGCTTTGCAACCGCCGCCCGCCGATTTTCCAATTCTTCAATTTTTGCCAGTGTGGTCATGATCTGAATTTTTCCCAAATGTGGATAAATCCAGTTACGGGGATCACGCCTCAAATGTCAATCCCCGCTTTGTCTTTCCTCCAATGAGCGAGCGCCAGCGAGCGTGAAACCCTCCGAGCGAGCGGAACGCGAGCGATTCAAAAAGGCAGCCCGCATCCCTCCTAGAAGTCGGTGCTGACGGGCGAGGGGGTCTTGGGGGACACTCCCCCAAGCGCAATACACGTTTCTCCTTCGGAGCAAACGTTCCTTGCGCCAAAGGCTTCGCCTCTGGACTCCAACCCCCTTCCGAATCCCTTCTGGAACGCCCCCTCGGGGGGCTTTCGGAACGGGCTTCGCCCGTTCGTGGTTTCGCTTCGCTCACCCCAAAAACCAGCCCCGACCGCTGCGCGGTCTCCTGTCGCTTCGCTCCTTTCTTTTTCGAGAAAATGAGAAAAGGAACGCCGCAGGCGTTCGCGGGGGGTTGGTGGCGCGAAGCCCCCAAGTGCAGGCATTGCCAAACAGGGGGTTGATCCCGTAATCTGTTCTATGGCGACCAATTACGTTTCAACCCGAACAGGCACCGCAGGCAAAGGCGCAGGCGGCAAGCACGCCGCCTACATCTCGGGTTTGGATCGCTATGCAGAAAAAGGCGAAGTTCAAGCCGTCATTGATAAAAACATCCCCGCCACTGTTGCCAAAGACGGTTTGGAATTTTTCCAAAAAGCCGACGAGTTGGAGAGAGCCAACGGGCGCAGTTATCGCAGCCTGATCGTGGCCATCCCTCGCGAAGCCGCCGACAAAACGGCATGGGCGCAAACCTTCACGGACGAATTGCTCAAAGACCGCCACGCCTACCGCCTTGCCATCCATGACAAGGGCGACGGTAACCCTCACGCCCATTTGATGTTTTCAGAACGGGGTTTGAAAGAAGGCAAGACCGCCAAGGACTTTTTCAGTCGCCAGAACCCCAAAGATCGTTTTGTCAGTCACAAGGACTGGCTGAAAAATGCCAAGGCGCTTTACCTGACCCACGTTCAAAAAGTCGCGCCCGACTTTGTGCCCACCCCAAAGGGCGAGCCGAAGATCGGCCCGAAGCTCAAAAACGCAGGGGAAAGCTACGAAACCCAACGCGCCGACCGTGAAACAAAGGTGGGCATCATCCGCAGGGGTGAAACCGCCATTGAGGGGCTGGACAAAAAGCTGGCGAAAGAAAAAACCCGCTTTGCTTACGACCACTTCAAACCGCAGCTTGAAAAAGCGCCCGCACGGACGAAGGTCAAGATCCGCAAGGCGATGCGGATTCACGTCAGCAAGCCAAACAAGGACGGCAGCCCCAAGACCATCAAACAAATCTTGGAAGAACTCAGCCAAGCCGTGGCGATATGGATCGCCGACCTTGCCCGCGAGAGCGAACGCAAGGCGCAGGAGATGCGGGCGCAAATGATGGAGGCCGAGCGGCAGCGGCTGGCCGCGCATGGGGGCATCCCCCGCCCTTTTGGGTTTAGCCCGTCTTCCTCATGGGGGCGGGCAGCACAAGCCCAGACCGCCACCACGCCGACGAGATCGAGCGGCCACCGCCGTTGAAAGTGTGACACTCACACCTACAATGCACACTTGGAATTTTCCAAGCTACGACGCTTATCCCAGCGCTCGCAGGGCTTGGCCGAGTGTGACAGGGGCATCCCGTCCGCTCCGCCATAATTAAAGCAGCACGCTGTGAGTGATCACTTACATATGTGTCTTTATCTTTCAAAGTTTGAAAGATGTCTGGGAATACCAGTTCCTAACCCCCCATCTTCTTAACAAGTCTAGCGCCCGTTGCTACCCGGTTCGGGCGACGATCATAAACTGTAGAAATCATTTTGTCGTTTGTGTGGCCAGTGGCAGTTTTAGTATCGGTATCACCACGCTCCAGCTTGTCAGTAACCGCCATCGGTCGACACTCTTGAAGACTAAATCGCTGAAACGGCACGCCGCGCTCTTCAGCCACCTTTACACATTCAAACATAAGCTCATCCAAAGATGACTTCCAGCCGCCTTTGGTGTACTTCTGCCCTTGCATATTACCGAACAGGTACATCGTCCCAGCCACCTTGTTACGCTTGATGGAAAGAGTTTCACGCGCAGTACTGCGAAGTTCAGCTGTCCACTCGATCAGGATGGCTGGTTTCGTTGGGTCTTTGCCGTCCCGGCAAAGTAAACCTTGGTCGGTGATGGAGTCTCGAGTAAATGACCTGACCTCAACCGACTTACGTACACACAGGCATCTACACATGATGACGATTTGACCCCCGTGACGACCATCTCGGCAGACCAGTTGATTGCCTCAATGGGGTGGTTTGCCGTGGCAAAGTGCAGCGTAGCCTGAATGGCAGTCATTGCGTGATTGCTATCAATTCGGCTACCGCATCCGGTGAGGCGTTGCACACGCTGAGCCCGCAATCCGTGCAACTGACGCAATCCGCGCAACGCTACCCCAGAAAAGTGCCGCCTCGGCTAATTTGAGCGCTTCGTAACCACGCTTGTAACAGCCATGACCAACACCAAAAACAAAACACCGCATCTGAAACAAAAGGCCGCACCCCTGTCAAAAGCTTATCGCCGCAGCCTATACCGTGAGCCACCACGGTTGTTCGTGTCCCTGAAAGTCTTCTGCCCACTGTGTACCAGCTCCTTGACCAAGCGCGGCAGGATGTTGAAGACGCTGCATGGCTTGACCGCTGAGGGCACTTGCCAAGCAGGTGATGTTGGCGTAAAATGTGTACACATAGATTCACAACCGTAGAGGCATCCACATGGAAACGACAAAGGTAGGCATACGCGAGTTTCGCTCCGACTTGGCCGAGTACATCGCATCCAGCACACCCGTTGCCGTCACGCGGCACGGTCAGACGGTTGGCTACTTCATCCCCACGCAGGGACAGGTTGAAGCAGACATCGCAGCCTTGAAAAAAGCCAGCAAGACCTTGGACAAGCTGCTTGAGGCGCAGGGTGTGGATGTTGAGTCTGTGGTTGCAGACTTCAAAGCAGCACGCAGGAAAGCCAGCACACCCGCTCAAAAGCTGAAAGTCAAAGCGGCATGAGTGGCAAAGCCATCGTGTAACAACGGTCAAATTTTTCACACCCGATGTTGCCTACGCAGATGCGCGAAAGTATCTGCCCGCGCTGTTAAAAAAGCGCAGGGTTGATTCCAGTGCAGCAATGCTGGTGCTGGATAGGCTTGAGGGTGTTGTGCAATCCATTGATGCGGAACTATATGCAGGCATGCAACAGCAGGCGTTTGCAACGCATCGCAGTTCGTGATGCGGACGACTGGCCTGTTTTGGCTTGTGCAATGACCTTGGGTTGTCCAGTCTGGACTGAAGACGCGGACTTCTTTGGCACTGGCGTGGCTACTTGGACATCAGACCGTATCGCTTTGTATTTGGCCTGAGGCAGACCAAAATGAAAAGGGTGATGGAAACGCAACTTGTCGAAGGCGTTGAAGTGCATCGTGGTTCCGGCAACGTGTTTTCTGACCTTGGCCTAGCCGATGCTGAAAAGCTCACGATCAAAACTGGCTTGGTGATCGAAATCAGGAAAGCCATGAAAAGCCGTGGCTTGACCCAACAAGAGGCTGCCAAGCGAATGGGCATCACCCAACCTAAAGTCTCTGACATGATGCGTGGAGATTTCACCAACCTGTCTGAGCGCAAGCTGAGGGACTGCCTCACACGGCTTGGCTACGATATTGAAATCAAGGTGCGTCCGGCTAAGGCTGAAGTAGGGCATTTGATGCTTGCTCCGGCCTGATACGTCAGGAGTTCCGAGTGGCAAACAAAATACCAAATTCAGTCATTGGAGCCGTGTCGTCAGTTATTGCGGCCCATTATTACAGTCACTCGACGTTAAACGCACTTTTTATGGAGAGTGGTGCGCCCGGTGATGTTCCGCCGGGTAATTGCGAAACGAAGTGTGCATCTTGGCTGAAGCAATGCAACGAAGACCCAACCGTGGATGCACTTGCAGTTCTTGGGCAGGTAGTTCAAAAATTCATGGATCAAGAGCCTTCAGATTGGCAGCCTGCAATCCGAGACGGCCAAAAGCGCATACGGGAACGTCTTTCAAAACACCAATTGACCTATCAAGTCAATGGCTACGTCACTCTTGCTGGCGCAAATATCGCTGCCAAGACACTCGCAGACTATCTGAGGGCGGGTGATTTTTCCTCCGTCGAGGCGGAGTTTACTCGCGCCATAGGCCAGCTTGAACGTTACCCCTACGCAGCAATTACGGCTGCTAGCTCAATCATTGAAGCCTTGTGCAAGACGTACATCGAAACATTCGGGCTAGAGTTGCCGAACGTTCAGACAATTACCCCGCTGTGGCGAACAGTGCAGTCACACCTAGGCCTCAATGTTGATCCAACGCTCCGAGACGATCAAAAAAGGGTTCTTCAAGGGCTGGCATCTATTGTTGATGGAGTAGGTGCTTATCGGACGCACATTGGCTCAGCGCATGGTCGCGGTGTAGCCCCGCCGACAATTCAGGTCTCTGAGGCTCGTCTCGCCGTGAATGCTTCACATACTCTTGTCACATTCGTTATGGAGTGTTGGCAGGCCGCGAAGCCGTCCTTTAGTGCGACGAGCGGGTACTAGTTAGCAGTCACCAAACGCCATCACAACAAGCTCGGTATTTTTCTGCGCACCACCAATGCCTTCACCACCAGCGCCACCGATTGCGCTGACAACCCCTGCCGTGCAATGCGGTCATGGCGGGTGACGGCACGAAAAACATACCCCTCTTTGATACCTGCGATTTCCAGCCAGTTCACCAAGGCACGCACCGGACAGCGGTCGCCTTTGGCATGGGGAATGAACACGGTTCGGCCTTGACGGTCTTGGTCAGTCTTTGAGGACGGTAAGAAAATTTCCAAACCAGTGGGTATCGTATTCCATAAAGCTCACAAGCCACACGCAATCAGCTTCCAGGTCGAGACGTTGATTTCACGTTGAACTCGCTTGCGTTCGGCTATCGTTACTCAGGCAGAGAACATCATGCCAGACCACGTTTCAAGTGCCGTCATTCTGATATTCACTCATTGACACATTGACCGCTTATAGTGGTTCGGCAGAGTCACAGCCCTCTCGCCGATAGGCTCAGCCAATGAATCCAATTGATACAAACAATTAGCTTTATTTAGCCAGTCAGTTAAGATAGAACCTACCAAGCCAGACCTACCGATTGTTTTTTTTAATCGCACTAAAAGGAAATCTCTCATGTCCCTGATCAATACCCAAGTCCAACCTTTTAAGGCTAATGCTTTTCATAACGGCAAATTCATTGAAGTCACCGAAGCCAGCCTGCAAGGCAAGTGGTCGGTTCTGATTTTCATGCCTGCCGCATTTACCTTTAACTGCCCGACCGAAATTGAAGACGCTGCTGAAAACTATGCAACGTTCCAGAAAATGGGTGCTGAAGTTTATATCGTCACGACCGATACTCATTTCTCGCATAAAGTGTGGCATGAGACATCACCCGCTGTTGGCAAAGCAAAGTTTCCGCTCGTTGGTGACCCAACACATGCCTTGTGTAACGCTTTCGGCGTGCTGATCCCTGAAGAAGGTTTGGCACTGCGTGGCACCTTTATTATCAATCCTGAGTTGATGATCAAGACCGCTGAGATCCATTCAAACGAAATCGCTCGTAACGTAGAAGAGACCGTTCGCAAGTTGAAAGCAGCTCAATACACCGCAGCGCATCCAGGCGAAGTGTGCCCAGCGAAGTGGAAAGAAGGCGACAAGACATTGACACCTTCATTGGATTTGGTCGGCAAGATCTAAGTTTGGTTCGATGCCCTGATGATCAGGGCGTTGAGCGCAGGGCATTCAACGGCGCAGGGCCGTCGCGTGCCCTACCCTCAGCACCGAACCCCCCAGGCACCTTCTGCAGACCAGCGTTTTAGCGCGTGGTCGGGATGAGTGCCGCCAAGACACAGGAGAGCACCATGCTTGACGATACCCTTAAAGCTCAGTTGAAGACCTACCTTGCCATGTTGAGGCAGCCCATTCACTTGCTCGCCTCGCTGGATGACAGCGAGACAGCGACTGACATGCGCAACTTGCTTGAGACGATTGCCAGCTTGTCGGATAAGGTCTCCATCGACCTCACCGGCAACGATGCTCGCAAACCCTCTTTCGTCGTTGTCCGCGATGGCGATACTGACGGGGTACGCTTTGCTGGGCTGCCACTGGGGCATGAGTTCACATCGCTGGTGTTGGCATTACTCTGGACAGGTGGGCATCCCCCTAAAGTCGAGCAAGATGTTTTAGATGCCATCAAAGCGCTCGACGGTGACTTTAATTTTGAAGTCTACATGTCGCTGTCTTGCCACAACTGCCCTGATGTCGTTCAAGCGCTCTCGCTGATGGCGATCTTTAATCCCAAGGTTAAAACGGTGGTGATTGAGGGCGGCGCCTTTCAGCAAGAAGTAACTGACCGCGAGATCATGGCTGTGCCCATGGTGTTTCTCAACGGTGCCATGTTTGGCTCAGGCCGCATGAACGTTGAAGAGATCATTGCCAAACTAGACACCAAGGCGGGTGCGCGCGAAGCTGCCAAACTTGACGCAAAAGAGACCTATGACGTGCTGATCGTCGGTGGCGGCCCCGCGGGTGCAGCCGCTGCTGTCTATGCAGCCCGTAAAGGTATCCGCGTGGGCATCGCAGCCGAGCGTTTTGGTGGTCAAACCAATGACACCATGGGGATAGAAAACTATATTTCTGTCCTTCAGACCAATGGCCCGTCGTTCGCCGCAGCGCTTGAGGCGCAAGTACGTCACTATGACGTGGATCTCATGAACTTGCAGCGGGCAACCAAGCTTATCCCAGCCAGCACAGCCGGCGGTCTACTAGAAGTGCAAATGGAAAACGGTGGGTCGTTGAAAGCTCGTACTGTCATTTTGTCGACCGGGGCACGCTGGAGAAACGTCAATGTGCCTGGCGAACAACAATACAAAAACAAGGGGGTTGCCTACTGCCCTCACTGCGATGGCCCTTTATATAAAGGCAAAAAAACGGCGGTGATTGGCGGTGGTAACTCGGGGATTGAGGCCGCCATTGACTTGGCCGGGATTGTCGAGCATGTCACCGTGTTTGAATTCGCGGATCAACTCAAAGCAGACGCAGTGTTAGTGAATAAACTCAAAAGCATGCCCAATGTCACCATCTATACCAACGTCCAAACGACTGAGATCACAGGGGATGGCAGCAAGGTCAACGGCATTAAGTTTAAAGACCGCGCAACGGGTGAAGAACATCACACGGCACTCGCCGGCGTATTCGTTCAAATTGGTTTAGTCCCGAACACTGAGTTTTTAAAAGAAACATTAGCACTCACCAAATTTGGCGAGATCGTCATTGACGATAAAGGCCACACCAACGTGGCAGGCGTCTTCGCTGCCGGCGATTGCACGACGGTACCGTACAAGCAAATCGTCATTGCGGCTAGCGAAGGCGCTAAAGCGGCCTTGAGCGCCTTTGATTACCTGATCCGCTCACCCCTGACCACCGAGGCTCAAGAAGTACCCCTTGTCGTCTAAAACGAGGGAGTAGTGGATGTGTTATTTTAGGTCACCGTAAAAACACATCCATACTAATGAATATACGGGCATATTTCAGAAGCAATGACTCTGTCATCCTCATCGGGCTAATTGGGGTTGTTTTAACGGTCTGCGCGTTTTTTCTCGTTCGAAATATTGAAACGCAGAAAGAGCGAGCTCAATTCGACCGACTAGCAGACCAAGAGCTAGCCAGAGTTCGTGGCAACGTTGCCTTAACGATCGATAACCTCGTTGCCATTGGCGCGTTTATTGACACGTCTCATCAACTCAGTCGCAGCGAGTTTACGCAACTCGTCTCGCCGATGATTCAAAAGAATCCCGCCATTCAGGCGGTCGAGTGGGTCCCGAAGGTATCGGAGTCTGAGCGGCTTCGATACGAAGCGATGGCACAATCTGATGGCCTCAGCGGTTACAGATTTACCGAACGAGATGCAAAAAACGTCTTAACCCTCGCCGGAGATCGCTCGGAATATTTTCCGATCTTCTACATTGAACCCTTCTCTGGTAACGAAGCGGCACTTGGGTTCGACCTTGCCTCGAACGCGACTCGCAACGCAGCGCTCGTCGCAGCGGCAAAAAAGGGCAATTTGGTGTCGACAGCGCGGATCTCGCTGGTTCAGGAGGTGGCTAACCAATATAGCTTTCTGGTGTTTCGGCCGGTTTATTACAAATCTGGCCAAGCTAATGTTGATGACAAAGGCAATCTGTTTGGTTTCGTGGTCGGCGTGTTTCGGATGCGAGACTTAGTTGAAAAATCTGGTGAATACTTAAGCAAAAAAAACCGAGAGAGTGTGAGCCTCGCGGTATTCGATTTAGATGCAAAACCAAACGAGCATCTGATGTATCCGAGACATGCCAAAATTGACTCGGTCGCCGATTTGCCGCACGGGTTTAGCATCGAACAGCAATTTCTAGTGGGTGATCGCACCTGGTCTGTCGTGGCCTACCAATCCTCGGACGAAAGTGATTTTTGGGGTAGCTGGTTAACTCTCTTTGCCGGTCTGGTCATTACCTCTCTTATCGTCGCCTATCTTCATCAGCTGTCACGAGGGCGGCAGGCAATTGCCGAAAAGATCGCTGCTGAAAAGTCCGAGGCGACCAAATCCCAATTTATGGCGATGATGAGTCATGAGATTCGAACACCCATGAACGCAATTATTGGGCTGTCTTACCTTTGCTTAAAAACCAATCTTGATGAGAAGCAGCTCGATTATCTTTCTAAAATCAATAGCGCAGGTTCATCGTTACTGGGCATTATTAACGACATCCTTGATTTCTCAAAAATAGAAGCAGGGATGCTGGTCTTAGAGAAAATCGAGTTTGGCTTGCCTGCCCTCATTGAAAATGTCTGTGCCATCGCGTCTCAACAGCTGGGCGAAAAAAACATCGTATTTACCATCGATGTTTCAGATGAGATCCCGGCAGTGTTGATTGGCGACCCACTAAGGCTCGGTCAAGTACTGACCAACTTGGTCGCCAATGCGGTCAAATTTACTGAAAGAGGTGAAATCCGCGTCGCTGTCAAAACAGCGAGTCGTGTCAACGAACAAATCCGACTTCAATTTTCTGTCAGTGATACGGGGATAGGCATTACCGTCGAGCAGCAAAGCCGGCTTTTTCGGGCATTTTCTCAGGCTGATGAATCCACCACAAGAAAATATGGCGGAACAGGCTTGGGATTGGCCATCAGCAAAGAGCTCGTCGAAAAGATGGGAGGTTCTATTGCAGTCACCAGTGTCTCAGGTGAAGGCTCAACCTTTGATTTCGATGTGTTGCTGAAGGCGCCAGTGCAGCCTGATGAATCCGCCGAGTTCAACTGGGGATCTGTGAAAGATTTTCGAGTCCTTGTCGTCGACGATAACGAGGACGCCACCAAACTGTTGTCACACCTGCTGACGCCACTCAACATGCGCGTCGACGCAGTTGTGTCGGGTACTCAGGCCATTGCGTATGTGCTTGCCGCCTGGAGACAGGGTGATCCCTACCAGATTGTCTACTTAGATTGGAAGATGCCCGGCATTGATGGTATCGAAACAGCCAAGGCCATCAAACGGCAACTGCCTGAGAATAGTCACCCCTTTATTGTGCTGGTGACAGCAATCGATATTGAAAAAATTCGTCCTGCCGCGCGTCAGGCGGGAATTAATGATTTTCTGTCAAAGCCGCTTGAACTCGCCCCGTTAAAAGAGAGTATTTCATCGCGGTTTTCGGTTCGAGCCCGCCTCGCTAAAAGCCAACAATTTGCCGATGAGCCCGAGTTATTCTCTGGACTCAGCATCCTTCTGGTCGAAGACAATCTGGTCAACCAACAAATTGCCACTGAATTGCTCGAGAGCGTGGGCGCAGAGGTCGATTCGGCAGGCAATGGCAAAAGAGCTATCGAAATGCTGGTCGGCAAAAAGGGCTATGACCTTGTGCTGATGGACTTGCAAATGCCCATCATGGACGGGTTTCAAACGACCAGCCTACTACGCAGTGATTCAGACTTCAACAACCTACCGATCATTGCGATGACCGCGGATGCCCTCGGCGAGCAACGCAATAAATGTCTGGCCATTGGGATGAATGACTTTATTACGAAACCCATTGATCCAGATTTGTTGTTCGCCACCGTGGCGAAGTGGACCAAACGTCATGCAAAAAAAATGACAGGGGATCTGGCTTATGCCAATCAATCACTGAACATGAAGATTAGCGGTGTCGATACGGTCACCGCACTTAAGCGGGTCGCAGGTAATCAAGCTGTTTACGTATCGATTCTTCGTCAGTTTTGCAATGAACAGAAAAATACGACCGCATCGATTCGGCAAGCTATCAGCAATAAACAACTGGATGTGGCCGAGCGAATAGCGCATGCCATCGCTGGCGCGGCTGGCAACTTGGGGGTGATCGAACTAGCGTCACATGCAAGACACCTTGAGCGCAGCCTTCGAGATCACGTGATCGACGAGACAGTGCTTCATACTTTCGATACCGTGCTTTGTGCTGCCGTTGACCACATACAGCAATATTTGTCGTCTCTGACCGCGGTTTCTGCCGAAGACCGTTCACACGCTGAGATCAATCGCGCCGACCTGTCCAAAAAAATTCGCCAGTTAGTTAAACTGGTGCGGGCCGACGATAGTTTAGCGGCCGATCTGGTTGTCGACATATCTCCGTTGCTGCGAAGCACGGTCGACCCAACGCTCGTGGCACGACTTGAAACTTCAACGATCAATTACGACTATGATGAAGCCTTAGTTTGTCTTCTAGACATCTGTTCGCAAATGGGTTTAAAGCCGGAGTGATTGCATGCCTTTAGCGAAACTCGAGACGATCCTGGTGGTGGACGATGCACCACTGAACATCGCGATGATTGCGGGCTTACTCAAAGATAAGTTCAAAATCAAAGTCGCGACGCACGGTGAAAAAGCAATCGCACTTGCCAACGGGGTTGAGCCGCCGGATCTGATCCTACTCGACATCATGATGCCAGAAATGGATGGTTATGAAGTTTGCCGTCGTCTTAAGGCAGATCCCAAAACAGCTGAAATCCCCATCATCTTTCTCACCGCCAAGAGTGATACGGTAGACGAGGAAGCTGGCTTTGCGCTTGGGGGTGTGGATTACATACAAAAGCCATTTTCACCCGCGCTGGTTCTGGCAAGGATTTCTACACAACTGTCGCTGCGTCGCGCCGTTGATACTGCCCGAGCCGCACAAAAAAAGGCCGATGATCTGTTGCGCTGTTTGTTACCAGAGGCCGCAGCTGCAGAGATTCAACATTTTGGCAGCTATGCGCCACGCCGTCACGAACAGGTCGCCGTTCTTTTCTGCGATATCGTCAACTTCACCTCTTATTGTGACCGGCACGAGCCGGAACAGGTGATCGGAGAACTAGATGTTCTGTATAAGCTGTTTGAAGAAATTATTGAAAAACATGGCTTAGAAAAGATCAAAACGATCGGTGATGCATTGATGTGTGCGGGCGGTTTACTGAAACCTCTAGATGACCCACTCAATGCTGCAGCACGCTGCGGTCTTGAAATGATTCGAATTTTAAAAGCGTCAAATTTGTCTTGGAAAATTCGCGTCGGCATTGACTTTGGATCCGTGATCGCGGGCATCGTTGGTCAGCAGCACTATCAGTACGATATTTGGGGAAGCACGGTGAATCTTGCGGCGCGCATGGCCACTTTTGCTGAGGTGAACTCAGTCGCTTTTTCGGCAAAGGTATTTGGCAATATTGCAGACCGATATAACCCGCACGTGGTAAGCAATGTTTACATCAAAGGGAAAGGTAGAATGGACATTGTCCATGTCACCACCGCCAAGCAGGCCTTGGCTGAGCCCAACGCGACACTCGGCGAGTCGCGTCAGATTGTCTAACTCATGGGGCTTGCCCACTATTCAGCGAGTCAACAAAGACACGGGATCAGTCGCAATGAACAACAGCACACCGATCACTGAAAACAACAGCAAGTCTTGCAACAAGCCCAAATCAATCCACTTCACGTTCACGGATGAAATCGTTTGATCGTAGGTATATGTTGATGTCGTCACATCGATTGCGTCATTGAATTGAACACTCATCGTGATCTCCTGAACAGGTTAAAGGTAATAACAAAATCACAGACAACCGTGACAATCTTGTGCAGCAGTACTCAGCGTAAAAAGTTTGCTTCGTTCAACCTTGTTGCGATCTTCGGTCGTGATCGAACTTTCGGCCCACACTAACGTCGCGAAACTCAGGGTGAGAACAGAAATGAAAATGGCTAAGGCTTTCATCAGACGACTCCTTTTTGACGGTGTCTTTTGAGATTGACGTGAAAAATGATTTGAATCGCCGAAGTAAAAAACCAACCGACACTATTTTTTGAAGGTGATGCGCGGTGCGCCTTAACGCCTTTGGCGTCGTGATCTTGCGTCAGATCCAGAATGCGACTGAGTTCGTGAACACGAGGATGGCGTGAGATCCTTGCTCGATTGATTTGCTGCTCATCAGTGAATGGCTTCATCATCAAACTCCCTCGTCACAGACATGCTAGGACATTAAAATGTCAGTCGTGTGATGCTGTCGTGTCAACGGCATGACAGACTAACTTTTACGCAGGCAACGCGCTGATGCGCCATTGTTGATGCGGGATACGATGCTAGAGTCAGTGCAAATATCGTGCCAAAACAATACTGACACAGTTATCCCACTATTTGAGAAAGTCGAGAAATATCGTGCGCCACGTCAGTGCCGAACGAACATGGTTGGTGCTTCAAGGGTGAGATGGTCAATGTTGTGTCTCGTCACCATACAATCAATGCTTCATGTCTAAACAACGCTTGATTTATAATTTATCAAAGATCGGACAAGATTGGTTCTGCAGCGATGTTGCATAACGTTGATGGACAAGGCCAGAGAATGCAGCGAAGAAAGTACTTAAGACTCTTACCGGCTGGCCTTTTACTAGGGATCAATACATCATTGGCTATCACGCAACGTCCGTTGCGTAAAATTGGCTTTCTTATCCTGAACGGTGGCTATGAAGAAGAATGGCAAGCCCTCACCAAACGGCTTGAGTCACTCGGCTGGATTGATGGCGAAAACATCCAGATCGTCTACAAATATTCAAAAGACAACGTCTCAAAAATTAAGGCTCTGACCGAAGAGTTAGTCGCAGAAAAAGTAGAACTTATCGTCGTCACCGCCTCCCAGGGGGTCGTGGAAGTCATTCAAGTGACGAAAGACACACCGGTGGTCGGTGTAGGTATGATCGACCCTGTGAGTGCTGGTTTTGTGAAGAACCTCGCTCGCCCTGAGTCAAATGTCACTGGCACGTCTTATCTATCGAATGACGTGGGCAAGAAGTTACTCGAGCTCGTGCAACTGCTTCAGCCGCAGTCGACATCTATCGCGACCTTCATCAACTCGAGTGGCAAGCTCAGAGCCCACTTGGTTGAGCTATTTAAGACCAATGCGGCGACCTTCGGGATGAACTACGAACAGTACTTCCCCAGCAATGCGGCCGAAATCGAGCGGGACTTCAAAGACTTAGTCAGTAAAGACATCAAAACATTGATTGTCCTGCTCAATCCGCTTTATGTGACGCAAAGGTTTCAACTGAGCAATTTGAGCTTGAAGTACAAAATCGCCACCTACACACAATGGGCGAAGTTGGTGAGTGCTGGGTTATTGGTCAGTTATGGTAACGATGTGGCCGAAGCATACTCGAACGGGGCACTGTTCATCGATCGAATCCTGAGAGGGGCTGCGCCTCAAGAGTTGCCCATCTATCAGGTATCTGCTTTTGAAACAGTCATCAACCTCAAGACCGCCAAAGCCCTAAATTTGCCCCTAAACCAAGAATTGCTGCTGCGCACTGACCGATTTGTCGAATAAATAAAAATTACAAAATCGACTCAGACAGGCTATAAAGTGCCGATGAAAGCATTCATTATGATGACATTGATTGTTTGCCACACGCTTGGATGGGCGCAGTCAACGACGTGCCAAGGCACACCGGCGACATGGGATCTTTGCGCCGGCAAATCCAATTACCCAGACGGCTCAAGCTATGACGGCATGTGGAAAAGAGGTAAACCGCATGGTTCGGGCACGTTACGGCGAGCCGATGGCGGCCAGTACTCAGGGCAATGGTCCTACGGCAAACCGAACGGCAAAGGCACTTTTACCTACCCCGGCGGACGGCAATATGTCGGCGATTTTCTCAATGGCGAACCTAACGGCCAGGGCTCAACCACGTTTCCGGATGGTACGCTGTACGTCGGCGATTTTAAAAATGGGTTGCCTGATGGCCGTGGCACCTTGACGATGCCCACTGGACGAAAATTCTTCGGCGACTGGAAGAACGGTAAGCCACTGGTGAAAAATTTAGAGCAGAAATAGTGACATTACTGATAGTATTACGGGCTATAGAGATCCGTCTCGCCTCAAGACCTAGTCGATCAAATCTTGTAGATACCCTTCGGAGAGTTCAATGACTTCACGTCGTCAGTTTATCGGTCAATCCGCCGTTGCCGCCTCTAGCCTCGCCTTCCCGATACTGGGATTCGCTCAGCAAAAAACCGTGAAAATCGGGGTCATTCATCCGGTGACCGGGGCGCTGGCTTATTCGGGCCAGCAATGTCGCGAAGGCGTGTTGATGGCGATTGAAGATATCAACAAGACGGGCGGTATCAAATCCCTGGGTGGGGTGACCATCGAAGCCTTGCTGGGCGACGCTCAATCAACCCCCCAAGGTGGCACGGCTGAAGTTGAAAAAATGAATGAAGCTGGCGTGAGTGCCATTCTGGGTGCCTACGCATCTGCAATCTGTCTGGCAACAACCCAAGCGGCTGCTAAATACAATCTGCCCCATGTCGTCGATGTGGGTGTGGCTGATCAGATCGTCGAACGTGGTTTGAAAAACACCTTCCGTTTCGGGCCTGGCTACAAAAAGTGCACACAAGTCGGCATCTCGAATCTGAATGTCCTCAACACGATTGCCGGCAAACCCGCCAAAACCGTCATGATCATTCACGAAGAGTCGTTGTTTGGGACGGGCACGGCGAATCTGCTCGCCAGCGAATTGCCAGGCTATGGGTTCGAAGTGAAGGAAGTCATCAAGCACGCGAACCCGACCCGTGACTTCAACAACATTGTCCTGCGGATGAAGCAGATCAATCCAGACATTGTTATCCCTGCCAACTACTACAACGAATATGCGCTGTTGTTGCGCACAATGCAGCAACAAAAAGTAGCCCCAAAAGCAGTCTATTCGGTATTGGGTGGTGCAGCGTCAAGCTATAAGTTTGTGAAAGAGTTTCCCGATGCGGCCAACGGCATCATTGATTGCAATCACTGGTTCAACCCTCAAGACAAACGCGCGCTTGCACTGAAAAAGCGGGTCGACGCCAAGGGCTTGTTCTTCAGTTACGAAATCTTCATGTCTTATACGGCAATGATGTTGCTTGCTGACGCGATCGACCGTGCGAAATCAACAGACCGTGCTGCGATTACTGAAGCGCTCGCGACAAGCACCTTCGGCAACCATTTCATGCCTTATGGCGCCACCAAATTCGTTGATGGTCAAAATGTCGGCGCACAACCGCTCATGACACAAGTTGTCAAAGGCGACATCAAGGTCATCGTGCCAAGCGATTACCGTGAGGTTGAGCCGATGTTTCCGATGAAAGGTTAAGGCTCAACAACCTATCACGGCATGTTTGATTTATCGATTCTTTTCACCTCAGTTTTAAATGGCATCACGACTGGCGCTGTTTATGCACTGATCGCGCTAGGGCTCACCCTCATTTATGGTGTGCTTCACATCATCAACTTCGCACACGGTGCGTCGCTGATGATTGCGCTATACGGTGTGTATTTCTTGAAAGAACAGTTAGGGGTTGATCCCTATCTGGCGCTACCGGTCGTGGTCGCCACGATGTTTTGCCTTGGTTACGCCTTGCAACGAGGCGTCATCAATCGCGCCAGTCATGGCAAAGATGAAAACATTCTGCTGGTCACGCTGGGCATCTCGATTGTGCTCGAAAATTTGGCGCTGCTATTTTTTAAATCGGATACTCGCAGTATCGACACTGCCTACACCCTAGCCACGATAACCCTTGGGCCAGCAATGATCGCTGTCCCCAAAGTCGTTGCCTTCGTCGGTGCATTGGTGGTGTCCGCCATTCTTTTAGGCATCATGCGCTATACCGATCTCGGCCGTGCCATCCGAGCGGTCGCCAAAGAAAAGCAAGGGGCGCGCTTGATGGGCATCGACGTCGATCATGTCTATGCCATGTCTTTCGGCATTGGACTAGCTTGCTTGGGTGCGGCCGCATGCTTTTTGTTACCGGCGTATTACGTCAATCCTCAGGTCGGCAACGGCTTTGTTCTCGTAGCATTCACGATTGTGGTTCTCGGTGGGATGGGTAGTTTTGTCGGTGCGTTGTTAGGCGGTTTGCTGATCGGCGTGGTCGAATCCATTGGCGGTCTTTACCTGGGCGAGTCCTTGGGGCAAGTGGGTATTTTTGTGATTTTTATTGCCGTCTTGTTGTTTCGACCCCAGGGATTATTCGGAGCCCGCACATGAAAGATGTTCGCTCCATTGCACTATTTGCCTTGCTCATTGGGCTAGTACCGGTTTTTACGCAGTCAGGGGTCGCGCTGAATTTTGTCATGATGGCGTTGTACGCCTGCTTGCTCGCGCAAGCCTGGAACATCCTTGGCGGCTATGGCGGTCAATTCTCATTTGGTCACGCCCTGTTTTTTGGTACTGGCGCTTACGTACAAGCGATTGCGCAAATGCAAGGTGGCTTGAATCCCTGGCTGACGCTGATGCTTGCGGTGCTATCAGGATCAGGGGTTGGTCTGTTGATCGGTGCAGTGTCATTTCGGTATGGCCTCAAAGGGTCGTACTTTGCCTTGATCACCCTGGCATTTGCCGAAGTGTTTCGAGTCGTGGCGCTTTCCGTGCCTTTCACAGGCGCGGGGGTTGGCTTAATGTTGCCGCTCAAAGAATCCGTCGCGAATATGCAGTTCGCGGATAAGGCTGGTTACGTCTGGTTGATGTTGGGGTTAGTGACCGTCGCACTGTCTGTCACCGCTTGGCTTCGTCATTCTCGTTTTGGTGCCTATTTGCAAGCGGTACGGGATAACGAAGACGCGGCCAGAGCCATCGGGGTCAACCCCTTCAAGGTCAAACTCTGGGCCACCATCGTGTCAGGTGGTTTGATGGCGGCGGGGGGGGCGTTTTACGTTCAGGTCTTTCATTACATAGATCCCGGTCTTGCGTTTGGCCCAGCGACCTCTATCGAAGCGCTTGTTGGCGCGATTGTTGGGGGGATGGGTACCCTTTGGGGGCCAGTGCTTGGTGCTGTGGTGCTGAACCTTCTCGGTGATGTCACTCGGAATATGTTTGGTCAGTTGCCCGGGATCAATATGGTTATTTATGGATCCGTATTAATTCTGATCATGTTGTTTATGCCGCGAGGTATCAGTGGCGTAGGTCAACCCTGGCGCAAACTGCTCAGGGGCACGAAGGATCCATCATGAACCTGTTGACGGTGAGTCAGCTATCGCGCAGCTTTGGGGGGGTTAAAGCCGTTCAAAACGTCAGCTTGCAGATACCGGCTGGTAGCCTCACGGCATTAATTGGCCCCAACGGGGCTGGCAAGACTACCTTATTTTCGCTCATTTCCGGCTTTACAATCCCAGATACTGGTAGCGTGACGTTTAATGATGTCGATATCACCGGTCAGGCCCCGCATATCAATGCGACGCTCGGGCTGACGCGAACGTTTCAGATCGTTCAACCCTTTGCGGGTCAAACGGTACGAGAAAACATTGCCGTCGGTGCCCACCTTAAACATGCCAAAAGAGCAACCGCTCTGAGTGCTGCAGAGTCGGTCGCAGATCGCGTCGGGCTCGCGTCCCAGCTAGACAAACACGCCAAGGACTTGACGGTTGCTGGTCGTAAGCGCCTTGAGCTTGCTCGTGCACTAGCAACTCAACCGAAACTGCTCTTGCTCGACGAAGTGCTGGCCGGCCTGAACCCTCAAGAGATTCAAGAGATGTTGCCCGTCGTACGGGGGATCGTAGACAGTGGCGTGACCGTGCTGATGATCGAACACGTGATGCAAGCGGTGATGAACCTTGCTCAACATGTGTGGGTATTGGCACAGGGCCAGCTCATCGCAGAGGGATCACCGACCGAAGTCACACAAAATGTACACGTCATTGAAGCGTATCTAGGTCACGGGACGGCGGCGCGTTTACGCAAGACTCACCAGGAGAACACATGACCGAGCTGCTAAGCGTCGATCGTTTGCGCGCTGGCTACGGGCCTGTTGAAATCCTGCGCAATATTGATCTGCTAGTAAATCAGGGCGAACTGGTTGCGCTGCTCGGTAGCAATGGCGCCGGCAAAACAACACTCAATGGCGTGATGTCAGGTCTCGTTCGCGCTTGGTCAGGACGCGTTTTATTTGATGGGCAGGATCTCACCAACGCTCATTACCGTCAGGTCGTGCAAGCGGGTTTGATTCAAGTCCCGGAAGGCCGGAAGGTGTTTCCCAACCTCAATGTTCGCGAAAACCTTGAACTAGGCGCCTTTACCCGTGCGCGTGCGCGTCGAGCAACGAATTTGGATCGTGTGTTTGAGACCTTCCCTCGTTTGCGTGAGCGTCAGACTCAGCTGGCTGGCACCATGAGTGGTGGCGAGCAGCAAATGCTGGCGATTGGCCGCGGCATGATGGCAGAGCCGAAGTTACTCATTCTGGATGAGCCCTCACTCGGCTTATCCCCTTTGCTCGTTGAAGAAATGTTCACCCTGATTGCGAAACTGCGCGAAGAAGGGTTGGCCATCCTTTTGGTTGAGCAAAACGTTGGACAATCGCTTGAGATTGCCGACCGCGCCTACGTCATGGAAAACGGCAACATTCGTTTCAGCGGTACACCTTCAGAACTATTGGCCAGTGATTCACTGCGCCAGGCATATTTAGGCGTTTGATCATGACGATGAAGAAACATACAGACTCGGGCACACTCGACCCTGTCACTTTGGCTGTACTCAAAGGCCGTTTAGAGCAAATCGCCGATGAAATGGATGCAACGCTTTATCGCAGTGCTTTCAACCCCATCATTGCTGAAGCGCATGATGCGTGTCACGGTCTTTACGATGCCCAAAGCGGCGATACGCTGGTGCAAGGTAAATCTGGATTACCCGTGTTTGTGGGCGCCATGGCCTTTGCAGTGCGCGCAGCGGCCCGCATCGCCGACGCGCGTGGCGGCATGGTCGATGGCGACACGTGGCTTTTCAACGACCCCTACGAAGGCGGTACGCATGCCAATGATTTTAAATTGGTCAGGCCGTTTTTTCGCCAAGGAAAACTCTTCTGCTATCTCGCTTCAGCAGCCCACTGGCATGATGTCGGCGGCGCCGTGCCAGGTAATTACAACCCAGGCGCCACCGAATGCTGGCAAGAAGCGGTGCAAATCCCTCCCGTGCGCATCGTTAGGCAAGGCCAATTAGACGATGACGTGCTGGCCATCTTGAAAGCCAATACTCGATTGCCCGATAGCCTATGGGGTGACTTAAACGGTCAACTCGCGGCGCTTGAGCTCGGTGTCAAACGCTTGCATGGTTTGCTCGACGAATATGGCGATGCTGTTGTGTTGCAAGCGATGGGTGAGTTACGCAAACGCGCGCTCATCCTGATGCGGGCACACATCCAACAATTACCTGACGGTCACTATCGTTTTGACGACCTGCTGGATAATGACGGGGTCAAAGATGAGTTGCTGACGATTGCGCTGGACATGACGATCAAAGGTGATCGGATGACTCTCGATTTTTCGCGCACCTCGCCCCAGTGTGCTGGACCAGTCAATATCTCGCGAGCAACTGCGGTCGCAGCTTGCTATGTGGCGTTAAAACATGTCTTCCCCGATGTACCTGCCAACGCAGGGGTGCTGGATGCGGTGGACGTGGTGATGCCAGATGGCCTAGTCATTACTGCTGCTCGACCTTGCCCTGTGGGTGGCTATACAGAAACAATTTTGCGCATGATTGACGTTATTTTCAGTGCCACTGCCCAAGCAGACCCTCAGCGCGCTGTCGCTCATGCTTATGGCACGATCAACGCCCTATCCATTGCAGGCCATCGAACCGACCCCGCCCGTCAGGGACAGCGCTGGGTCATGTTCAGTTTTTTTGGTGGAGGACATGGCGGCCACAGTGGCGGAGATGGTCTGAGCCACGGCAACGCACCGATTTCAACGGCGACCATTCCACCGCTTGAGATCCTTGAGTCAGCTTACCCCGTCCGCTTCACACAGTGGGCGTTGCGACCAGATTCAGGGGGCGACGGCCACCACCGTGGCGGTTTGGGTGCCATCTATGAAATCGAGTTGCTAGAAGATCAAGCTGAGGCGTTTATCTTCGGTGAACGGGGCAAAGCATCCCCTAAAGGGATTGCGGGTGGCGGCGAAGCCCGAGCCAATGTATTTTCTTTCCAGCAATCGGGAGAATGGTGCAAACCACCTATGGTCTCCAAGATGCTTGGCATTAAGCTCAAGCGTGGCGAACGTGTTCGACTCGAAACCCCCGGGGGAGGTGGCTGGGGCTTGGCCCAAGCGCGCAGTCAGACCGCCCGCCAGCAAGATTTGGATTTAGGTTATGTCACCGCTCATCCCACCCACACCAAAAAGGCGCAAGCATGAGTGAGCAAAACGCCCTCCCTCCACATCTTGTCGTCGGCGTGGATGTCGGCGGCACATTTACCGATCTGTTCGTGCTGAATGAACTCGATGGTTCAGCCCGCATCATCAAAGTCCCCTCGACTCGAGGTGAAGAGGCTCGTGGTTTCATGAACGGTGTTGCCCGTATCAATGAGGGCCAGCGCAACCAGCATGAGGCAGGCAATAGCGCGGCCTCACTCGCTACGATTGTGCACGGCACAACCGTAGGCACCAATGCGTTACTTGAACGTAAGGTGGCTCGCACAGGCATTCTCACCACGCGGGGATTTCGCGACGTCCTCGAAATGCGTCGCCGCGATCGCCCTCAGACGTGGGGCTTACGGGGAAGTTTCACGCCCGTCGTGTCACGCGACCTGCGCCTCGAAGTTGACGAGCGAGTGCTCGCGGACGGTAGCGTGCACACCCCTGTCGACCTCGATCAAGTTCGCACACAAACGCAGGCCTTGCTTGATGCCGGTTGTGAGGCTGTCTGCGTTTTCTTTATCAACGCCTATGCGAATCCCAGCAACGAACAGCAAGCGGTGGCCTTGGTTCGCGAACTCTGGCCCAACCCATACGTTACCTCTGCCAGTGAAGTCTTGCCTGAGATTCGCGAGTTTGAACGATGCTCGACCGCAACCCTGAATGCCGCGTTGCAACCGGTCGTGGGCAGCTATCTTGCAAGGCTCGACGATGACTTGCGGGCGCACGGCTTTAGCGGCGAGTTGCTCATTGTCCAAAGCAACGGTGGCGTCATGTCACGAGAAACCGCCTGCGACATCCCCGTTCGCACGGCGCTGTCAGGGCCCGCTGCAGGGGTCATCGCCTGCGCCGCGGTGGCACGTGCCTCGGGCTATCCCAATGTGATCACCGGCGACATGGGTGGCACCTCCTTTGACGTGTCGCTCGTGGCCAACGGTGAAGCATCCTTAGCGGCGCAGACTTCGATCGATTTCGGGCTCGTGGTGCGTTCGCCCATGATTCAAATTGAGACCATTGGTGCCGGTGGTGGGTCTATCGCCTCGGTCGACGCCAGTGGCATGCTGCAGGTTGGCCCAGAATCTGCGGGCAGTATTCCGGGGCCAGTCTGCTACGACCGCGGCAACACGCGTCCCACCGTGACGGATGCCAACGTGGTACTGGGCCGCATTGCTGCTGACCGTCCGTTGGGCGGTGGTTTGCTCAAGGCACTGAACGCAAGAGCGGCTGAAGAGGCGATCCGGCAACATCTGGCCACGCCCCTAGGTCTAGACGTACTCGCTGCGGCTGAGGCTATTCTGACCGTTGCAAACGCCAAGATGGCTGGGGCCATACGAGTCGTGTCCATCGAACGTGGTCATGATCCGCGTCAATTTGCTTATATGCCGTTTGGCGGTGGGGGTGCCTTGCACGTTTGCGCCATGATGCGTGAGGTTGGTGTGACCACAGGTATTGTGCCACGCTATCCCGGTGTCACCTCTGCACTGGGTTGCGTGATGGCCGATATGCGACACGACGCAGTACAGACGCTCAACCAGTCACTCAATAGTCTCGACCTGGCACACTTGCAAACGCGCGTTTCGGACTTGGCTAAAGCTTGCCAGACAAGGCTCGATTCTGCAGGCGTGAAGTTTGAAAGCATTCAAGAAGTGGTCGCGCTCGACATGCTGTATATGGGCCAAACACATACCTTGCAAGTCCCTATTGAGGCCAACCACCTTACGCTCGAGCATATCCAAGCCGCTTTCGAAAAGGCTTACGCAGCCTCCTTTGGTCGCATACTCACTGGCCTTGTGATTCGGGTAATGAATCTGCGCTACGCCCGCATTGGCGTGCGTCCAAAGTTTGACCTTGCTGTGCTCGCCCCCAAAGGGGCAGGCAGTACAACACCCCTGGGGGTGCAGCGGGTTTATCATGCCGGTCAGTGGTGGGATGCGATTCGCTACGCCCGATTGGATTTGCCGGTTGGTTCAAAGATTTCAGGGCCTGCGATCCTTGAACAAGCTGACACAACCGTCTGGCTTGAGCCTGAGTTCACTGCGCGTGTCGATACGCTTGGCAACCTGCTGGTTGAAAAGGTCTCAGCATGACCACTAGCCTCAGCAAACACCGCGTGGCACTCGTTGTGATTGATTTGCAGAATGATTTCTTGTCGCCACAGGGTGCCTACGCACGGGGCAACACCGTTAATCCGGCGGCGGCGCAGTTGGCACCTCGGATTGTGCCGGCAGCGCAAATCGTCAAGCAACACCAAGGGTTAGTGGCTGCCAGTCTGTTTACTTTGTGGCCTGATACAAACGGCGAGCCCATGATATCCCCTCATTTGCTTGAACGCAGACCATTCTTACGCCAAGGGGATTTTGCACCCGGCAGTTGGGGGCAGGCCAACATCGACGAGATGGCGCCTTGGGTCGATGTATCAGTTTGTAAGGTTGCCTTCTCTGCCTTCTTCAATACCCAGTTAGATTGGGTGCTCAGACGGGCAGGCATCGATACCGTGGCGGTGTGTGGCATTCTCACCAACGGCGGGGTTGCAAGCACGGTGCGGGATGCGCATATGCGTGATTATCACACCATCGTTTTGAGTGATGGTTGTGCGACCTTTACTGAAAGCGCCCAACAGGCGGCGCTGGCAGACATGCGCACCGTGGCTGACGTCATCACCTGCCAAGAGTTTATTGCAAGTTTTTAATCGATGAACCCTACCGTCCATCGCACCGAAACGTTTCACGCCGCCTCGGTACACATCCCCGTGGCGATTGTGGGCGGTGGTGCCTGCGGTCTGACCGCAGCCTTAACTCTGGCGGATCTTGGGATCACCTGTGTCGTACTTGAGCGCGATCCACTTTCAACCGGATCTACTGCGCTGTCGTCTGGTTTCGTGCCAGCAGCTGGCAGCATTGCCCAAACAGCGAAAGGGATAACCGACTCGCCCGAACAGTTTGCGCAAGACATTCAAGCAAAAGCACATGGTACGGCGAACCCTGACTTGGTTCATGCTTACACGCGGGCCATTGGGCCTGCGATGGATTCATTGGCAACCAATCACAACATCCCTTGGCATATTCTTGAAGGCTTCTTATATCCAGGTCATCGCGTCCATCGCATGCACGCCGTCCCTGAAAAGACGGGCTCAGGGTTAATGATGCGCTTGCTTCAAGCCACCGATGCGGCAGAGATCATGGTGCTCAACGACGCTCGGGTAACAGATCTTTGGGTCGATGCGCAAGATAAGGTGTTAGGGGTGAGCTTTGTTCGACCTGACGGGACCGTCGATCACCTTTCCTGTGATCATCTTATCTTGGCTTGTAACGGATTCGGCGGCAATGCTGAAATCGTTAGCCAATTGCTACCTGAGATGCGAGAAGCAACCTACGCGGGTCATACCGGCAACGATGGCAGTGCCATTCTGTGGGGCCAGCAACTTGGCGCTCAACTGTCTGATCTGGGGGGTTATCAGGGCCACGGTTCTTGGGCTATCCCGCAAGGCGCCTTGATTTCTTGGGCTGTGATGATGGAAGGTGGCGTTCAGATCAATGCCAACGGAAAGCGGTTTCACGACGAGACACTTGGCTATTCAGAAGCTGCCGTGCAAGTCCTCGCACAACCAGACGGTGTCGCTTGGAACGTCTTTGATCAAGCGCTGCTGGCGTTTGCTGAAAACTTTCCTGACTTTAGAGAGGCGCAGTCGGCAGGCGCAGTGCGCACCTTCGCGAACGCCACGGCGCTTGCCAAACATATCGGTTGCGATCAAGGGATACTGAACGAAACGCTTGCTTCAGTGCGCGAAGGCATCGACGAGCAAACAGGCCGACACTTTCATCGTAGTCTCACGGCACCTTATCATGCGATCAAGGTGACTGGGGCGTTATTTCATACCCAAGGTGGGTTGGATATTGATGCCAACTGCCGCGTGAAACGACCTGATGCGAGTACTTTTCCGAATCTGTTAGCCGCCGGCGGTGCTGCTCGAGGGGTATCTGGCAATGCAGTCTGGGGTTACCTTTCTGGCAACGGTTTATTGAGCGCGATTGCCGGTGGCTATATCGCCGCGCAAACGATTAGTTCGACCGCTTGAAACGAGCTGCAAACACCAGTATCCCCGCGCACACTGAAGTGAAAACGTAAAGCATACTGGCACCGCCCCAACGCATCAATGCCCCGGCCAGTAAAGGGCCGATACCCGCCCCAACCCCATAGGTCATATAAATGACGCCCGCTAAAGCGATCCGCCGATCAGAGTCAATCGAGTCGTTGGCAAAACCAGAGGCCGTCGGATAAAGCGTAAATTGCAGGCAGCCAATGGCAATTGTGACTAACAGCATGACCGTAAATGGCCAATCGACCCAGCCCCAGAGTAAAAACGTTAAGCCTGCAAGCACCAGCCCATTAAAACCAAGCAACCTGGCGCGACCGATCTTATCGGATAGGACGCCCATCGGTAATTGAGAGGCGAGGCCAGCAATAACCGTAGCTGACACGAACAAGGCCGTCTGTTCGGTTGAAAAGCCATGCTTTGCCCCATAGACGGCAGCCAAGCCGTAAAAAGAGGCGGCAATGTTGCCGGACATAAACAGAATGAGCATTGCTCGCGGTATTTTTTTAAAAAAATACGTGATGTCCATGGGACGCAACGGTTGAGGGGCAGGCGACGAGCGCTTGGTCAACGCGATGGGAAGAATACAAAGCACCTGACAAATCGCAACGAACGTCAGTGGCCGAATATCCTGCGTGGGATACAGAGTAATCGACAGCTGCCCTAATGCGGTCCCCAAGTTGGACATCACCAAATACAGAGACATGACGCGACCGCGTTTACTGTTATCGGTCTGTTCATTGAGCCAGCTCTCGAGCACCATGTATTGCGCCACAGTACCTAAGCCCACCACAAACCGAAAGCCAACCCACACGGGCACTGAATCGACGAGCGTCTGTAACAACACCATCGTCACAACGACGGCCGCCATCGCGACATAGGTACGAATGTGACCGAATTTGGCGATCAACAAATGACCCAACCTCGCCCCGCACACCAACCCCAGATAGTAGGCGGATATCAGTGCACCGATCCACACTTCGCTGACAGCGCGGGCCGACAAACTCAAGCCAATATAGGTGTTGAACAATCCCGTGCCCATCAGCATCAGAAACGTAGAACAATACAAAGACGAAAAAGACATCATCGTGCCGATCATGGCATCTCATTATCAACAGCAGGTACAAAAAAATTTCGCCCGCTCAGGTGAACAATCCCAAGCAGGCGAAGATCAACCAAATATTAAATCAAATGGCTGCGAGCATTGAAGCTGCATCGCTCACCGCGTAGCCGCCGCCCTGCTCAACGTGCAAGACCTTGACAACCCCGTCGACGACGTAGGCGGCGTAGCGTTGCGAACGAACCCCCATCCCACGGGCAATGAGGTCAAGCTCTAAGCCCATTGCTTTAGTGAACTCGGCTGAACCGTCGCCCATCATACGAACCTTACCGGTGGCCTGTTGTTCACGACCCCACGCGCCCATGACAAACGCATCATTGACGGACACGCACCAGATCTCGTCAACCCCTTTTGCCTTGATCGCATCGAAATGCTCAACATACGAGGGCACGTGTTTGGCTGAGCAGGTCGGTGTGTATGCACCTGGCAGCGCAAACATCAGCACTTTTTTACCTTTGACCAGCTCAGACACTTTGAACGCGTTGGGTCCCAAGGTGCAACCAGCGGTTTCGGTCTCGATAAACTCAGTCAACGTAGCTTCGGGCAGATGGTCGCCAACTTTAATCGTCATGTTCGGTCTCCTGGGGATATCACGGACGACGATGGCCGTCTCAACTTGAATCCCGAGTAAACGCCATCATAAGCTAGCCAGAAATAAATAGCGTGACGGATGGCACCCGCTATCGACGCCTTATTGAACGTCGAGTAGGCGGTTGACATGACTGCTGCTGCGCTCGCCGTCAATGCCGTATACATGCAAAGACACTGCAGGACCGGTGTGATGAGCATCGTCGGCCGCGGCATTGCCCAAACGATGAATAAAATCCAAACCAGCGTGGCCACAAGCACTTTGCCCCGCTTGTCGAATCACACTTTTAACTAACTTTGCCTGCTTCGCTGTCGAATCCCAAGCATAGTGGCTCTCGGTCAACTCGCCGCTAAGCACCCGATAAGTACACCAAGTGAAATGCGCATGCACTGGACTGAATTGCTGTGGTCCCCAGACCAGGCCAATCACTGTAAAACGACCCTTTGGATCTGCGTATAAAACGTGACGGGTGTAGCGTTGTACCGCTCTGGGCAAATCAAGCAGCACCGAGACCAGACTTTGCTCGCAGGTTGGCGTGAGTGCGCCCTGTAACGCGTCACGCATCTTGAATGGCAGCAACTCAGCCGATTCATGACAGGCGGCTTCAAGGGCAAGCGTGCACCCCGGCACCCATTGCTCGAGCAAAGACTCATCTGGCCGCAAATGCTGGGGGATTGGCGGTTTGGTGTGTACTGACGAAGAGGCAATTTGTTGACTGTGCATAGCCTACATCTTAAAGAGGAGCTTAGAGCATTTGTTTGCCCATTTTCATTTATTTTGCAATAAAGTAGAATTTATTTCTAATAATATTAATTTTTGTAGAAAATAATGGCTATTGACAAAAAAGATCGTGAAATCTTGCGTCTGTTGCAAGAAAACGCCGCCATGCCCCTTGCCGAGATTGCGACTGCCGTCAACCTGACCCCGACACCGTGCTGGCGTCGTATCCAAAAATTGCAAACAGACGGTGTGATCGAAAAACAGGTCGCACTTTGCAATGCCAGCAAACTCAACCTCGGGCTCACGACGTTCGTCACCATCCGCACAAGTCAACATAATGACCAATGGATGAAACGCTTTGTCGACGGGGCAACCAGCATCCCTGAAATTGTCGAAATTTATCGACTTAGCGGCGATGCAGATTATTTGCTCAAGATTGTCGTGCCGGATATTAGCCGCTACGACAGCGTCTACAAGCGGCTGATTCGTGCGGTCGATTTGTTGGACGTGAGTTCGGCTTTTGCCATGGAAACCATTAAATGCACCACCGCACTCCCACTCGATTACGTCTGACATCTTGTGGTTGATGGCGATGCTCACACGAGGGGTATGAGCGCGCAGTTGATAATGGCAGTCATTGTGTTGCCGAAATGATGTGCAAATCGTTTGGAGTCAAACAATGAAGTCTTCAACACTTGCTCACGCAACCTCGAGCGAATCTTTGCAAGTCCAGCGATGTCGGCTGAAAAGGCAATGGCTTTGCTGATGTAATCGTCAACATCACAGGCAATCCAATCGTGTTGCTCTGCGTTGTTGGCAATAGACTCTCCCAGATGCGATAAAAACCTATTGCCCCGTAAGGTCAGCACGGGTACGGACATCCAGAGTGCCTCAACAGAGGCCGTGCCGCCAGGGTAAGGAAACGTGTCGAGCATCATATCCACTCGCCCGTAAGAATGCAGATATTCGTCTCTTGAGCTTGATCCTTCAAGTATTAATCGGTCTTGCGACACGCCGTGCTTGGCAAACCTCTCTTTTGTGCTGGCAACCACCCCTGCGTCCAACAGCTGCTTAGCTTTGAGAAACATCGTCGAATTTGGGATATTTTGTAGAATGCTCGCCCACGTTTTTACAACAGCATCTGTCACTTTCGTCAGATTGCCAAAGCAACCAAAAGTGACATACCCGTGCTTTGACACAGGCGACTCAGCAATCGGGAAATCTTCTTGCGGAGGTGGCGTGAAGCATAACCATGTTTCAGCCAAAGGCCATACTGTCTCTGTAAAGTGATGAGCTTCATGGTGTGGGCTCATATGTGGATCGCCTAAGAAGTAATCCATTTCTGGTAACCCAGTCGTAGCGAAGTAACCTAACCAAGAAATTTGAACCGGTGCTGGCTTATAGGCGAAGACAGTCAGTCTGTTGTAGGCGCTATGTCCAGACAGATCGATCAATATATCAATCTTCTTTTCATGGATCAGCGTCGCCGCTTCAAAATCGGTCATGCGGTCAATGGGTGTCCATTCACCGAAATTTGACCTAAGACGATTTGTTAACTCGTCATCCTTGCGTGTGGTTGGGAACGCGAACAACTCAAATCGACTTCGGTCGAGGTACTGAATCAATCCTTCAACAAAAAAACCGACCGAGTGAGTACGCAAATCCCCAGAGACAAACCCGACACGAAGCTTCGAAGACGATGGGCGAATGTGCCACGTCGTAAATTTCGGTACTGCGTTTGCTGAAACGAGATCCCCATATTTTTTTGCATCAATGAGTGCTGTTTCCGTCCATTGAGATGCTGAATAATTTTGACAGAACAACAGGTTACTGTGAGCGTTAACGTAGTCGGGCTTCAGCAAAATAGCTTGTCTGTAACAGGTTTCCGCTTCAGCCAATCGGCCAAGCTCTTTAAGCGTGTTGCCTAAATTGTTATGCCCTTGCGCATAGTGCCGATCGATATGGACGGCTTGGCGATGACTGGCCTCAGCCTCGGTGAGACGTCCGAGCTTATTAAGAACATTGCCGAGATTGTTATGTGCGTGAGCAAAATTCGGTTGAAGTTGTATAGCGCGCCTGAGGCTTAATTCTGCCTCTGCGGATCGCCTTAACTCGCTTAAAACAACACCCAGATTGTTGTGTGCATCAACGAAATCAGGGTTAAGTTTGATGGCGCGTCTTTGACATACTTCTGCTTCACTTAATTGGCCTAGGTTTTTGAGCAGAACACCAAGATTATTATGAGCTTCGGGGAAGTTGGGTTTTAGCTTAATCGCTTCTTGATAACACGCTACCGCCTCGTTTGTGTCTTTGGTTTTGATCGAATCGCCAAGATTAAAGTATGCCTCTGCGTAATCCGACTTTAGCCTGATTGCTTCACGGAAACAGACTTGAGCTTGTGTTGGTCGGCCAAGCTGGCCAAGGGTAATTCCCAGATTGTGATGCAGCTCGGCCACGGTTGGGGTGATCTTCAGCGCAGTTCGATAGTTCTCCTCGGCTTCTGCCAGGCGGCCAAGTGCGCTTAGCGTATTCGCCAAATTACCAAATGCTTCGGCATAATTCGGACTCAGCAGAATTGCTTGCCGACAACTGGCTTCAGCATCCGCCAAACGTCCAAGTCTGCTGAGAGCAACGCCCAGGTTGTTATGTGCCGCAGGATACGCCGGGCTCAGTGCGATCGCTTTCCTGCAACTGACTTCAGCGTCTTTTGATCGTCCAAGATCATTCAGTACTGCACCTAAATTATTATGCACCTCTGCGTCGAGGGGGCTTAGTCGCACAGAGTGAATCATAGGCGCAAGCGCTTCCTGCGCCTTTCCCGTCATCTTCAATATCGCGCCGAGTACCTTCCAAGAAAACGGATGGCTTGGGTAGATTTTTGTTAACTTGCCCGCCAACTGCTCGGCTTCTGCCCATTTTCCCAATTGGTAACAAGAAACCAAATGATTTATTTCTTGTTGCGTTGGAGCTACTTTGTCCGCCTTGGCAGAGCGTGCGAATTGAAAATTGTTTGTTGAATTCATCATCAAATTTAAGCTTGAACTTTGGCGAGAAGACAAAAGCCCCAATCGATAGTAACCCCAATGCGCTTATCGGCGCCTCTCAGCATTCGAACTTGCCAGCCTCGCGTGTTGACTATTCGACGCTAACACTTAACAGGCGGCATCAAGGCACAATCATTAAATATTGTTAACTGACCTGCGCGTGTAAAGTAAGAGCGCTAAGATCAACGAGCGACGGTTGATAAACGCAGCAGCGACGATTCGGGTCAAGAGTCTATCTATGGTCTTATTTTGTCCATCTTGGGTGGACTCTTCTGGTTAATCCTGCCATTTAGCGGACTGGATATGCTCAAGCATGCCAGCAACGGGCAAGATCACACCTACGTTATATTTGGCGTCTATTTTGTAGCGTTTGTGTTGTTCCTGTTCATCTCGGCGCTGCTTTTCAGAGCGCATGCCATGGGCAACATGATTCTGCTGTCAGCAAATCAGTTTCCTGAGCTTCATGCCATGGTCGTTGAAGGGGCCGAAAAGCTTGAAATGAAAAAAGTGCCGGATACGTTTTTGGCCGTCGCTACCTCATGCTAACCTCATCGCTCGTGGACGCGACCACCGATGAGCAGGTCAGGTTCGTAATCGGGCACGAATTAGGCCATCACGCCGCAGGGCATTGCAACTCCATCGGGTTTTGGTTGAGATTACCAGCGATGATTATTCCGTTTTTGTATAAGGCTTATTCTCGGCAACGCGAATACACCTGTGACAAAATTGGCTATCAACTGTCACGCGATGTGCAAACGTCTTGTTCCGCGCTGCAAATGCTCGGCTGCGGCTGTCAACGACTGAATGGCAAGATGAATCTCTTTGCTTTCGAACAGCAAGAAGACCTCGTCCCCGCGATATCAGGTTTCTTTTCAGAGATATTCAGAACGCATCCACGCTTAACGAGACGGGTCGGCGCCATTAAAGAGACCCGTCTGGTCGACTAAGTACGCTTACTTGATACTGAGCGCCGCGTGATATAGATTGGTGCAACGTGTCCCTGTGCGGCAATAGGCAAGTACCGGGGCAGGCAAGGTCTCTAACAACTCGGCAAACCGGGTGACGTCATCACGCGTCATCCCGCCACTGATCACGGGCTGATATACCACTTGCAGACCCGCTTCAAGCGCTGCTGTCGATACTGCGGCAGCAGTCGGCTGATCTGGCCCACCTTCATGATCCGGGCGATTAATAATCACGCTTTTAAAACCAGCAGCCGCAACGGCCGCCATATCCGTTGGGGCCAATTGCGGGGCGACTGCAAAATCCGGGGTCAAAGCGTTAATAGGCGTAGCCACAAGTCGTCTCCGAGGGTGATGTCACATGGATTGCAGTAATCTCTTGTCACCACTGCAAAACCCTGATGTTATTACGAATTCCCAATAACTGACAAAAGCCAGAGGCAAATATGATTTTGATTGGTCGCTATGCATCACCTTTCGTGCGCCGGGTGGGCGTCTCTCTGAACTTCATGGGGATACCCTTCGAACACCGCTCGCTGTCGACTTTCACAGAAGGCGAGACGATCAAGTCATATAACCCCATGGTCAAAGTACCAACGCTTCTACTCGATAGTGGCGAGATACTGGTGGACAGCAGCGCTATTTTGGATTCGCTGTGTGAGATGACGCCGGGACAAAAGATCCTGCCAACCGGCGGTGCTGCCAGACGGCAGGTATTGCAACAAAGCGCCATCATGACCAACGTGTTGGACAAGGCGGTTCAGTATGTGTACGAGCCGATGAAGCGGCCACCTGAAAAAGTGCACCAACCGTTTGTGGATGGCTTATCCGAGCAAATCATGGCTGGCTTGAGCATGCTTGAAAAAATCGTCATGAGCGGTGAGATGCCAGGTGGCGAACAGGCAACCGTCGCGGGGATCACCACGGGGGTCGGTTGGCGCTTTCTGGTGCGTGTCACGCCCAAAGTGGCGCTGGCCGAGCAATTTCCCGCACTGGCCGCCTACTCAAACGCCTGCGAGGCCCTGCCTGCTTTCATCAACTGTCAACCAGAAGTGTAAGGAGACCCAACATGAGCAAAGCCATCACCACTGATCACTTCGAACTGTATTACGAAGAAGCAGGCAACGGCACACCGATCTTATTTGTTCACGAATTCGCCGGGGACTGGCGCGCGTGGGAGCCTCAGATGCGCTATTTTTCACGCCGTCACCGCTGCATCACTTACTCGGCGCGCGGTTATCTCCCGTCAGATGTGCCGCCTGACGCCAATTCATATTCGCAAGAGCAGGCTGTCAAAGACGCCGTTGCTGTGCTGGACGCGGCGGGTATCGAGAAAGCCCACATTGTCGGTCTATCGATGGGCGGATTTGCCACGATTCATTTTGGCATGATGTTCCCAGAGCGTGCGCTTTCCCTTTGTGTGGCGGGCGCTGGTTTTGCGGCAGAAAAATCCACGCAAGAGTTCTTTCGCGGCCAAGCGCGTGAGACTGCCAAGCGCTTTCTGACCGAAGGTGCGAAAGCCGTTGCCCCTGGTTACGCACTCAGTCCCACGCGCGTCCAGTTGCAAAACAAGGATCCCCGAGGCTGGCACGAGTTCATGACCCGCTTGGGGGAACATGACAGTCTTGGTTCAGCCAACACCATGCTCGGCGTGCAGTCATCACGCCCCTCGATCTATGACTTTGAAGAGCAACTGAAGGTCATGAAAGTCCCCACGTTAGTGATCAATGGGGATGAAGATGATCCGTGTATCCAACCAGGTATCTTTCTGAAGAAGATGCTCCCCGCGTGTGGCTTGCTGATGCTGCCTAAAACGGGTCATACGCTCAACCTCGAAGAACCCAGCTGGTTCAACCTGTTTCTCGCTGATTTCATTGCCCACGTCGAAGCGGGTACTTGGGTTGATCGGGATCCACGAGCCACACCACATTAAGCGATGTCATGGGGTCGGCAGACCAGGTCGGCATCAGCGGCGAGTTACACTTTCGCACCGAAGACAATTATCCGGAGCTTTCAAACTGTGAATACACTTCAAAAAATCGACACCACCCTTGGGACAGGCCAAGAAGCAGCAGCTGGTCAACACGTCAGCGTGCATTACACCGGCTGGCTGTTTAGCGACACGGCAACTGATCACAAAGGCAACAAATTCGACAGCTCAGTCGATCGCGGTCAAGCGTTTGGTTTCCCTTTAGGGGCCGGGCACGTGATCAGAGGTTGGGATGAAGGGGTCGCCGGGATGAAAGTGGGCGGCAAACGCACGCTGATTATCCCGTCAGACATGGGCTATGGCGCGCAAGGCGCAGGCGGTGTCATCCCACCCAATGCGACCTTGGTCTTTGATGTCGAGCTACTTGCTGTTAACTAATTTTTGATGAGACAGCCGAAAGCCTTGCTTGGCCATCGCGTCGTAACCACTCGTCTCGAAAGTGGCAATATCTTTCAGCAAATCTGCAGCGTTTCGACGCGCAGCCCAACCAAGCCAATCAGGATCTGGGGCCGACAGCGTTGAGCGAATCTGAATATTGCGATAGACCGATTGCCAGAGGCTGGCTTTCCATTCGCTCACGATGGCGAAAGAAGCTGAACCACTATCGAGCATTTTCAGTAGCTCTTCATCTGCAGCCATGCTAAGCGACGAAACCCTCTTGATCTCGATCGAAGGTTTACCCTCTGACTTTAGGGCAGCATTGATGCTTTCGAGAGATTTTTCAATATTGGTGGGTCGGCCCGTGAGGATCGTTTGCCCCGACAAATCATCAGCGCGAGTCAAGTCGATCACTTGACGACCGCTCACTAACACCTCATGGGGCGGTTTCCAAGAGGGCTGAACACGCAATCCTTTGAACTGATTCGTGTCCGCAATCCCACCCAAGTTGGCGAACACGAGGTCTGCTTCACCGGTTCTAAGTTTGCGGTATAGCTCATCTCGACCACTTCGCACTAGCACGACACGAAGGACTTTTTGCTTTTTTCGGAACACAAACTTCTGGTTAATCCATATTTCAAGCGCATGGGCGATTTCTGGCGCAAAGCCTCCATAACGACCATCCACCGGATAGTAGAGACTTGCGTCATCCGGCACCGCAATACGGATCTCACCGACAGACAGCATCTGCGCGTAGGTCCTTAACTCGAGACGTGGCGAAGCCTCTTTGTGACTGGTTTTGCGCTCAGCTGCAATGCCCGTGCCCATCACCAGCGTCAGAAGTATCGCGATAAGTATTGTCTTCATCTGTCTTGAAATTATGATTTAACGAGATCAGTTTATTGCATTATTTCAGCCATCGCCCCGCCTGTCATGCCCATCAACAAAAAGGAACCCGAGGGTTCCTTTTTGCCCAGATCAACGAAAGCTCAGATTACTGCACGCGACCTTCTTTCCATGCTTGCAAGAGCTTGTCGTAAGCCACAGTCTCCCCTTGGGGTTTCTCGTTAGCTAATTTTTTCCAAGGGGCGTGTTGATCGCTCAGCCACTTGCTTGGATCGCTCTTGGGATTCAACTTGGGCGCGCAAACAGCCATCCCCGCGCGCTCCAGACGTGCCATGACCTGGTCCATTTCTTCTGCCAGATTATCCATGGCAGCCTGAGGTGTCTTTTCGCCGGTGACCGCAAGCGCGACGTTTTTCCACCAGAGTTGAGCCAACTTCGGATAGTCAGGGACGTTGGTGCCCGTCGGTGTCCATGCAACCCGCGCTGGGCTGCGATAGAACTCGATAAGACCACCGTACTTATTGGCATTCTGAGTGAAGAACTCGCTCCGAATGTCGCTGTCGCGAACAAACGTCAGACCCGTGATGGATTTTTTAAGCGAGGTCGTCTTGGCTGTAATGAACTGCGCATATAACCAAGCAGCCGCCACTTTATTTGCATCGTGATCTTTAAAGAATGTCCACGAGCCAACGTCCTGATAGCCATTTTGCATCCCTTCTTTCCAGTAGGGGCCATGTGGGCCAGGTGCCATACGCCACTTAGGACTGCCGTCAGCATTGACCACGGGCAAACCAGCTTTGGTCATATCAGCGGTGAAGGCGGTGTACCAGAAGATCTGCTGAGCGATCTGCCCTTGCGCAGGGACAGGGCCAGCTTCACCAAAGGTCATGCCTGTCGCCTCTTTCGGCGCAAACTTCTTCATCCATTCGACGTACTTGGCCAAGGCATAGACCGCAGCGGGCGAGTTGGTTCCACCACCTCTTGACACCGACGCACCGACGGGCGTGCACTTGTCGTCGGCGACACGAATACCCCATTCATCGACAGGCATGCCGTTAGGAATACCCTTGTCGGCTTCGCCAGCCATTGATAACCAAGCATCAGTAAAGCGCCAGCCGAGCGAAGGATCCTTCTTGCCGTAATCCATGTGCCCATAAATTGGTTTGCCATCGATGGTTTTCACATCGTTAGAGAAGAAGGCGGCGATATCCTCGTACGCGCTCCAATTTTTAGGCACCCCAAGTTCATAGCCATACTTCGCTTTAAACTTATCTTGCAAATCTTTGCGTGCAAACAAATCAGCACGGAACCAATACAAATTGGCAAATTGCTGATCAGGTAATTGATACATCTTGCCGTCAGGCGCAGTGGTGAAGCTGGTACCGATAAAGTCTTTCAAGTCGAGACCGGGATTGGTGAAGTCTTTACCGGCGCCGGCCATATAATCGGTCAACGAAAGAATCTTGCCGTAACGGTAGTGAGTACCAATCAGATCCGAGTCAGAAATCCAGCCGTCGTAAATCGACTTACCTGACTGCATCGAGGTTTGCAGTTTTTCAACCACATCGCCCTCTTGAATCAAATCATGTTTGACTTTGATACCGGTGATCTCTTCAAAGGCTTTTGCAAGTACCTTCGATTCGTATTCATGCGTGGTGAGCGTTTCAGATACCACCGAGACCTCTGTCACACCCTTGGCTTTTAACTTTGCCGCTGCATCGATAAACCATTGCATTTCTCCCATCTGCTGCTCTTTTGTCAGCGTCGACGGTTGGAATTCAGCATCAATCCACTTTTGAGCCTCGGGAGCCCCTGCATGGGTGATGCCAGCCATTGCACACACTGTCGCAAAAGCCAGCGCTTTGTATCGCAGTTTCATCATCGTCTCCTTACCATTCTTCCCGGTTGTGAAAATACTATTGAGCCCCTTCGGGAAACGCAGCGCTCAATCAGTTAAAAAAATGCCGTTGCCTAGCCCTTCCGTAATATAACGACCACAAGCAGCATGGACAGCACGAAGCTAATCCAGATGCTGGGTTCTTGCTCAAGACTCAACCATTGCCCCAATTGACCGGATATCCCGACAAAGGCCAAGTTGACATACGCTGCGGCCAGCAGACCGATAAACACCCGGTCGCCTCGCGTCGTCGCAATCGGTAGAAAGCCCTTACGCATGAGCGTGGGTGATTTGATTTCCCAGACAGTCAAACCGACCAACATCAAAACGATACAAACAAAAAAAACAGCAATCGGAGTCGTCCACGCCATCCACTCAAACATGTTGGTCCCCTTACACTCGACCCATCGCAAAGCCTTTTGCGATGTAGTGTCTAACAAACCAGATCACGATCGCACCGGGCACGATGGTGAGCACCCCTGCCGCTGCGAGCGTCGCCCAATCCATCCCAGCCGCAGACACAGTCCGCGTCATGGTTGCGACAATGGGTTTGGCATTCACACTCGTCAAAGTCCGCGCGAGTAACAACTCGACCCAACTAAACATGAAGCAGAAAAACGCGGCCACCCCTATCCCCGCTTTGATGAGAGGCACAAAGATAGTCAGAAAAAACCTTGGAAAGCTGTAGCCATCGATATAGGCGGTTTCGTCAATCTCTCGAGGGATACCGCTCATGAACCCTTCAAGAATCCAGACAGCTAACGGAACATTGAAGACCAAGTGTGCCAATGCCACGCCCAAATGCGTATCCATCAAACCAACTGCGGTGTATAGCTGAAAAAAAGGTAATAAAAATACCGCCCCCGGGGTCATTCGATTTGTCAGCAACCAAAAAAACACATGCTTATCACCGATGAACTGATAGCGCGAAAACGCATAGGCCGCGGGCAACGCAACGGACAACGAGATCACCACATTGATCGCGACGTAAATCAGCGAGTTGATATAACCCGAGTACCAAGACACATCAGTGAAAATGGTTTTGTAGTTTTCCCAAGTAAAAGCATGCGGAAAAAAAGAAAAACTCGCCACGATTTCTTCATTCGTTTTGAATGACATATTGATCATCCAATAGATGGGCAAGATGGCAAACACCAGATACGCAATAAGAAAGAGCGTTCGTTTTTTAAAGCCAGGACGAGTACCCGCATCGCTCACCACGACTTGGTTACGATTATTCATGTACGCCCTCTTTATCCGTCGTCCCTACGCGCTGCATCCAGTTATACAGAATGAAGCACAGCAGCAAGATAATTAGAAAGTAAATTAATGAAAACGCGGCAGCTGGCCCCAAATCAAACTGACCTACTGCTTTTTGCGTTAAATACTGGCTCAGAAACGTCGTCGCATTGCCAGGCCCGCCACCGGTCAACACGAACGGCTCGGTGTAAATCATGAAACTGTCCATAAACCTCAACAATACCGCGATCATCAAGACGCCACGCATCTTGGGCAGTTGAATATAGCGAAACACGGCGAACTTGCTTGCACCATCAATTTGAGCAGCTTGATAATAAGCGTCGGGGATCGATCGCAGCCCCGCATAACAAAGCAATGCGACTAAAGGCGTCCAGTGCCAGACATCCATGACCAGCACCGTCAACCAAGCATCCAGTGGGTCACCGGTATAGTTGTATTCGATTCCCAATTTAGCAAGGGTGACGCCCAGCAAGCCGATGTCGCTGCGACCAAAAATCTGCCAAATGGTACCGACCACATTCCAGGGGATCAGCAAAGACAAGGCGACGATCACCAACACCGCCGAAGATCGCCACGTCGTCGCGGGCATTGCAAGCGCCAGCAAAATACCCATCGGGATTTCAATGGCGAGCACCGAAAAGGAGTAAACCAGCTGGCGCCATAAGGCTTCATGCAAATCTGAATCTCGCATCACTGAAGCGAACCATTCAGTGCCGACGAAAACACGCCGCTCTGGTGAAATGATATCTTGCACAGAATAATTGACGACGGTCATCAGCGGCAAAATTGCCGAGAAAGCGACACACACCAGGACCGGCAAAATCAGAAACCACGCTTTCTGGTTGACTGGCTTCATGCGATCATCTCCTCATTCTTGTAGAAGCGCGTGTGCGGATTGATGAGGCGAAACCAAGCGATGTCGCCACGAGCAGGCATGGCGGTTTCAGCCGCTAATCGCGCTCTGATCGTGCTGGGCCCAAGCGCAGCACCGGTGTCAATCGTTGCAGTGACGATCCAGTGTGTACCGACATCTTGCACCCTCTCGACTCGTCCAGGCATTGCATCCGTTTGACTGTCAATCGCCAAACCAACATATTCAGGCCGCACGCCAATCACAAAGTCGCCGATCGCAGGCAATTGGGCCTGCCGCGCTTGCTCAGGGATATCAAAGGCGTGATCACCAATCAAAAGGTGAGCGTCCACGCAGCGACCAGGCAGAAAGTTCATGCCAGGTGAGCCAATAAAATTACCGACAAAGGTATGCTGGGGACGCTCGAACAACTCAGCTGCTGAACCCGTTTGAACGGCTCGCCCTCTCGTCATCACGACGATTTCCTCGGCAAAGGTGAGCGCTTCAATCTGATCATGAGTCACATAGATCAGGGTCAATTTCAGCTCATGATGAATTTGCTTGAGTTTGCGTCTCAGTTGCCATTTAAGGTGGGGATCAATCACCGTCAACGGCTCGTCGAACAAAACCGCCGACACGTCTTCGCGCACCAGACCCCGCCCAAGCGATATCTTCTGCTTAGCATCTGCAGACAAGCCAGCCGCACGCTGGTTCAACTGATGGCTGATTTCGAGCATCTCGGCGACTTGGCCGACGCGTTTGGCGATATGGCTATCTTCAACGCCTCGATTTCTAAGCGGGAACGCCAGATTCTCTGCCACCGTCATGGTGTCGTAAATCACCGGAAACTGAAACACCTGCGCGATATTTCTTTGTTGAGGTGTCAACAAGGTGACCTCTTGCCCGTCAAACCGCAGACTCCCTTGAGAGGGGCGAACCAGCCCAGAAATAATATTCAGCATGGTCGTCTTGCCGCAACCAGATGGCCCTAACAAGGCGTAAGCACCACCATCACGAAACGTCATTTTGAGCGGTAAAAGCGCGTAATCCGCATCCACCTGAGGATTCGGCCGATAGGCATGAGCAAGGTCGAGATCTATTTGCGCCATGTCATCCTGCCAATCCGAACGAAAGTGACGTGCCATGCGGCGCTATCATCAGTGCCCCCTGCTCATCAAACAAGTAAGCATCACGGGCGCTCAAGTGCAGTGTCACGCGCGAACCGAGTTCAAAATAATGCACACCCGTTAATTGAGCAACCAAGTTGCCCCACTCGGTGCGAACGTGCAAAAACGTATCCGAACCTGAAATTTCGGCTAATTCGACGATCCCGTTTAAGGATAAATCTCCTGCTCTGGGCAGAACCCGCAAGGCGTTAGCCCGCAATCCGATGGTGACCGATGCGCCGATCGTGAGAGGCTGAGTGACATCCAATCCCCAAGCTTGACCAACGCTGACCTGTCGTCCGTCTGAAGAGACTTGTGCCGCGATTAAGTTGATGGGCGGATCACTGAACGCCTTTGCAACACTGAGCGAGGCAGGCTGATGAAAGACCTGAGGGGTCGAACCGTACTGCAATAGCTGACCTGCCTTCATGACGGCGGTGTAGCCGCCTAGCAGCAGCGCTTCACTGGGCTCAGTCGTCGCGTAGACAACCGTGGACTCACCATGCGCAAAGATCTGCGTCAATTCGTCCCGCAGCTCCTCTCTTAGCTTGTAGTCAAGGTTGACCAAAGGCTCGTCAAGCAAAATCAAGGGGGCTCGTTTGGCTAGCGCCCGCGCGAGGGCGACACGCTGTTGTTGCCCACCGGATAATTCAGCTGGCAGCCGTTTCAGAAACGCGTCGATGTGTAATTTTGATGCAAGCGCCTTGACTTGTGCGTCAATATTTTTCTCATGACGCAATCGTAACGGTGAGGCAATATTGTCAAACACTGTCATGGACGGATAGTTGATGAACTGTTGATAGACCATGGCAACGTCGCGGTTGCGAACGGTCAACCCGGTGACGTTCTTCTCGTCGACAAAAAGCTGCCCCGCGGTCGGTGGCTCAAGCCCCGCCATGACTCTCATGAGGGTGGTTTTCCCAGCCAGAGTCGCCCCCAGCAACACGTTGACCGTATTGGGCTGCAAATCGATGCTCATCGGGTATAAAAACTGCTCTGCCCCAACCCGCTTTTCTATTTCTTGTAACTTCAGGCGCATTGCTCGCCCACTCCTCAGTCGCTCACTGCTTGTAAGGTAAAGCACCAACGGTTTGCTCAATTCAAGCAGACGCGTGCACTAAAATAGCACGCACTGTTCGAATCTGACCACTTGCGTTCTTTCTTGATCAAATTTAGTTATACGCCCGTCAACGCTGAAGCGTTATGAGTGAAAACCCGCGTTTGAGTTCTTTTATGTACTTTTTCAGTTAACGTTAACGTCCAGCAGACCGTCTCAATATCTTTTGACCGATTTCTCTCAAACAGCGATGACGCCTAATCCTAGACAATTAGCATTGATCGAGGCGGTACGAGCCCTCGGTACAGTGACCGTCGAAGCACTGGCTGCCCGGTTTGGGGTTACCTTGCAAACCGTGAGACGGGATCTTAAGCAGCTCTCCAATGCAGGGTTTCTAGTGCGCTTTCACGGTGGGGTCAGACCGCCTAGTTCGAGCACTGAAAACATCGCCTATCGGCAACGCCAAACGCTCAACGATCAAGCCAAGCAAAGGATCGCTCGCGCAGTCGCCAAGGCTATCCCTGATGGTTGCTCGTTAATTCTGAATATTGGCACGACGACAGAGGCCATTGCGCGTGAACTACTGAATCGTAAAGGACTGAGAATCATCACCAACAACCTCAATGTCGCCGCCATTCTGTCTGACAACGCCGATTGCGAAGTCATCGTCGCCGGGGGTGTCGTCCGGTCGCGTGATCGCGGCATCGTGGGCGAGGCAACCGTCGAATTCATCAAACAATTCAAAGTGGACATTGGATTGATTGGCATTTCTGCCATTGAAGCCGACGGCACACTGCGCGATTACGATTATCGAGAGGTCAAGGTCTCACGGGCGATCATCAAACACTCTCGGCAGGTTTGGCTTGCCGCAGATAGCAGCAAATTCAACCGGCCCGCCATGGTTGAACTGGGACATGTCAGAGAGCTCAATCGACTGTTCACCGACCAAACCCCACCAACCCCCTTCGCACAGCTATTTGCCGATACAGGATTGCAATGCGACATCGCTGCATCCGACCAATCTGTATTCGACCAATGAACAAGTGCCGGATGACTCTTGTGCTGCGGTTGCCACCCTTGCTCTTTGCGCTGATTCTGTGCACCCTTGTGCTGAGGCCCGTCTGGTCAAGTGAGCCAGCCAAACCAAGCCTCGTGATTGGATCCAAACGCTTTACTGAGGCCTACATTTTGGGCGAGCTGATCAGTCAGCAACTCAAGCGAGCCGGACACGATCGTATTATTCTCAAGTCAGGGTTGGGTAACACGGGTATTTTGCTTGCCGCCTTGCGCAGCGCAGAGATCGATCTTTACCCCGAATACACCGGCACAATCAGCCGCGAGATTTTAAAAACCGACGAGGCGTTGTCGCTTAAAGCAATGAATGCCCGCCTTCTGCCGCTTGGCTTGCAGGCTGGTATCCCCTTGGGATTTGATAACTCATACGTCCTCGCGATGAGGCGTGAACAAGCCAATCAGCGAGGCATCCAAAAAATATCAGATCTTGCTCAACATCCGGACCTAGTCGTGGGGCTCTCTCACGAGTTTATTGGTCGAGAAGATGGGTGGAAGGGCCTGACCAAAGCCTATCAACTGGATAAGCTGTCTGCGCGCGGATTAGATCATGGCTTGGCCTATGAGGCGATCGCCTCCGGGCAAATAGATATCGTGGATGCTTACGGTACAGATTCGAAACTGATCCGCTATGACTTGAAAGTGCTCGAGGATGATCGACACTTCTTCCCTTCCTATGAGGCAGTCTTGCTTTATCGAGCGGACGTCCCAAAGAAATTTCCCGCGGCCTGGAAAACGCTCGCGAGCCTTGAGAACACCATCTCACAGCAACAAATGTTAGCCCTCAACACATCCGTGGAAATCAAGGGCGCAACATTTGAGGTCGCTGCCCATCAATTTTTGTCGAAAGAGCAAACCACATCAGCAAACAGCTCTTTTTTGCACGTCTTATTTGGTGATGACTTTTGGCATTTAGGGATACAGCATTGCTTGCTGGTTCTGGTGTCGGTTGCATTGGCGACTGCTGTCGGATTGCCGACTGGGGTACTTTGCTTCTACAAACCGGTCACCGGGCGCTGGGTGCTTGCTGTTTGCAATATTATCCAGACAATCCCTTCGCTCGCCATGTTGGCGTTCTTAATCTCTGCATTTAGCCTGATTGGTACGATACCCGCCATCACTGCATTGTTTTTGTATGCCTTATTGCCTATCGTACAAAATACGCATGCTGGTCTCAAAGAAATTTCCCCAGGTCTGCGCGAGGCGGCCACCGCACTCGCACTCACCCCTTTTGACAGACTTGTCCTGATCGAATTACCCATCGCCAAAACGGTGATTCTGGGTGGGATTCAAATTGCAGCCGTCTTCAGTGTGGGCACTGCCACCATTGCAGCCTTCGTGGGTGCTGGGGGCTTCGGCGACCGGATTGCTCAAGGCCTAGCACTGAATAACAACGAGTTACTGCTGGCTGGCGCCATCCCCTCAGCTGCGTTGGCGCTCATCATTCAATTTTCATTCGAAGCATTCAACAAAAAGCGTTTTTAGTCCTGCGCCATATTTCTCAAAGACATATCAGTCAAACAAACAAATCTTTTGTTTTATTGGGATGAAGTCTTACATTGAGTACATGGAAAACTATGGCTTTGTGATCGCAGGATTTGTTGTCGGACTGACCGTCGGTCTCACCGGGGTGGGTGGCGGTTCGCTGATGACGCCTTTGCTGATTTTTTTCTTTGGCATCAAACCCTATCTGGCCGTTGGCACCGATTTGCTCTTTGCCGCATTCACCAAAGCGGGGGGCACGTTTAGTTTGTCACTGCGTGGCATGGTGCCTTGGCGACCTGTCGCATCACTTTGTGCGGGTAGCATTCCGGCGGCTCTCATCACGGTACTCATCTTGCACAAGGTAGGGCCGTCAACCCCAGAGGTACAACGCGTGATGACGTCGAGCCTGGGGATCGCACTGTTGTTGACAGCCTGTGCGATGTTCTACAAAGCGATTCGCGGCAAACAATTGCAGCCTGCAACCACCGCGGTCGATCTCATCGAGGCAGCAAAACCGCGCCATTGGCTCTTGCCTATTTTATTCGGTGCACTGATCGGCAGTCTCGTGACCCTCACCTCGGTGGGCGCTGGGGCAATCGGGGTGACCGTCTTGATGATTTTGTACCCCCGTTTACCCTTGGCAAGCATCATTGCGGCAGACATTGCCTACGCTGTCCCGCTGACCATGATCGCAGGTATCGGTCATGCGTCGCTAGGCTCAGTCGATGGATATCTGCTGGCGTCCCTGCTGGCAGGTTCTTTGCCCGGTATCTGGTTGGGTTCTCGCCTCGCTCACAAAGCACCAGATCGCCTCATCCGCGGGCTGATTTCGCTGATACTGGCGTGGGTGAGCACCAAGCTCGTATTTGCCTAAAACGTTAGCGGTTAAGTGCCTGCCAGGCAAAGCCCCCGGGGCGGGGCGACGTATCCTCAATTCTGATGCCTTCATTCCATTTCGCCATGCGCTCTGTCTTGCATTAGTCAATGAATGCCGACCCCGTCTGCTGCTGACGCAAACTTGCAGCAACTGCTTTGCCTCGATCGAACTCTTGTTTGAGGGCGATCAGCGCTTGCGGTGTGACACGTTCAATATTTGAGTAGTCCAACTTCCATTCGTGCGAGTCTGACCAACGAAGGGGAGACTGTACCGTCGTGCGGGCGCTGGGCGCTGCCTCAAGAACCCTCAGCGCAAGTGATAAAGTCAATCGTTGAGATGACGCATCATCAGGTCTGCCAGCCGCATTACCCAGGGGGAAATCGCTAAACAGCAATCTTGGCACCCCGCAGTACTCGACGATGTCCTTAGCGCAACCCATGATCACCGTGGGTATGCCGTTAGCTTCCAGATACCGTGCCACCAAGCTCAAGGTCTGATGGCACACAGGGCAATTGGGTATCAGCACAGCGGCCTCTACCCCGTCTTCTCGGCACCGCTTCAACACTTCTGGGGCATCAACGTCGAGGGTGTGACGTTGGCTACGATTGGTTGGCACCCCATAAAAATTTGGCGCCACACGACCAATGACTTTTTCTCGCGCCAACTCTCTGAGCATCGGCAGCGCGAACCAAGTATTGCTGTCTTTCATGCTGGTGTGCTTTCGATCAATCGCCACATGGGACACGCGAAGATCATGATCTTTTGTCGTGTCACCAGCATAGACGGTATAAAACTTGGCAGCCGCGTTGTAGGCCGCACCTGGCCCTTGATCCCCCTTACCGGCCTGATAGGGCGCCGCCGTCGTCACCAGCGCCACACAACTGTCTGTGAGTGCTTTGGCCAACGGAGTAAAAGGCACGTCAGCAAAGTGCGCCCATCGATAAGGATTGTCATAACCCAATCCCAGATACCAGTCACGCGTTCGCTGTAAGTAGCGAATGGGTTGATCATCTTCGCTGGCAAACCCTAGCCATTCGTCGGCCGTTGTCGCTTGGGATTTGGAGGTGTCTGTCATCCTAATGAGATCCAGTTTGCGTACGTGTCAGTCTAGCGCAAAAGATGGGCAGGGTAGTCCCTAATATCGAGGAATCTTTCTACCGGTTTAGTATCGAAATTGGTCAGACCAATTAGAACAATTTCAAGAGACATTCATGAGTATTGCCTGCACGCTCTTCGGTCCTCTGGACTTAAGAATGACGGATTATGAACTCACTCAGCCAAAGGAGGGTGAAGTGCTTGTCCGCCTTGGTGCGGGCGGCATCTGCGGCTCAGATCTTCATTACTACGAACACGGTCGTGCAGGCATATTTGCCATTCGAGCCCCTTTTGTGCCGGGGCATGAAGCATCCGGGACTGTGGCAGCCACGGGTGCCGGGGTAACCCGAGTGAGGGTCGGTGACAAGGTCGCCGTGAACCCGTCGCACCCTTGCGGCAGCTGCGACTATTGCAAAGCGGGCCGCGGCAACCTCTGCAATCACATGGTGTTTCTTGGCAGCGCGGCGATCTTCCCGCATTTGCCCGGATTGTTTCGCGAGCACTTTACCGTGGGTCAACAGCAACTCACACCGATCACCGAGTCAGAGATCTCTCTGGGTGAAATTGCCTGCGCTGAACCACTGTCGATTGGTCTCCATGCCATTCATCGTGCCGGGTCAGTCTTGGGCAAAACCGTTCTGATTACCGGTGGTGGCACGATTGGCTGTATGGCGACCATTGCCGCACGGATCGCAGGTGCTGCGAACATTATTGTCTGCGATGTGCACGACCGAGCGTTATCCATTGCCAAGCAAGTGGGTGCAGACCTGTGCATTCGATCCGACCTTATCCCCACCAGCGACCTCACCGATCTCGCCGATGTCTGTATCGAAGCGGCAGGTCATCCCTCTGCGGTCACGACCTGCTTGACCGCGGCAAAGCGTGGTGGGCGAATCGTGCAGGTTGGTACGCTGCCCCCCGAAATAGCATTCCCAGCCAATCAGATCATGTCACGCGAGCTCGACTATGTTGGTGCGTTTCGTGCGCTAGAAGCCTTTGACTGGGCCGTTGCGGTCATCCGTACCCGACGCGCTGACGTAAGACCAATCATCAGCGCGCAATTGCCATTAGCTCAATCTAAACGAGCCTTCGATTTGGCACTGGATCGACAACAGAGTACCAAAGTTCAGATCACGCTTGACTAGCCTCACCTAAAACCCAGACCCTCATACCTAATCACGAATCAAACCCTTGCCAGCCACTTCTTCAGGAGAAAAAACATGTCAGTCAAACCATTGAGAATTGCTTTCGCTGCGATGCTACTCGCGGGATCGACAATTGCTACCGTGTTACCCGCTCACGCTGACCCAATCAAACTTAAATGGGCGCATGTCTACGAGCCAAGCGAGCCGTTCCACACCTCATCGGTGTGGGCGGCAGAAGAAATTAAAAAGCGCTCAAACGGCAAATATCAAATTGACGTTTATCCTTCATCACAACTGGGCAAAGAAAACGATATCAATCAAGGCTTGTCGCTTGGCACCGTGGATATCATCATTTCTGGGTCGAGTTTCGCGGCCAAGTCGTTCCCACGCATTGGGGTGACGTATTACCCGTACACCTTTAGAGGCGTTGATCATCTGCTGGCGTATACCAAAAGCGATATCTACAAAGAGCTCAACAAAGGCTACGAAGACAAAACGGGCAACACGATCGTCGCCACCACCTATTACGGTGTTCGTCACACCACCAGCAATAAGCCAATCACGAGTTGCGCAGACATGAAGGGGCTGAAGATCCGGGTGCCAGACGTGCCCGCTTATCTGGCAATGCCAAGGGCTTGCGGCGCAAATACCTCACCCATTGCCTTTGCCGAAGTTTACCTCGCCCTGCAGAACGGCACAGTCGAAGCACAAGAAAACCCACTGACCACCATTGAGGCAAAAAAGTTTTACGAGGTACAAAAAAATATTGTGTTGACAGGTCATATTGTTGATCACCTGAACACCATCGTCTCAAGCAGCACCTGGAAGAAGTTAAGCGAAGCCGATAGAAAGATGTTCACGGAAGTGATGCAAGAGGCTGCCGCGAAAGCGTCTAAGGAGGTGGCCGCTCGCGAAAAAGAGCTCGTCGACATTTTCAAAGCAAAAGGGATCAACGTGGTTGCTGTCGATACCAACGACTTTCGCGACAACGTGCTGAAAAAGGTACCTTTCGAGCAGTACGGCTATAACAAAGCTGACTGGGACCGCATTCAGGCAGTGAAATAAAAATGACGACCGTTGAAACAACCAAAACTGGCCCTCACACGGTGAGTGCCAGCGAGATCGTTGCAAGCTTTGCTGAAGCAGATCATCACGAGGTCGATCTATCCGGCTACTCGGTAGAGGACTGGATTTGTCTGGCCTTCTTCTGGGTCATGACGGTCTTAGTTTGTGTGCAATTTTTCACACGCTACGTGATGAACGACTCGGTCGCCTGGACAGAAGAGCTAGCCGTTTACTGCCTAATGCCCGTTGTCTTTATTGGTGCAGCGGCTTGCGTTCGTAGAAGTCGTCACATTCAAGTCAATTTCATCTACCGATATCTGCCCGGCACCTTGGGCCGGGTGGTAGCCACGCTGACCGATATCATTTGTATCGTATTTTTTGGCTACGTCTCTTGGCTCTTTGCACGCTATGCGCTAGCCATGGATGGCGAACCAATGACCACCATTAGCTGGAGCAAGAGCCATGTCTATTGGATCGCGTTTGTTGGCATGTTCTTCATGGCAGTCCGGTCACTTCAGGTGAGCGTGCTGCATCTTCGACAGGGTTACTCGGCCCTTGAAAGACCTGAAGCATACGATTGAGTTCACTGGATACCTAAATGTTTATTTTGATTATTTCTTTTCTGGTTTTAATGGTGATTGGCTTGCCGGTGGCAGTTGCCATGGCAGGGTCGTCGCTACTGTACATTTTTGTTTCAGGATCAGTGCCGGACGTGGTTGTCGCTCAGCGAATGATTTCAGGGATCGAGTCGTTTCCGCTGCTCGCGGTGCCTTTCTTCATTCTTGCTGGCAACCTCATGAATATTGCCGGCATCACCGGACGAATTTATGACTTCGCCGTTGCGCTGGTCGGCTGGATGCGCGGCGGGCTCGGGCACGTCAATATTATCGGTTCAGTCATTTTTTCAGGCATGTCGGGCACTGCCATCGCTGATGCGGCCGGGCTCGGATCCATCGAAATCAAAGCGATGCAGGATCACGGTTACGACACAGAATTCGCGGTCGGTGTGACCGCTGCATCCGCCACACTCGGCCCCATCATCCCACCCTCGTTGCCCTTTGTTATCTACGGCATGATGGCAAACGTCTCGATTGGCGCCTTGTTCGTCGCAGGCATCGTCCCAGGCGTATTCATGACCGTTCTCATGATGTTGACTGTCGCCTACTTTGCTCGCAAGAACCATTGGGGCAGTGATGTTGCCTTTGACTGGAAGCGTCTGGGCGGTGCAACGCTAGAGATTTTGATTGTCCTTGCCTTCCCACTCGGTGTCTGGCTATTGGTTGGCAGCGGGGTATCCCCCAACATCGCTACCCTGGGTGCCTTTGTGCTCTTGCTGGCTCTTGATTGGAAATTCAATTTCTCTGCCGTCATGGCATTGATGACACCCGTTATTTTGATTGGCGGGATGACCATGGGCTGGTTTACGCCGACAGAAGCTGCCGTGGCGGCCGTGATCTGGGCTTTGTTTCTCGGCCTCGTGCGGTATCGATCCATGACGCTAAAGAGTCTGATCAAAGCCAGTTTTGACACGATCGAAACCACAGCTTCCGTTTTGTTTATCGTCACCGCTGCCTCTATCTTTGCGTGGCTGCTGACAACAACCCAGGCTGCGCAGGCTTTAACCAACTGGATTTTGTCGATTACGTCAGAAAAATGGGTCTTTTTGTTGTTGGCGAACTTGCTGATTCTGTTTGTCGGATGTTTTATCGACACGACGGCGGCCATCACGATTCTCGTCCCTATTCTGCTGCCGCTGGTGCTTAAACTGGGGATTGACCCGGTTCATTTCGGCTTGATCATGACCTTGAATCTCATGGTGGGTTTGCTACACCCCCCGCTGGGTATGGTGCTGTTTGTACTCGCCAGGATATCCAAGCTCTCTGTCGAACGCACCACGATTGCCATCTTGCCTTGGCTAATTCCCTTGATGCTTGCGCTGATCGCAATCACTTACATTCCGTCAATTACGCTGTGGTTACCACAGCACTTTGACATGATTAAGTAAGCTGGTAGCGCCGATATGAAAATCACTGCTGCGCGCGTCATCATCTGCAGCCCGGGCCGCAACTTCGTCACGTTGAAAATAGAAACGGACGAAGGTTTGACAGGCCTGGGGGACGCGACCCTGAACGGTCGAGAACTTGCCGTTGCCAGTTATCTGCAAGATCACGTCATCCCCTGTCTGATCGGACGCGACCCTCACCAGATCGAGGATATCTGGCAATATCTTTACAAGGGTGCTTATTGGCGCAGAGGCCCCGTCACCATGTCAGCCATCGCCGCAGTGGATACTGCGCTGTGGGATATCAAAGCAAAAGCGGCCAATATGCCGCTCTATCAACTACTCGGCGGCAAGAGTCGCAGCAAGATCATGGTCTACTGCCATGCCAACGGTCGCGACATTGAACAAACCGTCGACGAGGTGATTCGTCACGCCGAGTTGGGCTATACAGCGATTCGGGCACAAAGTGGCGTCCCTGGCTTAGAGAAGGTCTACGGCGTCGGCAAGGGATCCACCTTTTATGAACCGGCGGATGCTGACTTACCCTCAGAGCACGACTGGTCTACCGAGAAGTACTTGAAACACACGCCATTGTTGTTTGAGGCGGTTCGCAAGCACCTTGGCTGGGATCATCATTTGCTTCACGACGCCCACCACCGACTCACCCCTATCGAAGCAGCACGACTGGGCAAAGACCTGGAGCCCTACCGGCTTTTTTGGCTCGAAGACCCCACCCCTGCTGAGCATCAGGACGCGTTTAAGTTGATCAGAACCCACACAACGACCCCGCTGGCCGTGGGAGAAGTCTTCAATACCATCTGGGATTGCAAAGACCTGATCCAACAGCAATTGATTGACTACATCCGGACCACGATTGTCCATGCCGGTGGGATCACCCATCTCAGGCGAATCGCTGATCTGGCGGCACTCTATCAAATCAAGACCGGTTCGCATGGCGCCACGGATTTGTCGCCTGTCTGTATGGGTGCCGCCCTGCATTTTGATCTCTGGGTACCAAATTTTGGTATTCAGGAACACATGCCACACACCGCAGAGACCGACGCGGTTTTCCCACATGCCTACACGTTTGATCGCGGGTTCATGTACCCGGGTGATGTGCCGGGCCACGGGGTCGATATTGATGAACAACTCGCGGCGAAGTACCCCTACCAGCGAGCGTACCTGCCGGTCAATCGCTTACAACACGACGGCACGCTCACCAACTGGTAAGACGCATGACAGTGAACTTGCCACAGTTACAGCTACATCCACACCATCTGAGCCTGTTGCCCGACACGATCAAACGGTTTCACTACGATCGCGAGCAACTCAAAACAGGTATCGTTCATTTGGGGATAGGTGCTTTCATGCGCGCGCATCTCGCCCCGATCAATGACGCCTTTATTAACAGCCAAGCATTCGGTGTGGATAACCATCGGCAACTCGCGGGCGATGCCCTTGACTGGGGGATTGTTGGTGTATCACTGAGGCAAGCGGATACCCGCGATGCACTTGCCCCTCAGGCGGGCTTGTATACCCTTGCCCTACGAGACGCAGATGGCGAGGGCGAACCTAGGCAAGTTTTACACGTTATCGGTTGCGTCAAGCTGGTGCTGGTCGCGCCAGAGGATCCGCCAGCGGTCATTCATCAAATCGCCCACCCAGAGACCAGAATTGTCAGCCTAACCATTACTGAGAAGGGCTACTACCATCTGCCGTCGACCGGCGCGTTGCAAATCGACCATCCTGACGTTCAGCATGACCTTGCGCAACCCGAGTTGCCAAAGACCGCCATCGGATTCATCGTGCGAGGGTTGAAGCTGCGCAAAGAACAATCACGCAGCCCTGTGACGCTGATGTCGCTGGACAATCTGCCTTCAAATGGCCACCTGCTGAAAAACCTGATACTGTCCTTTGCGCAGCTCGTCGATCATGAACTCTGTGACTGGATCGAACAAACCTGTACCTTCCCTTGCTCAATGGTTGACAGGATTGTGCCTCGAACGACCCCGTCGGACAAAGCTCAAGTCTGTCAGTCTCTCGGGCAGCTTGATGCGTGGCCCGTCATGGCCGAACCTTTTCTCGATTGGGCCATTGAAGATAAATTTGCCGCCGGTCGTCCGGCTTGGATGGTCGGTGGCGCCCGGTTTGTTGAAACCGCGGCCCCTTGGGAAACGCTCAAACTGCGGATGGTCAATGGGGCGCACTCTTGTATCGCTTACTTAGGTGCCGTGGCTGGGTGGCAAACCATCGACACCGCACTTAAACAACCTGAGCTGCGTCGCTGCGTTGAATCCCTTTTACGTGATGAGGTTGAACCAACACTGTCTGGCCTGCCAGGCCTCGATGTCGTGACTTATCGAACCCGCTTGCTTGATCGCTTTGTTAATCCTGCCCTAGCACATCGTACGCAACAGGTCGCCATGGATGGCTCTCAGAAAATCCCTCAGCGCTGGCTTGGTACGCTAGCGGATCAAGTGAATCGCAAAGGGGATGTCAAATTACTGGCTTTGTGCCTCGCTGCCTGGCTACGCTATCTACAGGGATACGACGAAGCTGACAACCGCTACGACATCAATGACCCCTTGTCAGATCAACTCAAGGTGCAATTAGTCGTCGACGCCGCTCTTGATCGAGATAGACAAACGTGCCACACCCGTGCGCAGGCTTTGGTTCAGGTTGCCCCTGTGTTCGGTCAACATCGTCATTTACTCACTGACGATTTCGTCGAACAGATTGGTCACTTTCTGTATCTGCTAAATACTGAAGGTGTCGTGCAAACGCTTCGCTCTATTTGAGTGACGCGCTCGTGTCAAGCCATCTTGCGTCGAACCAACGCGCTCAGCAGATCAACCAGCAGCACCATGGCAATCATGACCAACAGGACAGAACTGGTTTCGGCCATTTTAAATAAGCTCAGGTAATAGGCAAGCATTTGCCCTAGGCCTCCGGCGCCGACAACCCCCAACACCGCCGCTGCACGAATGTTGTTTTCCCACCGATACAGACTGTAACTAACCAGTTGTGGCGCAACCTGAGGCAACTGAACATAAAAGAATATCTTTGCGGGGCTCACCCCCCTCACGCCCAACGCCCATGCACTTTCTTTGGGCGCATTCTCAAAGGCTTCTGCAAAGATTCGACCGAGCACGCCGGTGGTGTGAATAGCCAGCGCCAGCGTGCCTGACAGCGGCCCCAAACCCGCTGAAATCAACAATACGACAGCCCACATCAATTCTGGCACGCTTCGTAACGCACTTAAAAACCAATTTGCCATGTGTGACAGCAGATTAAAACGACTCGCCCTCCGGTGGCTTGCCGGGATGGCCAAGCAGAGCCCAAAGACCACGGCAATCAGGGTACCGACCACTGACATGGCAAAAGTTTCAAGCGCCGCCGGCATGAGCTTTCGCCAAAAAACAACTGACCAGTTTGGTCTCAACAGTTCATCTAAAAATTGGCGGATCACCGCTCGCGTGTTAGGTTTTAAAAAGGCACTGAGTTGCAGATCCAGGGTCACGAAACTTGCCACGACAAGCGCCACAAGCATGAGCAGAACGGTGACTGTTTTGAACACGGCAGTCTGAGGCAGTCTACGGTTGCTCATACCGGTTTTCACCCTCATCGATTGCTCGTTAGCCATCCTAAGCAAGGCCTCGACGCAACGAAACACTCAACCAATCGGCACATCTCACTAACAGTAAAAAAACCATCAAGATCGTGCAAACCTCGGCACCGTTAAACATTTTTAACGAGGCATCCATCATTTGACCTAAGCCGCCAGCCCCCACAAAGCCAAGCACCGCAGATGAGCGAATAGCGCACTCGAAACGATAGACGGTGTAACTAATCAGCTCATCCGAGTTTTGTGGCAACAAGGCGTAAAACAGGGCTTGTAGCCGTCCTGCCCCCTGCTGCAGTAACGCTTTGGTGGCGACTGTCTCACCGCTCTCAAAAATTTCGGCATACACCTTACCGAGCATCCCCGCGTAGGTCAGCCCAATCGCTAATACACCCGCTGTCGGCCCCAGGCCCACGACTCTGACAAAGATCAATGCCCAAATGAGCTCTGGGACGCTTCTCAAAAAAACCAATATAGCTCGCACCAACTCGCGTATGCACAGGGGTAACACATGCATCCGCCCAGACAGCGTAGAGATTGACAGCACCCTCACTGCGACGACGGTCAACGGGACGGCGACGATCAGCGCGAAGGTCATGCCTGCGGTTGCCATGGCGATCGTGCGCCACGTCTCACGTAAAACTTGGTGCAAAAACGAGGCAGACACGTCAGGTGGGAACATGCTGGCGAGAAACTGCCCAGTCTGCCGCAAACTCTCAGGATTGAATAAAGCCCAGACCCGAAATTCAGTCAGTTGCAACAGCGGCCAAAGAAGCATCAATCCCAGCAACAGGTATGACACTCGCCCTCGCCATGCCGGATCGATCAGACGAGCCACTTAACGGCAACCTACCCGACCACTCAGGTCAGAACCAAGCGCCTCGCTTGCCAAGTGAGCGTCGTCTAGGTCGGCAACAGGCCTTGACTGCTGATATAAATTGCTCAAAATATCAGGTGTCACTTGCGCAACCGGCAGATCAAAGTAAATCTGCCCTTTCGCCACCCCGACGATACGCGTGAAAAACTTCAACGCCATGTCCACATGATGCAGGGACACAACCAAGGTTGCGTGCTGCTGTTCAGCGGTCGTGCACAACGCAGCCAGGGCCTGCTCGCCGCGCTGCGGATCCAAGGCAGACAGGGGCTCATCCACCAAGAGCAGCTGCGCGCCAGACAAGAGCCCACGCGCGAGCCCGACGCGTTGTCGTTCTCCACCAGATAAGCGGTCAACCCGATCGAATATTTTTTCTGACAGATCAAACTGGCTCAAGGCTTGACGGGCCCCTTCGATATCGCTGGGATAACAGAGACTGACCAAACTACGGATCAGACCCCACTGTGGCAGTCGCCCAGCAAGGACCGATGTCACGACCCGTTGCCTTTGGACCAACGGTGCCACCTGCGGCGCTAAAAACAAACGACCTCTCAATCGCTGCAACTGACGGCGACTCAGCGCCCAGGGATCGACATCGTCGAGCAACAACCGACCACCGTTAGGTCGCTGCGCACAGGCAATCACATTCAGCAGTGAGGTCTTACCCGCCCCCGAAGGGCCGATCACAGCCAGTTTTTCACCCGCTTGAACGGTGAGAGAAAAGGCAGAGAGAATGTCGACCGGCCCGAACGATGAACGCTTGGCTGTCAATGCAATGTCTGTTAACTCGATTTTCATCGCGCTCGGGCAAGCCCTTGCCTGAAAACGATCGAACACAACAGCTGCATCATTTCAACAGACCGGCGTTCTGAGCGGCTGCCTCAATCCCCTGATAGTTAACAGCAGCGGTCGGGATAAACTTGCTTGCACGTTGCACCGTCAAGATCTCTTTGCCTTCGGGCTTGTCCATCGAGAGAGCTAAAAAAGCATCGGACAGCAATTGACGACGAGCCTCTGGCATCGCGCTGTTCACACTCCAGTTGTAGTCGAAAAATGCTGGCGTTGTATAGATAACCCTCACCTTGGTTGGATCGACTTTTTTATCCGCGACGAATTTCTCCCAGACCGAGATATTCAACGCGCCTGCGTCAACCTTACCTGAGGCAACTGCCGCGATCGTCGCATCGTGGGCGCCAGAAAAAGCAATCCGCTTTAAGTCAACATCAGGATTGATGCCTGCTGCTAGCAGATAGCTTCTAGGCATCAAGTGACCAGAGGTGCTCGACGGCGACCCGAAACTCAGGGTCTTGCCTTTCAAATCCTTCAATGACTGGATATCTGGGGATGAGGTAATAAAGACAGATTTGAATTGCGTATCTTCTTGACGTTGAATCAAAGGGATAATTTTGCCACCTGAACGCAGATTAGCCTGCACGAAAGTAAAACCACCAAACCAAGCCATATCGACTTGCTGGTTCACCAGGGCTTCAACGGACGCAGCGTAATCGGACACCGGAATGTATTGCACCGGCATACCCAACACTTTTTCAAGGTATTTCACCAGCGGCTCGGCTTTGCGCGCAAGTTCAGTCGGAGACTCATCTGGGATGGCTGTGATTTTAAAGACAGCTTGAGCCTGCGCTAGCCCAAGCAAGCTGCTCGCCAACAGTAACGCGCCGCCGAGCTTCACCAAACGTCTTTGTATCGATATGAGGAAAGTAGCCAAAACCTGAACGCCTGGTGGGAAAATTGATTGTAAAGATCTGCCCGATGGTAATCGAATTACAAGGCACAGGTTCTGAAACCCGCATAGATATCACGGCGATGAGCGGTGAAGAAATTGCGATACTGCACATGACGCAAAACATCATGCGTGGCCTTGGCAGCCCCTCGCAACACGTGGTGCGTCTCAAACCAAGGCTGTGAGTACTCTACATAAGGGTGTGGCACAAAGCCTTCGAAGGGCTTGAATACGTCTTGGGTCCACTCCCACACCTGGCCCCACTCAAAATTGCTTTGTACGCGAGCGGCATAATCCCACTCGGCTTCTGTGGGTAAACGACAGTTGGCCCAACGACAATAAGCGTTGGCCTCATGCCAAGAGAGATGCACGGCGGGGTCAGACATCCTCATCGGCGACCATTGCCCGAAGTATTGCACTTCAAATCCTGGTGACTTGGCACGAACATAGCGTGGTAGCGCAGCACCTGTCGCACGCACAAAATCCATATATTGCGCCCAACAAACCGCTCTCAAATCAATGTCAAAGGCGTCCAGTTTGACTGTTTCTCGATACAACTCGTTATCAAAACAAAAGCCAGGCGTTGTCGTGCCCATCGTCCATTCTGTGCCCGCCATACAAGCGCGCCCTGACGGAGCGTCTTGTTCACTGGTATCGTGTGCCCTTACCCAACCAGTCGCGAAGGGGATTTCTAGGGCTTGGGCCATGTAAGCACCTGCTTCTAAATGCATGGCCTCGTGCTGCAAGACCAGCCAATAGAAATACAAGGCAGGGCTGTGCTCGGTTTCGTGCTGCAACGCGTGAAGCGTCTGTTCAAAGGTGTCAGCTGCGTACAGTAGGCACACCTTCAGACTGGGCAGAGCCGCATCCCATCTGGCTTCGTGTGAGATCGTCGAACTATTGAACCAGCGATCTGCCAAGCTCAACAAAGACGGGTCATGGCTTTTGTTTAAATTGATAGCCAAGCCTCTGTGACGCTCAGGATTACGCCTGATCCAGTACTCTTGAAACCAGGCAATGTGTCCAAGTTCCCAGGTGGGGGGATTAAACCCTGCGTTGAAGGGGACATTGAGCTTGTTTGCTTCGCGGTAATATTCAATGGAAGTTAGCGTTTGCTGGCGAACCTCTTGCAGTGCAGTTGTCAGTGCTTGAATACCGGCTTGGCGCGTCAACTCGAATCCCTTGAAAACCCCATGACCTCTACCACGAAGTCACTCAACATCGTCATTGTAAGTCCTGCACTGGCAGATTCAAATAACGGAAACTGGCAAACCGCGAAACGCTATGCCCGTATTTTGTCAGCACGATATTCAGTCAAAATCGTATCGCATTGGGATGGCGACCCGCACGATGATGTGATGATTGCGTTGCATGCCAGACGCAGTCACGCGGCGCTGGTCGATTGGTATACGGCTCGCGGATCGCGCGGTCTTGTGCTGGTGCTGACCGGCACAGACGTTTATCGTGACATTCAATTTGACGCGCAAGCACAACAATCCCTGCTGTTGGCACAGCAACTTGTCGTCCTGCAACCAGCCGCCCTCGATGAATTGCCCACCGATCTGCGCTCAAAAACTGCCGTGCTATTTCAATCAACCAGCTCAAGAGTATGTGTGAAGAAAAGTGCAAAGTCCTTAAGCGTCGTGATGGTAGGACATTTGCGACCAGAAAAATCGCCTCAAACCTTGTTTAAGACGGCCGCACTGATTGGCGCCGACGACCAGATCAGGTTGAGGCATATTGGCGGCGCACACGACCACGCGCTGGCCGCACAAGCATACGAAACCGCCACTGCCTACTCGTGCTATCAATTTCTCGGTGAACTCAGCCATTTGCAAACACGTCGAGCCATTCAGCGTGCGCACCTCTTGGTACACACCAGCATCATCGAAGGTGGTGCTCACGTGGTGATGGAGGCCATTTGTAGTGGTGTACCCGTGATTGCCTCAGATATCCCCGGTAATCGCGGTATGTTGGGCGATCAGTATTCAGGCCTTTTTCCAGTCGGCGATGCCCATGCCCTTTATGCACTTTTAAAAAGGGCCAGACATGAGCCTGAGTTTTTACTCACCTTAGCTGCCCAGTGTGCCCAACGGCGTGGCCTGTTTTCAATCGATCGAGAATCGAAGGGATTGACTACAATCATCCATCGTTCGCTCTCGTCGACATCACTTTTTTCTAGCCTCCAGAGAACCACATGAACTCATTCGAACCGCGCCTTACTTCTCTGTCTCATGGGGGTGGTTGTGGCTGCAAAATCGCCCCAGCCGTGCTGGCCGATATTTTAAAAGACACGCTGCAGATGCCCATCCCCAAAGAGCTCATGGTGGGGATCGCGACGGCGGACGATGCCGCGGTTTATAAGCTCAATGATCAGCAAGCGCTGATTGCGACCACCGATTTTTTTATGCCCATTGTGGATGATCCTTACGAATTTGGTCGAATTGCTGCGACGAATGCCATCAGTGACGTTTACGCCATGGGTGGTACCCCCATCATGGCACTCGCACTGGTGGGGATGCCAATCAATGTCCTGTCAACGGCAACCATCGGCAAAATTCTTGAAGGAGGCGCTTCGGTTTGTCGCGCAGCATCCATACCAATCGCAGGCGGTCATACCATCGACTCTGTTGAGCCGATCTACGGTTTAGTGGTTTTAGGCTTAGTGCATCCAGATCGCGTCAAGCGAAACGACGGGGCTCGTGTAGGCGATGTGGTCATTCTGGGCAAACCGCTTGGCGTCGGGATCTTGTCCGCCGCCTTGAAGAAAGAAGCGCTTGATGCAACCGGCTACGCCTCTATGATCGCCAATGCGACCAAACTCAATACGCCCGGGCCTGCGTTGGCCGCGCTCACGGGGGTTCACGCCCTCACCGACGTGACTGGGTTTGGTTTGGCGGGCCATGCCCTTGAAATTGCGCGCGGTGCAGATCTAACCATGCATATCGATTGGACAGACGTACCGCTGCTGCCAAACGTCTCAGCGTTGATACAGGCTGGCATGGTGACCGGTGCTTCTGGCCGCAATTGGGATGGCTATGGCAGCGAGATCAAACTTGCAGCGAACCTTGATCCGACATGCCAAACACTACTCTCTGATCCACAAACCAGCGGTGGTTTACTCGTGTGCTGCGCCCCCGAGGCAGTTGCTGAGGTGATGGCTATTTTCGAGCAACACGGGTTTGAGCAGGCCGCGGTCATCGGTCGCATGGCTGAAGCTCAAGACGTCAGGCTGAAGGTTGACTAAATCTAGGGGTAATGAGTTCTCGCTGGTTATAATTTGTCTAACCTTCGAGGGTGGTCAAAGACGAGGGTGGTCAACGACTAGGGTGGTCAACGACCCAACTAAGGTAAGCACATGGCACTTGACGCACTTTTCGTCTCTACTGGTGTTGTCGCACTGGCTGAAATTGGCGATAAAACACAATTACTGGCCTTCATTCTGGCCGCACGATTCAAAAAGCCTGTTCCCATTGTTCTGGGTATTCTCGTGGCGACCATCATTAATCATGGCTTAGCGGGTGCTTTAGGGGCATGGATCACGACAGCGATCAATCCAGAGCTGCTTCGCTGGGTGCTGGGTGCTTCGTTTATTGGTATGGCGATCTGGACGTTAATCCCGGATAAGATTGACGAAGCAGAAACGACGAAGGGGTCGAAATATGGTGTTTTTGGCGCCACCCTCGTGACGTTTTTTTTGGCAGAGATGGGCGATAAGACTCAGATTGCGACGGTCGCACTTGCTGCCAGCTATGGCACGCCGCTGTGGGTCGTGATCGGCACCACGCTCGGGATGTTAATTGCCGATGTACCTGCCGTTTTTGTGGCGGACAAGTTCGCTGACAAAATACCGATGAAATTGGTTCACTCGATTGCCGCTGCTATTTTCGCGATTCTGGGCGTACTGACCTTGCTGCAGGTAGATCGGTTGTTTTGATTGTAAAAAATACAATTGGGTCGGTAAGGTCAGTACGTATGCGACTTAGGCCATAGGCACATACCGTGCCACATAGAATACGCCGGCAAACCCTGCAATGACGACCGTCGTCATCCAAACGATCATTCGCCAATTGTTTGAATCTATTTTGTGACAGACAATTTTTATTTCTTGATGAATGATATCGAGTAACTTGATTTCTAATTTATTGAGACTGTTTTGATGCTGAGCCGACGACTTAACCAAGTTGATCTCAAGGGACTTGACGTCAGCTTTAGTGGCTAGGTTCGGTAGAATCGTGTCGAAGCGGTTTTCAAGTGCTGTCATTCTGTTTTCCATGCAGTTTTCCAAAGGCTAATCAGTGACCTTGATAATATTCAAGTCAGTCCCTTCCCCAACACGTTACCGCAGGTATTTATCCATCAGCAATATTGCGGAAACAATTGCTTTCACTTCTCAATAGGCACAGCTCATCTGTGATGCGTCATACCAAACTACCTACGACAGGCGCTTGAACGGTAATCGTCTCCTAGGTTGGTATTAATGGGTGATTGCGGTTAGGCGAAAAAATTACACTTACTTACGTTTCTACGCTTGTTAATAGTTAATGCATTAACCATAATTCTCGAATATAAAACGGGAGTGAATGCCATGGAAACAAGAGTGCCTGCGTTAGAGAGCTTTGCCACGGAAACACGCGATCGCTTGGCGCGAATGGAAACTCGCATGGATATTTTTTTTGATACCTATGCTACTAAAGCGGATCTCCACAAGGAATTGCATGCTATGACATGGAGATTGCTTGGCGGCGCATCCGCTTTAGTTGGGATTGTTTATTGGCTAGTGCGACAGTCATCTTAGTTTGAGTGTCACTATCAGCCAGCCAAAGGTTGGTGGGCGGTACAAGTTTCGAACTTGTGACCCCTGCCGTGTGAAGGAAACACGTCACGCAATCGGGACTCAATCTTAGCTCAAATCAAACACTAACGACATCCCTTACGGGGCCGATGTTAGTGGTGGCTTGAAAACAAAGAGTACTTATTAGGACGTCAATTTACCGCCTCAAGCAGCAGCCAATATTAAGTGTCCAACGTCTGCTTTGGTCGGACGAAGCTTTATTTCAATGTCGTAGCCCAATCGTGTCAGACAGTCCATCAGTTTGCGCTCAGACAAATTAGTAAAGTCGCCGCGCATCATGTCTGAGACCTTTGGCTGGGAAATGCCCATCCGTTTGGCCGCCTCTTGTTGTGTCAGGTTACGGCTTTTCATGGCTTTTCTAATTTCGATCACCAAGCCGGTTTTGATCTTGAGCTTTTCAGCATCAGCCAGGCCAAGATCAGCAAATACATTGCCAGAACTACGATGCACTTCAACGCCGTCAACAAGTCGAGTTTTCATTTTCGCAACTCCTTTACATACGCTTCGGCAATTTTCAACCTAGCGTGAATGATGTCCATGTCTTCTTTCGGCGTGGCGATACCGCGCTTGCTTTTCTTTTGAAAGCAGTGAAGGACAAACACTGCCTCAGTAAATTTAACGGTGTAAACCGCGCGATAAGTGCCGCCAACATCGTCCTCTACTACCTCTAGCACCCCTGCACCACCAAAGCCTTTAAGTACTTTGGCTGCATCATGCTTGTCGCCCGATTGCGCTAGCGACAAGGCAAAGCCGAAAAGGCGCCGAACGTCAGCAGGTAAGTCCATTAAGTCTTTATGGCTGCTGCCAATCCATTCAAGCGGTTTTTCGTTTTTAGACGTCATTTAATATATATGAAGTGGTATAAAAAGTCAATAAATAAGACTGCCCTCGCGAGGAGTGAGGGAAACTAAATTAACCTTCAAATTATCCCATTATTGCTGTCTAAGATACTGTAAGATTATCTTCATACGTACTTCTACGATATTGATTTAATTGATAAAAATTGTTAAAGGCACTGGACATATATGTTGACAGGTGAATTGCGAAGCCAAGTTGATCGTGTGTGGGATAGCTTTTGGACTGGTGGCATTTCAAACCCATTAGAAGTACTGGAGCAAATTACCTATCTACTCTTTTTACGCAGGCTGGATGAGTTACAGACACTTGAAGAAAATAAGAGCGCAAGACTGGGCAAACCCATCGAGCGACAGATATTTCCAGCAGGCACTGATACTCGTGGATGCTCATACGAAAGAATGCGATGGAGCAGACTAAAGAACGCTGCACCACAAGAGATGTTCAATACAGTTAATGACCATGTATTTCCATTCTTACGTGAGATTGGTGGTGATGGCAGTACGTACAGCAAGCAGATGGAAGGCGCACGTTTCACCATCCCTACACCTGCCCTACTTGCAAAAGTTGTAGACCTGCTTGACCAGATACCGATGCAGGATAGAGACACAAAAGGCGATCTGTACGAATACATGCTGGGCAAGATCGCCAGTGCAGGACAAAACGGACAATTCCGTACCCCACGCCACATCATTAGCTTAATGGTTGCACTCACTGCGCCAACCCCAAAAGACACCATCTGCGACCCAGCAAGCGGTACATGTGGATTTTTGGTCGTTGCTGGTGAATATTTGCGTGATCATTACCCAGAGTTATTGGTAAATGTCGCAAGTAGCAAGCATTTCAACAACGACATGTTTTATGGATACGACTTTGACAACACCATGCTGCGAATTGGCAGCATGAACATGTTGTTGCATGGCGTTGAAAATCCAAACATCACATACAGAGATAGCTTGTCGCAGGATTATGCGATTGAAGAAGAAAAGTACAGTTTGATTTTGGCAAATCCACCATTTGCTGGCAACTTGGACTATGACGGAACTGCTAAAGACTTGTTGGCAGTTGTAAAGACTAAGAAAACAGAGCTGCTATTTCTCGCCCTATTTCTAAAACTGCTAAAGCCAGGTGGTCGTGCTGCAGTCATTGTGCCTGATGGTGTTTTATTTGGTAGTAGCAAGGCACACAAAGAGCTTCGTGAAATGATTGTTGAGCAGCAAAAGCTGGACGCAGTCATATCACTACCATCAGGTGTATTTAAACCTTACGCTGGTGTCAGTACAGCCATACTGATATTTACAAAGACCAACAGTGGTGGTACTGACAACGTATGGTTTTATGACATGCACTCTGATGGCTGGAGTTTGGATGACAAAAGACAACCACTACTTGATGATACCAAATTAGGAGTCAGTCCTGCATCCAAGCTGACTGCAGAAGAGCATACGAAGAATAATTTGCCAGACTTGCTAGCAAGATGGCTCCAACGTGATGGCAGTGAGCAGTCAAACGAACGAACTGCACAAAGTTTTACTGTACCAAAAGCAGAATTAGCTGCTAATGGCTACGACCTGAGCTTGAACAGATACAAACAAGTAGTGCACGAGCATGTTGAACATGTGCCACCCATGCAATTGATCGCTGAGCTTAAGCAATTAGAAACTGAAATACAGTCAGGACTTGCTGAGCTTGAGGAGTTACTTAAGTGACGTCAAATCATGCTCAACTAGGCGAAGTAGCTCAATTTATAAATGGAGCAGCCTTTAAGCCTGACGATTGGGGTAATGAAGGATTGCGAATTATTCGTATACAAAACCTAACAGATGAGTCCAAACCATATAACCTCACAAAACGTAAAGTAGATGATAAGTTAGTTGTAAGAAAAGGAGACTTATTGGTTTCGTGGTCAGCAACGCTAGGGGTCTTTGAGTGGCAAAGCGAAGAGGATGGTCTCCTAAATCAACACATATTCCGTGTGATACCCAATACCAAAGTTGTAGACAAACAATATTTAAAACATGTGCTTGTTAGTGCGCTAACTGATATGAGTCAACATTTACATGGCGCCACTATGAAGCATGTAAATCGTGGCGAGTTCTTGGCAACTAAAATTCCACTTCCACCACTAGCAGAGCAACAACGCATTGCAGCGATACTGGACAAAGCTGAAGAGATTAAACGCAAACGTGAGCAGGCTATTGCCAAGTTAGACGAACTTGCACATAGCACGTTCGTTGAGATGTTTGGCGATCCAGTTACAAACAGCAAAAATTGGGATCTTATAAAACTAGGTAATGCAGTTATTAAACTGGGCAGTGGCTCAACGCCAACGGGTGGCGATGCTTCTTATAAAGCTCAAGGGATATCATTAATTCGTAGCTTAAATGTGCATGACGGAGAGTTTGTATTTAAAAACCTTGCATATATTGATGAGGAACAAGCAGCTAAGCTAGCCAATGTTATGGTTGTAAAGGGGGATGTTCTGCTAAACATAACTGGCGCATCTGTTGCACGAGTTTGCAGAGTGCCTGACGATGTTTTACCAGCTCGCGTTAATCAACACGTAATGATTGTTAGACCAAACGAAACATTAAACCCTTTGTATTTGGAAAGATTGCTACTTTCATCGCAAATGAAAAATAAGTTGCTGCAAATTGGTGGATCTGGCGCAACTCGTGAGGCGATAACAAAAGCTCAAGCTGAGAAGCTAGATATTATTTGCCCACCAATTAAATTACAGAATGAATTTGCAAGAAATATTGAACGAATTTTGAACATCAAAGATAAAGAAATACAGTCAATAGATATAAATGTTGGCTTGCTTAGTTCACTACAAAATCAAGCATTCACAACAGGATTTAATGCATGAGTAACTTTGGCTTCCTGCAACAAGAATTCTTTGCCATACATGACAGCGCAAAGAAAGCAGAAAGTTATTTGAATACTGATGCACGTGCAGCCTGTTGGTATGCACGAATGACACTGGAACAGATTGTTGATTGGCTGTACAGGTATGACAAAAACTACAGCTGTTACGACATCAGCTTGGGCGCACGAGTACACGACCCCTGTTTTAAATTAAATGCTGGTGAAGCAATCTTTACCAAAGCCACAGTAGTAATTGGCATTGGTAACAGAGCTGCCCATGGCAAAGCTGCTAGAGCCACAGACGCCACAACAGCAGTCACAGAGCTGTTCCATATTAGTTACTGGCTGGCTCATACATACGGCGAGAAAGCACGACCCAGCCCTACGCTGCAATTTAATTTAGCCCTATTACCTCAAGCAACTCAACAAAGCGCAATAACGCTAGAGCAGCTGCGAGCGCATGAAACAGCAATCAAGCAGAAGGAAGCTGAAAACGCAGCGCTGAAACAGCAACTTGAAGGCTTAGCAGCAACACAACAAGAACTTGATGCGCTACGTGCTGAAGTCGCCAAAGCCAAGCAAGCCAACCAAGCACAGACAGATACGCACGACTACAACGAAGAACAGACACGTGACTACTTTATTGATCTGTTGCTTCAAGAAGCTGGCTGGACGTTAGATAAGCCAGAAGATACAGAATTTGAAGTAGTTGGCATGCCCAATAGCCAGAACAAAGGCTATGTTGATTATGTTTTGTGGGGTGATGATGGCAAGCCATTAGCTGTTGTTGAAGCTAAGCGAACTAAACGTGACGCACGTGTAGGACAGCAACAAGCCAAGCTATATGCTGATTGCTTGGAACAGATGTACAAGCGCAGACCAGTAATTTATTACACAAATGGATATGAGCACTGGTTTTGGGATGACTTGGCTGCTGCGCCACGCAGAGTACAGGGCTTTTATAAGAAAGATGAACTTGAGTTACTGATACAACGGCGCACCAGTCGTCAAACACTAGCAACAGAAAAGATTAATGACCACATAGTTGAACGCAGCTATCAGCATCAGGCCATTCGTTCCGTTACAGAAGCGATTGAGCAACACAATCAACGTCGCAGCTTGATTGTGATGGCAACTGGTTCTGGCAAGACTAGAACTGTTATTGCGCTGACAGAGCTGTTGATGCGCTGTAATTGGGCTAAACGCATCCTTTTTCTAGCTGATCGCATCAGCCTAGTTAAACAAGCATCACGAGAATTTCTCAAGCATCTGCCAGATGCAGGCATAGTGAATTTGCTTGATAGTGCAGATGGACAAGGGCGTGTGTATGTCAGCACCTACCCCACCATGCTGAACTTAATTAACGACACAGATCAGGAAACTAAACGCTTTGGCGTTGGACACTTTGATCTGGTAATTATTGATGAGGCACATCGCAGCATTTACGCCAAGTATGGTGCGATTTTTGATTACTTTGATAGCTACTTGGTAGGACTAACTGCAACGCCTAAAGACGAAGTTGATCACAACACCTACAAAATGTTTCAGCTGGAAAAAGGTGTCCCCACTTTTGCCTATGCACTAGAAGATGCAATTGCTGATAATTATCTAGTACCACCACAATCTGTAGCTGTTGACCTAAAGTTTCAACGTGAAGGCATTGACTACGACAGACTGAGTGAAGAAGAAAAGGAACAATGGGACGAACTTGACTGGGGTGAAGATGGCGCACCTGACAGCGTTGATCCTCCAGCACTGAATGCTTGGCTATTTAACAAAGACACAGTAGACAAAGCACTTGAGTACTTGATGACGCAAGGTGAGCGTGTTGCTAGTGGCGACAGGCTTGGAAAAACCATCATCTTTGCCAAGAATCAATTACATGCAGACTTTATAGCTGAACGCTTTGACATTAATTACCCTGCAGAGGCCGTAGGTGGCTTTGCACGTGTCATTACATACAAGCTTGGTTATGCACAGAGCTTAATTGATGAGTTTTCCGTTAAAGATAAGGCCCCACATATAGCCATCAGCGTAGACATGCTGGACACTGGCATTGACGTACCTGAAGTTGTGAACTTGGTATTTTTTAAGATCGTTCGCAGCAAGACCAAGTTCTGGCAAATGATTGGACGAGGTACAAGACTATGCAAAGACCTGTATGGTCCTGGACAAGATAAGAAGTTTTTTAAGATTATTGATTTTTGCCAAAACATTGAATACTTCAATCAGCAGATACCCAAAAGCTCTGGCAGCAGCAGTGAAAGTTTAGAAACACGATTATTTAAAACACGTTTGGAATTGATCCAAGCATTGGACACTCGTACAGATCATAAGGGCACGCCTGAGCAAAACGCTGAAGAAGGCGAATTACGTAATACAACTGCGAATCAGCTACATGCAATTGTTGCTGGCATGACGTTAGACAACATTATTGTTAGACCTAAGCGTCAGTATGTAGAGAAGTACGCAGACGCAGCTAGTTGGAAAACTATCAGTACAGTAGATGCTGCTGAAATTGCTGACCAACTTGCAGGGCTTCCAACGCAGTTACTAGATACTGAAGAAGAAGCCAAACGCTTTGACATGATGATCCTGCGTACACAGCTATGTGTATTGCAGGGTGATGTTGACTACGAGAAATACCAAAAAGTCATTAAATCTATTGCTGCTGCGCTAGAACTACAAGACAGTATTCCTGCCATACGCAACGAAATGGCATTGATACAAAGCTTAAACACGGAAGAGTGGTGGCTAGACGTAACTGTAGGAATGTTGGAACAGGTACGTAAACGTTTACGCTTGCTGATTAAGCTCTTGGAAAAGACTCAACGACCAATTGTCTACACAGACTTTGATGACGTGATTACTGGTGCGACAGAAGTTGACCTGTCCATTGTCACAACGGGCCTAGACTACGAACGTTTTAAAGCCAAGGCACGTGACTTTCTACGAACACATGAAGATCGCCTTGCTGTTTACAAGTTGCGTACCAACAAGGCAATTACTCCAACTGATCTGCAGGAGCTTGAAAAGATTTTGCTTGAACAGGCTGCTGGTGATACTGGACTGGTTGAGCAAGCAAAGAGCTCAACGGGTGGCCTTGGACTGTTCGTGCGATCGCTAGTTGGTTTGGAGCGTGGCGCTGCAATGGATGCTATGGCTGAATTTTTAAATGTAGCCAATGCCACTGCTAGCCAAATTGAATTTATCAAGCTGATTGTCAACTATTTGGCTGTTGATGGTGCGATTGATGCCAAGCGATTGTATGAAGCACCATTTACCAACGTAACATCAACTGGACCTGATGCCATCTTCCCTGCTGCGACTGTTACTCAGTTATTCAAGACTATTGAAGATATACGACTTAGAGCAGTTGCTTAATTCATGACGAAGAGAGAGCCAAACCCTTTAGCTGACAAAGCCTTTCAACTTCACGATTGGTTAGCTGTTCGTCTTGACGACTTACTCGTACCACAAGATAGACGAGTCCTGCTCGCTGTTTCTTGTTACGACCTAGTTTATGAGCATCAACTGGCAGTCGCTTGTTTAGTTCGCTCAGCAATTTATGGGTCAGCCTTTGCATTAGCTAGACCAATATTTGAGGCTTACGTTCGTGGAATATGGTTAAAAAAATGTGCTACTGATACCCAGCTTCAGCATTTTGTAGATGATAAAACAATCTATTTTGAAACAATCCTTACTGAAATTGAATTACTAGATGAATTTAAAAGCGGTGTTCTATCAACACTGAAGAAAGATGCTTGGGCTGCAATGAACAGTTATACACATGGGGGCATTCAGCAAGCAGGACGGCGCTTCAATGGTAACGTTATTGAGCCTAACTATACTGAAACTGAAATTACCAATGTTTTAAGAATTGCAGATGCATTTTCATTATTAGCATTTCAACAAGTTGCTGCTGAGGCAGGTCGCCTTGATCTTGCTGAAGAAGCAATTAGTAAATTGTCGTCTGTTATTGATAATTATCGCGACAAGTAAAGGGTGACTCTTATGGCAATTTTTGCGATCCAAGCTGACAAACTAAAGCATGTGAATGAAAAGCCCTTCAAGCTTGAGCGTGAGATTCAAGCCTTGTTTGAAGCTAATTTAAAACAAGTAATGGGCTTAACTTTAGTACGCAGCGAGTGTTCAATTAAGAATAAGCGTATTGATACACTTGCTTACGATGAACAGACGAACGCCTTCATTATTATTGAATACAAACGCGACAAGAGCGTTAGTGTAGTTGACCAAGGATTTACATACTTGAGCTTAATGCTTGAGAACAAAGCAGATTTTATTCTTGAGTACAACGAACAACTCAAACGCAACCTTAAGCGTGATGATATTGATTGGAGTCAAACAAGGGTAGCTTTTGTATCTCCATCATTTACAGACAATCAAATACAAGCAACCAACTTCAAAGATATTGCTATTGAGTTGTGGGAAGTGAAGCGTTTTGAAAACAATACGCTGCTTGTCACTGAAGTAAAAAAATCACGTTCAGCAGAAAGTATCAAACCTATTGCTCAGCAAAATAAAGAATTTAAACGCATTGCTGATGAAATTACGGTTTACACAGAAGATACACTTATCGCTCGTGGTTCTGCTGAAATGGCAGAACTTTATGACATATTTAGAAGTGCCATATTAAATTTATCAAACGATATTGAAGTTGTACCTTTGAAGTGGTACGTGGCATTTAAGAAGAGCAGCAATATCGTAGATATAAAAATTCAAAAACAACATCTAAAAGTTACGATCAATGCCAAGTGGGGAAAGATCAACGACAGCAAAGGTCTTGCAAGAGATGTTTCTCAAGTTGGACACAGTGGCAACGGTGACTATCAAATCCATGTAACGGACGATAAGGATTTGGAATACATAATGAGTTTGGTTAAACAAGTTTTGTAATTTTAGTCACCATCGTAAATCTTTCGCTTGCGTCGCCTGCTCTGCAGCATGTCAACGTTCATTTCACCACTTAGTGGCTTGGCATAAAACCTGTCAATCATTTCAACGCTTGTTCGTGCATTGCGTGCCAGTACAAGCGTGTTGATACTTTCGCCAAACAGCAGCCTGTACATGATTGCAGTATGACGCAAGGAATACAAAGTTCTTTCCTCGCCATCACTGCCCTTACCCAAGCCTGTATCCCACATCAACACTTCAAATTGACGCTGTAGCTGCTTGAGTGCGTAGTCTCGCTGCTGCTCGCCATACATGGGCATAAACACATAGTCGTTATCGCCAACGCTACCATGTTCAGTTTTGTGGTGCTCACGCAGCTTGACGTAAACGTCTACAGCTTTAGCCATTGTAATGATTGGATCCCCGTGGCCTTTAGTTGGTGGAATACGCAGGCGTAGATACTTACGCTCACTGTTGGCAATCACATCCACATGCTTGTGCTGCATAAACTTGATGTCAGTTGGGCGTATGTAGCTGTTGCACATGAACACAATTAAGCGTCGCATGTCCTCAGTCATGGCAACATTTCGCATCAACCTGCCTAACTTTGGCTCAGTGCTTGATGCCATTATGTATTGTGTCTGCGTCACGCCATTTATTTCATATTTGCGTACTTCAACCTTTTTGCCTACATAGCGTTGTGCTGCGTGCCATAGCTTGTTGTATTGCCAAGTTGTAAACCAACCTCGTGCCTTATCAACGACTGTGACTGTGGGAAACTCAGGCACAGCAGTAATTAGTCTGCGTCGTGCTGCGTAAACCATAACTTTACGCACAAGACGCATGTACGCACTGATAGTAGATGAACTAAGGTTTAGTCTGCTCAGTTCACCCAAGTACGTTTCCAACGTGTGATAGTCAACGCTTGGTAGGTCTTTGTATCTAAAAAATGGCAGGATACTTTTGTTGTAGCGATAGTTGAGATTGTCGTAGGTGGTCTTGGTTAACTCGCCACGATCAAGCTTGGCCTTTTCAGCCAACATCATTGCTTTGGTCACAATCTCAAAGTTAGCAGGCGACGATGTAATCATGCCTTGCCTAACATTGCGAGTCACTGTGTCGTAAAAGTCTTTTGCAAAAGCAATGGCTTCACGCTTGCCTTCTTTCTTTGTTGTCTTACGCAAGACCTTGCCGTTCGCGTAATAACGAACCCACCAAAAAGGGCTTGCTTGCAGCTTGTAAATGAATAGCTTGTCAGGGTAGCCACTGAGGCGATGCTTTTCTGTTGGCAACGTGCGATCACGTGTCTGCGTGGCAGAGGTTTTACGAGCAGATTTTAACGACCTAGTAGCCACAACTTACCTTGTCAGCAGCATTATTGCTTGCTATCAAGTTTTTACTACAAAAACCAAATAAAAAGTGTGTGGTACAGGTTTGTTTTGTAGTACAACCAAACTGTACTACGATTTTTTGTTCAAAAAAAACGTAAGTCATTGATTTTATTGAGTATTTTGGTGGGCGGTACAAGTTTCGAACTTGTGACCCCTGCCGTGTGAAGGCAGTGCTCTACCACTGAGCTAACCGCCCAATCTTGCTGCGCACTTGCTGTGGCAGGATTGGAATTTGCCATGACAGGCAAGGGGCACATTATACACAGTGCCGTCCGCACTAAGGCTCAAGCGATTAAGCCAGCTCTAAAAAATGCCCGCTTACCTCTTTGCCTCAAAAAAAGACCTGATAAATCAGGTCTTTTTCATGCCACTTGCGCCTTGATACGGCGTTATGGTTGAGCTGGCTTCAATCGCTTAGTCAACGCGACCAACACCGCACTGCAGGCGATGCTCGCTGCCAAGAAGTACAAGCCACCCGTCAGGCTACCCGTCATGTCTTTGATCCAGCCCACAATAAACGGGCTGACAAAACCTGACAAATTACCGATCGAGTTCACCATCGCGATACCGGCAGCGGCGGCCGTCCCGGTCAAGTAAGCGGTAGGCAGGCTCCATGACAACGCAATCGATGACAAGACGCCAACACACGCAATCGTGATGCCGATCAGTGAAAACGTAATATTGGTCGGATTCAGCGTACTCAACCAGAACCCGATGGCACCAATGAGCGAGAACACAATCAAATGCATGTGACGCTCACCCGTGCGATCAGAGTTTTTACCAACCAACACCATGGCAACCGCCGCCACGAAATATGGGATAGCAGAGAGCAAACCGTTGTTGAACACATCCGTCACACCAGCCGCTTTAATCAGATTAGGCAGCCAAAAACCGATACCGTAGAGCCCCATCACCATGAAAAAGTAGATGCCGCTGAATAGCCACACACGAACATCAGTGAAAATCTTGGCTAACGGCAAATGCACCTTGGTTTTCGCGTCCGAATCCAATTGAGATTGCAAGAAACGCTTTTCTTCGTCATCGAGCCACTTCGCCTTGGCGACAGAATCATCCAAATAAAGCAAGACAACCACACCAAGAACGATCGAAGGCAATCCTTCCAGCAAAAACAGCCATTGCCAGCCTGCAATGCCATAGTGCCCAGAGAATTTTTCCATGATCCAACCCGACAAGGGCCCGCCGACAACCCCCGAAAACGCAATGGCTGTCATGAACAACGCGGTGATACGACCGCGTCGCGCTTGCGGATACCAATAAGTCAGATAAAGAATGATGCCGGGGAAAAATCCAGCTTCAGCAATCCCCAACAAAAATCTCAAAATGTAATAACTGGTCTCACCACTGACAAACATCATGCAAGACGACAAGACGCCCCACGTCACCATAATGCGTGCGATCCAGACGCGTGGCCCCACTTTTTCAAGCAGAATATTGCTGGGTACTTCGAAAATAAAATAACCAATGAAGAAAATGCCTGCGCCCAATCCGTAGACCGTCTCGCTGAATTTCAGATCTGACAACATCTGTAATTTAGCGAAACCGACGTTTACGCGGTCAAGATAAGCAGCGAGGTAACAGATAAACAAGAAAGGGATCAGCCTGAGCGTGACCTTCTTGTAAGTGTTTTCGACGTGAATAGTGTCTGTCATGATGAATCCTTATGCACGACCGCGGCGCAACCGCAGTCAAGGCGCCATTATAGGTAGCGAGCAAGGGTTTATCAGGTCGTTCATGAGAGGGATTACCCTAGGGAAAGCAAGCAATGTCTTCTGCCAAGAAACACTTGCCCCAATCACCAGCAAGCGGATCAGGCGTCTAGCGTTCGCCAAAGACAGGCACCCTTGACAGACTTGTCTAGCGCATCCAAATAACTTTGATGGGCAGCTAACTCTTCAACAGTAGGCTCGATCACAGGCAGACTCACTCGCGCCCTGGGTTGCTGCTTCACTAATACGTTTTCGTTCGTACTTGAATCAAAAGGATCATCAAGTAAGCTGTCTTGACCCCGCGTCATGGCGAGCCAAACCTCAGCTAACAATTGCGAGTCGAGTAATGCGCCGTGCAAAGTTCGGTGGGCGTTAGAGATACCATACCGGTCACACAACGCATCGAGAGAGTTGCGCTTACCAGGATATAGCGCCTTGGCGAAGGCGAGCGAATCAGTAATATCGCTACAGTAATCCATGATCACGCCCCGATCGAGACGCTGAAGCTCGGCGTTTAAAAATCTCACATCGAACGGTGCGTTGTGAATGATCAGTTCAGCACCCTCAACGAAATCGAGAAAATCTTCGACGACGGCTTCAAACCGAGGCTTGTCTGCCAAAAACTCTGAGGTGATACCGTGAATTTCAAGCGCCTTTGCATCGCTATCTCGATCAGGTTTCACATAACGATGAAAGTGACGTCCCGTCAGACGACGATTGACCACCTCAATCGCAGCAATTTCAATGATGCGATCGCCATTGGCGGCATTTAAGCCAGTCGTTTCGGTATCGAGAATTATCCAACGCATACTGGCAGTTTAAACGGATTGTCTGCGGGCAAGCTCAACCCCATGGTTGGCGAGCTGATCTGCGCGTTCATTGCCCGGATCCCCCGCGTGGCCTTTGACCCAGTGCCAAGAGATCTTGTGATGCTGGACCAATTCATCAAGAATCACCCACAAGTCTGCATTTTTAACTGGCTTTTTATCTGCGGTGCGCCAGTTACGCTGCTTCCATCCGTGAATCCATTCCGTCATCCCTTTTTGTACGTATTGAGAATCCAGATGCAGGCGTACTTGGCTGGGTCGTTTCAAGGCACGAAGTCCCTCAATGACGGCCATCATTTCCATCCGGTTATTCGTCGTTAATCGCTCGCCACCGCATAAGGTCTTTTCATCTGCGCCACGACGCAGTAACACCCCCCAACCGCCCAGACCGGGGTTACCTTTGCAGGCGCCGTCGGTCCAAATCTCAATCACGTCGTCGTTTACATTCATCCGCTGACTTGCTGTCGTGCTTTCGTCCATGTGCAATTACCTAGCCTTCTGTTCTTGATTGATTGCTACGCCTGTGGCCTTCGCGGCCAACTTGCGCGTTTGTTTGCCGCCCCAAGAGGGCTTGATTAGCCTCATCCCTTCGACGCGCTTGACCGCTGAAACCACATAGACGGCGCCACAGACTGGCCACCACCGATCGCCGGCGTGCTCTATGAATGAAAAATGCTTTATCCAGCGCTCAGACATAAACGGGGGCGCATAACAACCAAAATATCCTCGATCGATGTCAAAAGAGAGCAGTTTTAACCAATCCTTCAAGCGCGGCAAGGATACCGCAGCTGTCTGAGAATAGGGCAACCATGGGCGCAAGTAAGGCAAACCGTGACGTAACCCCCACAAACTGAATGGGTTGAATCCAGAAATCACCACGCGACCTTCGGGCATCAGCACCCGTTCAACCTCGCGCAACACTTGGTGAGGCCGCGTGCTCAACTCAAGCCCATGCGAGAGCACGACCAGATCAATGCTTTGCGACTCGAACGGCAAAGCATCAGCCTCACAAAGCACCAGTTTTGATCTATTTGACGACAGATCGCCGAAGTTGGGCAACATGGGGGTTGTCCATATTTTATGTGGCATGCGGTTAGCCCGAAGCAGATCCAGATGCGGCATCCCAACTTGTAACGCGTGATAGCCAAAAATATCAGCAACCACGGCATCAACACGGGTTTGCTCCCAATTTTGCATATACCGACCTGGATCGGTTTGCAACCAGTCAGCAAGCTCTACAATGGCATGTTTTATTGATGACATCCGGGTCCTAAAACTTGGTTTTTAAATAATTCAAACGTCGAGGCAACTGCCATGAACCAACACCCTGATCAGCCTAAAGCACAGAGCACTTGCAGCACAATAACGCCGATCAAAGCGTTTGCTGATAACTATATCTGGCTGGTGTCCAACGGACAGCAGGCGCTTGTGGTCGACCCGGGTGATGCAACCCCCGTTTTGGCCGAACTCAAAAACCGCGGCCTTACCTTGACGAACATTCTACTCACCCACCACCACGACGATCATGTGGGTGGGGTAGAAGCGCTCGTCAAGGCGACCAAAGCTGTCGTTTACGGCCCCGCTACTGAAGCATTGCCGCATTGCGACCACTCGCTGGTCGAAGGCGATCCGGTGATTATCCCTGAGTTCGACTTGAACTTGAGCGTATTGGATATCCCTGGCCACACGGCGGGTCATATTGCCTATTATGGCCAGGTCAACGGTAAACGCTTAGTTTTCTGCGGCGACACCCTGTTTGTCGGCGGATGCGGCCGCATCTTTGAAGGGACGCCAACACAGATGTACGACTCGCTCGCTAAGTTAGCGGCCTTACCCGCTGACACCTTGGTGTACTGCACCCATGAGTACACGGCATCCAACCTGCGCTTTGCCGTTGCGGCCGAACCCGATAACCAGGTGTTATTAGATTGGCAGAAAAAAGTCAATGAACAGAGAAGTCTTGATATCCCGACAGTCCCCAGCACCGTCGGACATGAGTTGCTCACCAACCCTTTTCTCAGGTGTACCCAAAGTACTATCGTGCAACAAACGAGTCACTGGGCCAACAGCGTGCTCACCACGACCTTAGATGTTTTTACCCAACTGCGCGCCTGGAAAAACATCTTTCGCTAAGCCCATGAAAAATTTAAGACTTCTATTGGTCCTGCTGGTCGTCATCCTTGCAGGTTGCGCAAGCCCTTATTCTGAAAGCAATCCTCAGCGCTTTGTGGCCAGAGACACGTCTCGAACCATTGACCTGACCGTCCCCCCCCTCGACATCTGGGAACGCATCAGACGCGGTTTCGCTATCCCCAATTTAAACTCGCCGCTGGTCGACAAATGGACGGCGTATTACGCCTCACATCCTGAGGCGATGCAAAGAATGGCTGCGCGCGCGGGCAAGTATCTCTACTACATCGTCGACGAGATCAATCGCCGAGGCATGCCGACCGAATTGGCCTTGCTGCCCTTTGTCGAGAGCGGCTATAACGCTGGGGCTTATTCAAGGGCGAAGGCTGCCGGTCTCTGGCAATTTATTCCGAGCACTGGGACCAAGTTTCAGTTGAAACAGGATTGGTGGCGTGATCAACGCCGCGACCCAATTGCTTCAACCAATGCAGCGCTTGATTATCTCGATTTTCTGTTTGATTTTCAGGGCGACTGGTACCTGGCACTCGCCTCTTATAACTGGGGAGAAGGTTCAGTCAAAAAAGCCATCGACCGTAATTTAGCGGCTGGGCTATCCGGCAATTATGAGTCGCTGACGATGCCTGACGAAACGCGCAACTACGTGCCTAAACTACAAGCGATCAAGAACATCGTCGCTGACCCCGAAAAATACGCTGTACTGCTACCCCAAGTCGATAACGAACCCTATTTTGTGGCGGTGAAGAAAGCCACCCCCATGGACATTGAGGTCGCCGCGCAACTGGCGGAAATGCCAATCGACGAGTTCAAAGCACTTAACCCTTCACACAACACACCTGTGATGGTGGTGGATGAAGATTCACATTTGATTTTGCCTAAAAATAAAGTCGATATCTTCAACACCAATCTCGAACAATATAAAGGCGAACTATCGTCCTGGAAGATTTATCAAGCGTCGCAGGGGGAAACCTTTAGCGATATTGCGAGAAAATTCGGCGTTTCAGAAACTCGTATTCGCGAGGTCAACAATATCCCGACGTCTACTCGCAGCGCCAGCAATCAATCTTTGCAAATCCCGGGGCCTTCTGGCAAAGGGATAGAACTTGCTCCTTTCGCAGACTCGAGCCCACCTCGCCTTGCAGGCAAATATAATGCCACTACCGCCAGCAACGCTAAGAAGAACGACCATAAAGTAAAAATCTATGTTGTGCGCACGGGTGACACCTTGCCAGCGATTGCCAAAAAGCACGACACGACCGTCGCCGCTCTGCGTTCATTAAACAATATAAAAAATGATACCGTTAAGGTTGGCACGAAATTGCGCCTACCGAGTAATAGCACGCATTAAAAATACATTGATTGAATAGAAAACAAGGATTGATATGGGCTTTTTAACTGGCAAAAAACTGTTGATCACCGGCGTTCTATCGAACCGGTCAATCGCCTACGGTATCGCAAGAGCCTGTCATCAACAAGGTGCTGAGTTAGCCTTCACCTATGTTGGTGATCGATTCAAGGATAGAGTGGTTGAGTTTGCGAATGACTTTGGCAGTGATATCGTCCTGCCCTGTGATGTCGCTGAAGACAGCCAGATAGAAGCGACCTTTACTGACTTAGCCAAACGCTGGGACGGCTTGGATGGCTTGGTGCACTCGATCGGTTTCGCCCCGCGCGAAGCAATTGCGGGGGATTTTCTTGAAGGGCTATCGCGCGAAAGTTTCCGCATCGCACATGATATTTCAGCCTACAGTTTTCCGGCTTTGGCCAAAGCGGCACTACCGATGATGAAGGGTCGCCAGGCTGCGGTCTTGACGCTCACGTATTTAGGGGCAGAAAAAGTCGTCCCCAATTACAACACCATGGGTTTGGCCAAAGCATCACTGGAAGCCAGTGTTCGTTACCTCGCCACCAGCCTTGGGCCTTTAGGCATTCGAGCGAATGGGATTTCGGCTGGCCCGATCAAAACACTCGCGGCGAGCGGTATCAAGGATTTTTCTAGCATCTTGAAATTTGTCGAAGCGCACGCACCACTGCGTCGCAATGTCACGATCGAAGACGTGGGCAATGTTGCCGCTTTCTTACTGTCAGACCTTGCCGCGGGTGTCACTGGTGAGATCACTCACGTTGACTCTGGCTTCTCAACCGTGACGCCCGGGATGGGCGAATAAGTCAGCACTTGAGCCGAGCGTCAGTGCAGGCCCGTGTAATGAATCAGCACGGCGCCTGACACCCCTGCACCAAGAATCATGAATACCGGATTAAATCTGGTGAACATGATGACGACAAAAGAGATCAGTGCCAAACTGATGGAGACAGGTCCTACCAGTGATGTCTTGGCGACTGCATAGACCCCTGAAGACATGAGGCCGATAGAGATCGGCTCTAACCCATTTTGAACAGACCGCCGCCAAGGCGTTTCACCGATTCGTGTCCATAAACGTCCCACGAATAAACACAAAAGACTCGATGGGAGGAAAAAAGCCAACAACACCACGGCTGCCCCAATCAATCCGGCCAGGTGCAATCCAAATACAAGCACCATGAGCATATTGGGGCCTGGCGCTAGCTGACCAAGACTATAGACATGCACGAAGGCCGTGTCTGTGATGTTGAACTGCTCATGCAACATGGTCTGCATTTCTGGCAAGACAGCAGTACCGCCTCCGACGGCGAGCAGAGAGAGCATCCCAAACGTCAAAGCAAGTTGAATCAAAATGCTCATCACGATTTAGGTCGATATAAAAACAAGGCAATCGGCGCCATGATCAGCATGACCCAAATGAGCGACAATTTCACCAGGCTCATCAAGATAAAGGTCCCACCGATGATGGCAAGCGGTTTGAGGTGTTTGAAGTGATCAGCGCCAATCTTGTAGGTGACCGAGCCTAACATGCCGGTCGCCGCAGCGGCGATAGCCACCAAAAGCAGATTGGCTAGTGGGTGATCTGCGCCCTCTGTATAAACGTACCCTGCCACGAGAACGAACAGGGCGCCTGGCAGGATGAGCCCCCCTGCTGCGGCCATCGCGCCCAGAAGCCCTCGTAATCTATCACCAGCAATCAACGCCATGTTGACTGAAATCAGACCAGGCGTCGTCTGACTGATTGCCAACGTTGCCATAAATTCGTCGTCACTTAACCATTTGCGCTTATCGACCAACAGGATACGTTCATACGCAATGATGCCGCCACCAAAACTCACCGCACCGATCACTAAAAACTCACGAAATAAGGCCCAGAGTGACGGCACTTGTTGGGTCTGCCTCTTGACCGAGTCAGACTTAGATGCGACTAGCGTGCGCTCTGCTTCGCTCATTTAACCTCACCGTAAACCAGATCTGTCTTGGTCGAGCCGATCTGTAGCCACGCATCAAAGGCACGCTGAAGGTCTTTGAAAAACTGATCTGCACGCTGATGCGCTTTGCTGTCTTTGCGGTTGTCATCGGTAACGCGGTATGAGAACGCCAGTTCGCCGATAATCGGTTCTCCCACACTTCTCATCCAGATCGCCACATCACAGTGAGCCTGCACCCCGCGACCAAATACCAGTGTCCCTAAGGGCAGGCAAGCTTCCAGAATTTTATTGGTTCGCCCGCCAACGATACGAATCGGCGTCGCTTTCGAGCCACCCAGACGAGCCAGTTCAGGGAAAAACCTCACTGCACTGGGCAAGTTCTTTTTAAACACCGCGTCAATTGGCACCGTATCAAGCACTGCATTGTTTGAGAAAATGGATCGCGCAGAACCCACTTCAACGCCCAGCAGTATCTCTTCTTTAAATCGCAGTCTTGCTTTATGTGCTGCACTGGGCGATGGATTAAAAGCCAAGGCCGCTGCAACACTATCTGCACGACATTTGAACGTGACTTCACACCAATCGTCGACCCAGACATTTTGTCTTGATTCACGCACTCGCAGGATCAGATTATGTTGACGAAGATCTTCACCTGGGGTGTCATAGAAAATGACATTCCGCAGGCCGGTATTGGCATTATCCAAGTGATAAAAAGGGATTTTGCTTTTTGCACAAAGGACGTCAAGTTGGGCCGCGAGTTGCGTGATTCGGCTGCGCCGGTCAAGACCTTTGGGTTTTAACAAGAGCTTGAATTCGCGATTGGTTACCCTTTTATCGAGTTTGTATTTTTCTTCTTTCATTGAATTTCTCTGTAAAGTGTAAGGCAGCCGTGTCTAACGCCGACTCGCTCGCGAGTCGACGCCAAACCATCATCAGATGGTATTGCCGCCATCTACCACCAAGCTCTGTCCCGTGATGAAAGACGCTGCTTGAGAGGCCAGAAAAACAGCGGCGCCAGCGATCTCGTCAGGCTCACCGATGCGGCGCAGGGGGATGGTTTCTTCACGGTGGCGCAATGTGGCTTCATCTTCCCAAAGCGCACGCGCAAAATCTGTCTTGATCAATCCGGGGGCAATACAGTTCACCCGAACGTTGTGCGGGCCAAACTCTACGGCCATATTGCGTGCAAGTTGCATATCAGCGGCTTTGCTGACGCAATAAGCGCCAATGACAGAAGAACCTCTTAGCCCACCAATCGAAGAAACGATGGTGATCGACCCCGACCGACGCGCCATCATCTCGGGTGCAACCATATTGATCAACCAGTGATTGGCAACAATATTGTTATCAAGAATCTTGCGAAATTGATCATCCGAAATCCCGGCTTGTGGACCATAATAGGGATTGCTGGCAGCGTTACAAACCAGAATGTCGATTTTGCCAAACTGCTTTTGTGCTGCGAGCACTAAGTTTTGCAAGTCAGTCTTTGAAGAGATGTTTGCTGCGACTGCGATTGCCGACCCCGCACCATGACGTTGATTGATGACATCCACGACTTCTTGGCAGGCATCCACCTTACGCGATGACACAACTACTTTTGCACCGTGTTCAGCCATTCTTTCTGCGATCGCGCGACCAATACCTCTTGATGATCCTGTCACCACAGCCACTTGTCCAGTAAGGTCAAATAATGTCAACGTTGTCTCCTTGTCGTGATGCAAAGGTGCGTTTGGCTCAGGCCAGCCACCTTGGCTCTCGTTTATTTACAAAAGCATCAATCCCTTCAGCACTATCAGGCAAGGTCATATTTTCGACCATGGCCTGCGCCGCCAACGAATACGCTGCTGAAATGTCCAGTTCAATTTGTTGATAGAACGTGTGCTTACCTAAAGCAACAACAGCCGCACTTTTGCTTTTGATGATGTCGGCCAGTTGTTGTACCTCAGCCGCTAGCTTCTCAAGCGGCACAACGTCATTGATCAGCCCCCAGTCACGTGCTTGAACAGCATCAATGGTGTCACCGGTCAATAGCATGCGCAGGGCATTCTTGCGGCTTACCTGACGCGAGACTGCAACGGCAGGTGTCGAACAAAACAGGCCGATATTGACCCCCGGCAAGGCAAAGCGCGTCCCCTGCGCTGCAATGGCAAGATCGCAGGTCGCGGTCAATTGACAGCCCGCGGCAGTCGCAATCCCGTGCACTTGCGCGATGACAACCTGAGGGCTTGAGCGGATTGTCTGCATCAGTACATTGCATTGATTGAAAAGGGATCGCAACGCCGATGGGTCGAGGTCGGCCCTCATTTCTTTCAAGTCGTGACCCGCGCAAAACCCCTTGCCAGCGCCCTTCAGAACGATCACTTTGACAGATCGATCGGCTGACAGATCTGTCAGCGTTTGGATAAGCGCTTGCATCATCCCCATCGACAGCGGGTTATATTGCTCGCCACGATTCAGGGTGAGCGTGGCTACCCCTTCGCGATCGCTTCGCAAAACGAACGCGTGAAGATCAGCGTCCGGTGCAGGCTGCAACGTCGTCACGCTCAAAAGACTTCGAATACGCCAGCAGCCCCCATGCCGCCACCGATACACATCGTCACGCAGACACGTTTTGCGCCACGACGCTTACCTTCGATCAGAGCATGGCCGGTCAAACGTTGCCCACTGACGCCATAAGGATGGCCAACGGCGATCGCCCCCCCATTCACGTTGAGCAACTCGGCAGGAATTCCTAATTTGTCGCGGCAATAGAGTACCTGTACAGCAAAGGCCTCGTTCAACTCCCACAGGTCGATATCTTTCACGGTCAGACCTAAGCGTTTCAATACTTTAGGCACCGCGTAGACTGGCCCGATGCCCATTTCATCCGGTTCGCAACCAGCGACTGCAAATCCAAGAAATCGCCCAAGGGGATTGAGGTTGCGCTGGGTGGCAAGTGCTTCACTCATGATCACGCAGGCACCTGCGCCGTCAGAAAACTGGCTGGCATTACCTGCTGAGACAACGCCGCCAGGGATAGCAGGTTTGATCCCAGAAATCCCCTCTTTGGTTGTCCCTTCACGCAGCCCTTCATCGGCACTGACCGTCACCTGACGAGTTGTCATGCCCATGACCTTATCCATCACCCCCGCTTGCACGGTAATCGGCGCAATCTCGTCATTAAACTTACCCGCAGCTTGTGCCGCACAAGCCTTTTGCTGACTTGCTGCACCGTACTCGTCCATCACGTCACGATTGATGTTGTAACGCTTTGCCACCTGCTCTGCGGTTTGCAGCATGTTCCAATAGATCTCAGGCTTTTTGGCAAGCAAGGCCAGATCGTTGATCATGTGGCGATTCATCTCTTGTTGTACACAAGAAATACTCTCCACACCGCCAGCGACATAGACGTCGCCTTCGCCCGCAATCACTCGTTGAGAAGCAAGGGCAATCGTTTGCAAACCCGAAGAACAGAACCGATTGACAGTCATACCGGCGACATTCACCGGGCAGTCAGCCATCAGCGCGATTTGACGAGCAATATTGGCGCCTGTTGCGCCTTCAGGGTTTGCGCAACCCATGATGACGTCATCAACTTCTGCGGCGTCAATACCGGCACGTTCAATCGCGTGTTTAACCGCGTGACCGCCCAGCGTTGCACCGTGGGTCATGTTGAACGCACCGCGCCAGCTTTTGGCCAGTGGGGTACGGGCAGTAGAAACAATAACAGCGTTGGTCATGATGAATCCTTAATTGAAAGATTTGCCTTCGGCGACCAGTCGCGCAAGCAGTGGGGCGGGTTGCCAGAATGTCATGTCGTCATTCGGGTTCTGTGCAAAACGGTTCATCGCTTGCACCACGTTAAATAGCCCGAATTGGTCGGCGTACAACATGGGGCCGCCTCGGTAAACCGGAAAACCATAACCCGTGGTGTAAACAATATCGATGTCGCTTGCGCGGGCGGCTATCCCTTCTTCCAAAATATGTGCAGCTTCATTCACCATCGAAAAGATCAGGCGCTGCACAATCTCATCGTCAGAAATCTTGCGAGGGGTGATACCAGCATCGGTGCGATACTTGGCAATCATTGCTTCGACTTCTTTGTTGGGGATGGCGTCGCGCTTGCCCTCTTGGTAGTCGTACCAGCCCTTGCCTACTTTCTGCCCATAGCGTCCTTGCTCACAAAGCAAGTCAGCGATTTTGCTGTATTTCATGTTGGGCTTTTCTTGATAGCGTCGCTTTCGAATCGCCCAACCGATGTCGTTGCCCGCCAGGTCACCCATTCTAAAGGGCCCCATCGCACATCCGAATTTCTCAATGGCTTTGTCGACCTGCTGTGGCGTACAACCTTCTTCGATTAAAAAGCCTGCTTGACGCACATATTGCTCGATCATCCGGTTGCCGATAAACCCATCGCACACGCCAGAGACGACAGCCGTCTTCTTAATCCGCTTAGCCACATCCATCACCGTCGCCATGACATCCTTACCGGTCGCGGCACCGCGCACGACCTCCAGTAGCTTCATGACATTTGCAGGGCTAAAGAAGTGCATCCCGACAACATCTTGCGCACGCTTGGTGAAATGAGCGATCGCGTTTACATCAAGTGTCGACGTATTCGAGGCAAGGATCGCCCCCGGTCTCATCACAGCATCCAATTTTTTAAACACCTGCTCTTTCACACCGATTTCTTCAAAGACGGCTTCGATGACCAAATCGACATCTTTGATATCGTCATAGTTCAACGTCGGGGTGAGCAAACTCATTCTGTGCTGCAAGACGTCTTCTTTGAGCTTGCCCTTTTTGACTTGAGCCTGATAATTCTTTTGAATCGTCGCAAGACCTCGATCCAGCGCCTGTTGCTGAGTTTCAAGAATCTTGACCGGGATGCCCGCATTTAAAAAGTTCATGCTGATACCACCGCCCATGGTACCGGCACCAATGACCGCGACCGTTTTGATGTCGCGCTTGGGCGTATCTGCTGGCACGTCATCGATCTTCGACGCCGCTCGTTGAGCAAAAAACAGATGTCTCAATGCCCGCGATTCGGGTGTCGATACCAAATAAAGAAAGCCTTCGCGTTCAACGCGCAAACCCTCTTCAAACTTCATCTTGGTCGCTGCTTGCACGGCATCAATGCACTTGGCTGGCGAGGGATAATTCTTCGCTACGCCAGCAATCATGTTGCGGGCAAATTGAAAATAGGCATCGCCTTGCGGATGCGCACAAGGCAAATCACGCACGCGTGGCAGGGGACGAACCGTCGCTATTTCTCGCGCAAACGCCATACTCTCATCCAGCAGAGACGACGCACTTGTCGCCACTTTGTCAAAGAGCTTTTGACCCTGCAACATCGCGAGCTTCTCGCTCTTGACCGGTTCGCCACTGACAATCATATTCAGGGCGGGTTCAACACCCAGCACGCGGGGCAAACGTTGCGTACCCCCTGCGCCTGGCAGTATGCCGAGTTTGACTTCTGGCAAAGCGATATCAGCACCAGGGGCGGCGATACGATAATGGCACCCGAGCGCCAGCTCTAACCCGCCGCCCATGGCAATCGAATGAACGGCAGCGACAATTGGTTTGCTGCAATTTTCAACCAGACTGATCACACTGCTTAAGTGAGGCTCTTGCGTGGCCTTGGGCGTGCCAAACTCGCGAATGTCTGCACCACCAGAAAACGCCTTGCCGTGACCCGTTAAAACGATGGCTTTGACCGCCGCATTTGCGACCGCCTCTTGCACGCCATCGGCAATTGCTTGACGAGTAGATAACCCGAGGCCGTTGACCGGCGGATTATTCAGGGTAATCACAGCGATATCGCCATGAACCTCATAATGTGCACTCATGCAGTCTCCTTGTTCAAAATTTTTATAACAGCCAATTCTGTTTTCTCATATTGCCAATATAAAACAATATTGTTCTCGCCACGGATGATGGCTTGCACACGTTCAATGTTTGTTAGGGTTTATCTCTAGCGACAAGAGCGGGAAAACGATGATTGCCGACAGTAAGGCATCTCTCTAAAGTTGTTTCCAATTCGACAGTCATTTTTTTCTGTATCAGAAAAATGTTGCAGTTTAAAAAAATAATTTAATCCGTGGAGAGATCAAATGAAAACGACGAAATTATTGTCAAGCATCATTGCAACTGGCGCGCTGACTCTGGGTGCAAACGCCGCGTTTGCACAATCAGAAGCATGGCAGGGGCTTTTCGCTCAAGCGGGTGTAGGTGGTGCCGTTTTCACGCCAAGTTTTTCTGGCGGGTTGTACGGAGGGGCCTACCCCTATTCGGCTTCGAAGAATGACATCAACACCATGGTCGGTGCAGTCGCCGTCGGTTATACCTTTGCCCTGTCAGGTCCATGGACGCTGGGGATAGGCGCTGGCATGCTACCGGGTACCAGTTCAGCTGCTAGCTATTCGGTGGCTGTCACCACACCCTTTGGGACCAGTACTTCTGCAGGCCGGTACAGTGTCAGCAATACGTACACCATCACGTTGCAACCGGGCTACGCCATCGATAAAGAAAAGCTCGTTTATCTAAAGGCAGGCTACACCGGTGCGACGACGAATACGAGTTCGGATTCTTTCGGAGACGCTCATTCGACCTTGAGTGGCTATGTTTTGGGGATAGGGTACAAACAAATCATTACCGGCGGACTGTTTGGTTACGCTGAGTTCAACTACGCAAAATACGGCAACATCAACGTGCCTTACTCAACGCTTAGTGGCACGCTGAACGCCTCTGCCATCGAAGGCCAAATCGGTCTCGGATGGAGATTCTAAACCGATCTCAGTCGTCGAGAGGCAAGTTGTTATCGAGGTTGACAGCGTTCAAAACAACTCGGCGGGCAGTGCCATGAGTGTTTTTGAACCTGTGCTCACCGTTGCCATGAGCTGTGCGGTCTCGGGAAGTAGTTTGGCGAAGTAAAAGCGAGCTGTCCCGAGCTTGGCTTGATAAAACGGATCATCACTATCTTTATTCGCCCAGGCAACCTCTGCCATTCTTGCAAAGAAATAGGCATACACCAGATGGCCCACCAGCCTCAGGTATGGCACGGCTGCCGCACCGACTTCGTCGCGATTCATCATCGCCTTCATCCCAATCTCTTTGGTGATTTTCTCAACCTTTGAGGCCAGCTCTGCCAGAGGGTCAATAAACTCTGCCATCTCCTTTCGAACGCCAGCTGAGCCGATGAACGCTTCAACGATTTTGCCGAACTTGCGCAATTTCGACCCCATGTCGCCAAGCACCTTACGGCCCAATAAATCCAGCGACTGGATAGTATTGGTGCCCTCGTAGATCATATTGATTCGTGCGTCTCGCACGTATTGTTCCATTCCCCATTCAGTGATGTAGCCATGTCCGCCAAAGACCTGCAGACCTTCGTTGGTCGCTGCAAAGGCGTTATCAGTCAAGAATGCCTTCACAATCGGCGTCAGTAAGGTCACCAGGTCGGCAGTATCTTGTCTAACACTTTCATCCGGATGGTTAAGCTCTGTGTCGATCATCAGGGCGATCCAATACGAGAACGCGCGAGCGCCCTCTGCGTACGCTCGTTGAGTTAAGAGCATTCTGCGCACGTCAGGATGGACAATAATGGGGTCAGCCGCTTTTTCGGGCACTTTGGTACCCGTCAAACTACGCATCTGCAATCGGTCTTTAGCGTACGCCACTGAGTTTTGATAGGCAACTTCGGTCAAACCGAGCCCCTGCATACCGACCCCCAGGCGTGCGGCATTCATCATGACAAACATCGCGTTGAGACCTTTATGCGGCTCACCCACCAGAGATCCCATTGCACCGTCAAAATTCATTACACAAGTCGCATTACCGTGTATGCCCATTTTGTGTTCTAGAGAACCGCAAGACACCTTATTTTGATCACCCAGCGCACCGCCGCTGCTCACCAATCGTTTGGGTACAACAAACAGCGAAATGCCTTTGGTGCCTTCTGGGGCGTCTGGCAGCCTTGCTAACACCAAATGAACGATATTTTCAGTGAGATCATGCTCACCGCTAGAGATGAAGATCTTGGTTCCCGAAATGGCATAAGAACCATCGATTAGCGGTTCAGCTCGCGTTTTTAGTATGCCAAGATCGGTGCCGCAGTGCGGTTCAGTCAAGCACATCGTGCCCGTCCACTGACCCGAGACGAGCTTATCAAGATACGTGGCCTTCTGTTCAGGCGTGCCATGTGCGTGAAGACATTCGTAGGCACCGTGAGACAGTAGTGGGTACATCGTCCACGCCTGATTCGCCGAATTGAGCATCTCACACAACACCGTATTGAGCAATTTCGGTAAGCCCTGCCCGCCATAAGCTGGATCACACGCAAGGGAAGGCCACCCCCCTGCCACGTATTGTTCGTAAGCTTCTTTAAATCCAGTAGGCGTTTTGACAGAGCCGTCATCCCCTCGCACGCAACCTTCCTTGTCCCCCACCTGATTCAAAGGGAAGGCGACTTCACTCGAAAACTTACCGGCTTCTTCGATGATCTGATTAATCATGGCTCGATCGATATCCTGATAGGCCGGCAAATCAGAAAAGGTGTCAGTGACATTCAATAACTCGTGAATGACAAAATGGATATCTCGTAGTGGGGGGGAATAGGTCGGCATGACGACGGGAATCCTTTTATGGGTCGATACGGTTGTTTTTGGTTGCTGGTTTTTTGATTTGATGGCTGGCAATGATGCTTTTAAGCAGTTTGTTTGCCATCGCCAGGCTTTCAGTATTTTCAAGAAACCGACAATCGTGATGAGCACCCAGCACAGTGCTATAGACCTGAAACAGTAACTGGTCTGCGTTAACGGTTCTCTTCAGATGGCCTTCGGCAACGGATTCTTTAATTGCTCGCAAGAGTGCGGCACGCCACGTATCGACGCTTTTTTTTAGTTCATTGCGCACAATGCCGGGGCGGTCGTCGAACTCGACAGCACCGGCGATAAAAAAGCAGCTCAATGAGCCTATCCCCGTGCTCATTTTTAGCCACGCGGTGACCATTTGCAACAACCGCGGCAATCCCTTTGGTTTCAACAGTGCGGGTAGAAATACCGCCGATTCAAACCGGCGTGTGTATTCACGCACGACGTCCACCTGCAACTCTTCACGTGATCCAAAGTGCGCAAACACACCGCTTTTGCTCATGTTGACCCTCTCTGCAAGATGGCCAATGGTGATCCCTTCAAGCCCAGAGTTACTCGCAATTTCTAAAGCGGCCTGAACAATCAGCGCTTTTGTCATCGACCCCTTCTTCTGTTCAGTCGATACTGTTTGATTGATGATTTGTTCAAGCATGGGCAAACTCTGGGGCGAAAGGGGCTTCGAAAGGGGCTTCATAAAAATAATACGATCGTTCGTATATATTATGCTGAGACGTCGCGCCGCTCAACAAGGGAAAACCCGCTCTACCGAATGTGATCAATTAGTGATGTGATTGCCTCCATACTCGTAGGCGGACGAACTGCCCTTTTTCAGTGCTCTAACACTCCTTGCTCACCACCCATAGCGATGAATGCTCAAAAACCTTGGCTCAAAAGCTACCCTGACGGCGTCCCTCATGATCTGGGTGCACTGCCGTACAACTCTCTAACAGATATGTTTGAAGAGTCATTTAGTCGACATCACAACCGTCAAGCTTGCGAATACTTGGGCAAGTTTTTCACCTACCAAGACCTCGATCATTTCTCAAGGCATTTTGCTGCCTACCTGCAGAGCCTAGGCCTTGCTAAAGGCTCACGGGTCGCCATCATGCTGCCTAATATCGTGCAGTTTCAGGTCGCCATGCTGGGGATCTTGCGTGCCGGCTACATCGTGGTCAATATCAACCCTCTCTATACCGCGAGAGAACTTCAACAGCAGCTCACCGATAGCGGCACCTCAGCGCTAGTGATCTTAGAAAACTTCGCTCATGTCTATCAACAAATCGCCACCCAAGTCTCTCTACAGAAGGTCGTCGTCACTGGTCTTGGCGATCTTCTGGGATTAAAGGGGGTGGTGGTTAATTTCATGGTTCGTCATGTCAAAAAGGTCGTGCCGAAATGGGCTGTCGTGCACGAGACATTCACTCATGCGCTAGCAATCGGCGCCAAGGCGTCGTTCACCAAACCTAACATCTCGAGCGATGACATTGCATTTTTGCAGTACACCGGCGGGACAACCGGGATCGCCAAAGGGGCCACCCTGCTGCACAGAAACATCATCGCTAACGTCATTCAGACAGAGCTATGGCTCGAGCCATCCATGCGCCATAAGCAGATTGATCAGCTCGTATTCTTGTGTGCCTTGCCCCTGTATCACATCTTCGCGCTGACAGCGTGCGCCCTCTTCGGGATGCGCAAGGGTGGGTTGTTGATCTTGGTTCCGAATCCTCGCGACATGAGTGGCTTTGTTAAATTGCTCGCCACCCATCCTGGGATTCACATTTTCCCCGGAGTGAACACGTTATTTAACGCGCTGCTTCACCGCCCCGAGTTTGCAACCGTAAAGCTGCCCAACCTGCTCGTCACGATTGGGGGGGGCATGGCCGTTCAAAAAGGGGTTGCTGAAAGGTGGCAAGCAATGACCGGCGTGCCTATCGTAGAAGGCTACGGATTGTCAGAGACATCGCCCGTGGCGTGCGTCACCAGTACGCTCATTACAGAATTCTCTGGGACCATCGGTTTACCAGTGACTGGCACTGAGGTCGCTATTTTGAATGACGATGGGATAGAAGTGCCCTTTGGCAGTTCAGGGGAAATCTGCATTCGCGGGCCGCAAGTGATGGCGGGTTACTGGAACAAACCTGAAGAAACGAAACTCGTCATGACCCAAGACGGCTTCTTCAAATCAGGTGATATTGGCATCATGGATGAAGCCGGTTACACCAAAATTGTTGATCGCAAGAAGGACATGATCATCGTGTCTGGCTTCAACGTCTTCCCGAACGAGCTTGAAGAAGTCATCGCTAGAATGCCAGGCGTCTTAGAGTGCGCGGTGATTGGCGTGGCCGATGACAAGAGCGGCGAAGCAGTCGTGGCGTTTGTCGTGAAAGAAGACCTCGCGCTGACCGAAGCACAAATTTTTGAGTATTGCAAAAGGGAACTGACGAATTACAAGCGCCCGAAATTTATTTTATTTAGGGATGAGCTTCCTAAAACCAACGTCGGAAAAATATTGCGACGAGAACTCAGAGACAGCATCGCACATCAGAAGCTGACGGTGTCACCCATGCCGTAATACGCAACCACTACTTGCATGCGTACAAGTCAGTATTGACACCTCTCAACGGGGCGGCTAAACAGTCTATAAGGCAATCTTAAATTGCCTACTCATCGGAGGAGGACGAAAATGACAAAAAAACTATCAGTATTCTCAACCCTATTAATTAGCCTGACTGGCCTGGCGAGCGTTGGTCAAGCGCTGGCAGACAAACAATATGATGTCGGCGCCAGCGATACTGAAATCGTTATTGGGCACTTTGGACCTTACTCTGGGCCTGCATCCGCCTACGGGGCGATCGGTAAAACAGAGACTGCCTATTTCGAGAAGATCAACGCTGAGGGTGGTATCAACGGACGAAAGATCAAGTTCATCAGCTACGACGACGCTTATTCCCCCCCTAAGAGTGTTGAGCAAACTCGCAAGCTCATCGAGCAAGACAAGGTGCTGTTTATTTTTCAAAGCCTGGGCACTGCACAAAATAGTGCAGTTCAGAAATACATGAACAGCAAGGCAACCCCCCAACTGTTCATTTCAACCGGTGCCACTAAGTTTGGTGACCCCAAGAATTTTCCGTGGACGATGGGTTGGCAGCCTCCCTACGCTGCAGAAGCTCGCATTTATGCTCAGCATATCCTCGAGACAAAGCCGGATGCAAAGATCGCCATTCTCATGCAAAACGATGATTACGGCAAAGACTACCTGCGGGGATTTGAAGAAGGCTTAGGCGACAAAGCACAAAAAATGATTATTGCCAAGGTCACTTACGAATCGACAGATCCGACCGTAGACAGTCAAATGATTCAGCTCAAGTCATCGGGTGCTGATGTGTTTTTCAATATCACAACCCCCAAGTTCGCCGCGCAAGCCATTAAAAAGGCAGCTGAAATCGGCTGGAAACCCACGCAATACCTCAACTCAATTTCAAACTCAGTCGGTTCTGTGATGAATCCGGCGGGTGCAGAAAATGGGGTGGGTATCATCACCGCGTTGTATCAAAAGGATCCAACCGATCCTCAATGGTTCGACACCCAAGGCTATAAGGATTGGCTCGAGTTCATGAAAAAATACAACCCGCAGGGTGACATCAAAGACATCAATACTGTCTTTGGCTACAACGCCGCTCAAACGATGGTCCAGGTGCTAAAACAATGTGGCGATAACCTCACCCGAGCAAACGTCATGAAACAAGCCGCGAGCCTCAACGACTTGCAACTCCCCATGCTGTTGCCTGGCGTGAATATTCAAACGGGGCCCGATGACTTTTTCCCGATCGAGCGTGAATCCTTAGCGCGCTGGGACGGCAAAGGCTGGATACTGTTCGGCAAACTTTACGGGCATTGATCGACAGCTACGCTTGGCGTATTGGGTTTCAAAGCTCTGCGCGATATCTAGCCAACATCGCTTCCTGAGTCTCTAATGGCCCAGTGCTGTTGGTTTGCTTTTGAATGATTTCATTCATGGTGGGCATCTGCGACCGGTCGACGCGTGCGTCGGCCAACCAGAGCTTTGATCGCATGAACGCCTTAGGGCAATGTAGGTAAACGTCTTCGATTTGCACTCGAATAACGGTTTTAGGTGAACGCTCAAAGCCAGAGAAGCGAGCGAGCAATAACGGGTCGTTGCTGATCATCGCCTTACCATTAATTCTAAGCGTCTCATCGAACCCAGGGATCATAAAGAGCAAACCGATCCTGCCCGTGTCAATGATGTTCTGCAAGGAATCTAATCGATTATTCCCCGATGAATCCGGGATCAATAGCGTTTCGTGATCAAGCACCTGCACAAACCCTGGCATGCCGCCGCGCGGTGACGCATCACATTCGTGCTGTTTATTGGTGGTGGACATCACAAAAAACGGAGATAACAGCAGATACTGCTGCGAGTACTCGTCCAGCGCTGACATTTGTTTCTGCAGCGCTCGTTCTTTAGCCGCTGGGTACACTTGTCGCAGCTGTTCTCGACGGGTGATGTTCATGTTACCGCTCCATTGTCTGGCTCATTCAAAGCCCCTGCGGCTGTTTCGCCTCAGCAGGACGTTTTAGACGCAACGTTCAGGCACCTGGACGGTAATATAAGCGCTAAAAAACAAAAAGTCTCAGGGCGTTTATCCTCTGAGACCTTTGTTTTTACTTGGTGGGTCGGGCGAGACTCGAACTCGCGACCAACGGATTAAAAGTCTGCAAAAACCCGTATTTATTGGTGTTGAATTACATTGCTCGAAAACAATAAAACCTAGTAAATATGCGGCTTTCAGACGGAGTACACAAATCCGATGGTTGCTTAATGTTGATTGATATTCTATGATTCGGGTTACACAGGGGTTACACGGCGGTTACACGGATACTCAATCATGGCAAAAATTAGCTTCACCGCTGGACGGGTTCAAGACTTCAAATGTCCCCCAGAAAAGCAGCAAGCATTTATTTGGGATTCAGTTACTGAAGGCTTGGGCTTGCGTGCAACCTCTGGACGCAAGAACTACGTATTTCAGGGAAAACTTGCAGGGCAGGCGATCAGAATAAAAATCGGCGGCCTTGACCGTTACACCATTGACGATGCACGAAAAGAAGCCAGACGATTAAAAACGCTGATTGATGAAGGCCGTGACCCGCGAACCGTTAAGGCTCAAAATATCGCTGTCGAAGTTGCCAAACGCGAACAAGCCAAACAAAAACAAGCCCCAGCCCTCGACGCTTGGAATGAGTACATCAAAGCCCGTACACCCAAATGGAGTGAACGCCACAAAGCCGACCATGAGAGCATGGCAAGGCTTGGGGGCGAGAAAGTAACCAGAGGTCGCCGCAACAATCCAGAGGGAATCACAGAGGCCGGAATACTGCGCCCCCTGCTGGTGTTGCCACTGTCTGCCATCACACGCGATGCAGTAGCCGAATGGTTAGAGCCTGAGGCCATCAAGCGCCCTACTCGAACCCGTCTAGCAATATCGCTACTGTCCACCTTTTTAACTTGGTGCAGTGACCGCCCACAATATCGCGACCAAATAAACCTTGATGCCTGTAAGCGCATGAAGCAAGACTTACCCAAGGCTCAGACGAAAGATGATTGTTTGCAGCGAGAGCAACTGAAACTTTGGTTTGAGTATGTGCGTCGAATTGAAAACCCGACTCACGCTGCTTACCTTCAGTGCCTATTGTTAACTGGTGCCCGTCGAAACGAGTTAGCCTCGCTGTGTTGGGATGATGTAGATTTTCCGTGGAACAGCATCACCATTCGCGATAAGGTCGAAGGCGAGCGCACGATACCGTTAACGCCTTATGTTGCCAGCCTGATGCAAGCACTCAAGCGCCTAAATGAAACGCCCCCGAACGTGACGCAAATTAACCGTCTACAGGCCAAGGGCGAAAAGTG
>NZ_CBAZRM010000016.1:0-71183 GCF_964834465.1 Jezberella sp.
GGGTAATCCTCCCCTTTTTAACTGAGGCCAGAGGTAGAGCTATGCGGCCATTGCCTGCCGCTGTTTTCTGAGACAAACTCAGTGGGCAGGTCGTGCAAAAGCCGCGCTATTCAGACGCCAGCACATTGACAATGCCGGTCAGAGCGTCAGTGACTTTCGGAAACCCTGGGGGGTGTTATTTACGATGCGTTTGAAAATCCGACATAACTGACTGCTTTCGCTGAATCCCAACATTGAGCCGATTGACTCCAGCGAATAGGTGGTGTGCGCGAGCAGTCGCTTTACTTCGAGTACTAGCCGTTCATCAATGCACGTTTTTGCGCTTTTGCCAATGTAAGTATGGCAGGCTCTGGTGATCGTTCGTTCTGCGTAGCCCAGTTTGCGGGCGTAATCCTGAACCGTCCAGTGCTGGGCAAAGTATTGATCAACCAAGGTTTGAAAATTTCTGACGATGGTTAGCGTGTTCGGATCCGGTAGGGGCGACTGTCCTATCTTCTCCGTTGCGATGCCTAGTAACAGCAGCCAGGTGTTCAGCCTTTGATGCGCAAGTGCCGAGAGCGTGTTAAACGACGTGGTGCGCAGTTCGTCACGTCGCAATTGAGTGCAAATCTCAAGCAGATCACCAGCTTGGGTTCGATCCAGCTGCAAGCAGGCAGGCCAAAGACCGGCGAAAGGCACTTGACTGAGCTGTGCTAACCGATCCGGCAACATGAACTGCGGTTCGACAATGAGCAACTGACCAGCGAGAGTGTCATTCAATCTGAATTGCTGCAGCATGCCTGGTCGCACAATGATCAAAGTATGGGCCTTGACTGGGTAGGGCGTGAAATCGATCAGATGCTCGCCCCTGCCCGCGCTATAGAGCAAAAACTGCCAAAAATGTAAACGCTGCATTCCCTGAAGTTGCTCAGCAGACGCGCGCAGCTTTAGCTCATCGAGTCCGATCGTCTCAATGCCAAGAGATGGCCCCACCGTGCGTGCGTAATGCACCGCGTTGACCGGCTCGTCAGCCGCGAGTCTACGTTTGATTAAATGGGCCATGGTGGTGACAGCTACAATACACTTGGATCAAAAAATGTCCAAATATGTCAACGATACTGCAAGATTCGTCCTGTCATCAATTCACGATGCTCTCTAAAATAAAAAATCGGATTTGTTCATCAAAATAGGATCATGAAAATGCAATATCTCGACCTTAATCAAACAGCGATTAAAAATATCGGTGTCAACGAAACGGTGACAACGAATGATCGCTTGCCGAAAAGGTGTCTCGCGTACGCGAGTGCCGCCATCGTTGCCGCCGTCTTGTCCGTCTCGATGTTATCGACTGCTCAAGCTGCTGATAAATCGACGACGACATCGGCGACGAGCAAGTCGAGCCTGACCGCTCGCCAAGAGAGGGCAAAAGCGTTGGTAATGCCTTTCTACACACAAGTATTGACCACGGGCACTGGCGCTAACGTTGAGCAACTTCTCGGTCAGATGTTGACAGACAATTTTCAGTCGATTAACGGCGCCGAAGTAAAAGATAAGGCCACCATGATTGGTTCGATCGCGTACTTTAGAAAATTGATCCCCAACTTAGCTTGGGCGCCCCAAGATGTCGTTGTCAGTGCAGACGGTGCAAAGGTCGTCGTGCGTTCAATGGCCACTGGTTCACCGAAAGGCAACTTCTTTGGCCTTGATTTGGATGGCAGCAAATCGTTCAAGATCGATACCATCGACATTCACGACATTGAAAATGGCCACATCGCGCGAATCCATCATCTCGAAGATTGGGCTGCGGCGGTGCAACAGCTTAAGCAATAACTTGCCTGAAGGATCAACGCCTTGGGTGGGGTTCGAGACCCTGTACCAAGGCTTTGATCGTTTCGCTCTGTCGTGGAGATGGGGTCATTCTTTCAAGGCTTGTGCAGCATGGGCTGCTGCCAAATATTGATGAATATGTTCAGACAGTTTTTTGCGATTGATTCTTTTTCCGTCCACTTTGATCGAGCCATAATAATAGAACTCAAGACCGCGAGACTTCTTCTTGAACTTCAGGCCAAACTGCCCCTTGTGCAGCGCTGGTGCGGGTGCCGAGTTCGAGATCAAGAATCTGATGGTCGTGTGTGTGGTCACCCCGTTCGTACTGTGCGTCGTGATCTGGTAGTCATCAACATGGTGAAGCAGAAACGGGCTTTTCATGCCAAAGCCATCAACGGTTTCTTTGGTGAAGACAAGAAGGGGCACTTTGCCCTTGTCGCCGACACGGGATAAGCGCCATAGGACAAAAACAACGATTAACAAGCCGTACAGTGGGGCGAAGAACGTCGAATGCTTGATTGAGGCGTTCAAGCCTTCTAGGTAGAGTGTCACGTAGGTCAGATAGCCTGTCGCCGCGATCGAGCCTGCAGAAATCAGCGCGAGTAACCAAAACAGAAATCTTGTATCTCGGATCTCTAACCGCTCACCAACACCATCTACCATTTGTTGCAGTTGCTGCTTTCGTTCAGCCTTTTGGTTTCCAATGACACGAGCAAATCGTTGCGTTAGTTGCATCGATAGCAATTGGCTGGCTTCGAACAGATAGCTCAGGTGCTCGTGAACGAGTGCGTCGACCCCGCGACTTGCTCGAGCTAACAGCGCTTCTGAGACGGGCTCGTTCAGTGCTTCAATTCTCGCTTTGGTCGTCGGATGGGTGTCAGTCGGGTGCGCAAACTCTTTATCTAGGAACTCACTGGCGTCTGGGATACCTGATTGCTTCACTCGATCGAACAAACTTGCAACGAGGTCGTCGGTGATAAGTTCTTGCTTATAAAAATCCTTTAAAACTGACTCAACGGCGACATTGGATGCCGAAATTCTCAACAACGAGCTTGAAACGTCTTTAGCATTGCTCGCTTTTGCCCCGATTTGGTCGGCGGCATATTCACGGACACGACTCCAGTGGTTAACAGCGATATCGAATTGGCTGAGGAAGAACACACCCAGGTAGAGCGATGGATAAGTGAGAAATCCTAACCCATCGCCATGCGTCGCTGAGACGTGATTGATGCTGTGCTCCATGACTGCATAAATCGGCGCGAAGTGTTGACTGTAGGCCGTGTCCTCGCCAATGAAGTGACCGAGCTCATGACCTATCACGGCGGCGACCTCGTTCTCGCTTAGTAGAGCGCTGTAGAGAAGCGGCAGATAAAGTGTCTTGCCCTGAATTTTCTCATCGTCAACCAGTTTAGGGTGGCTCGTGACGTAGAAGCAGTCGGTCAGTCCGACAACAATATTATCTGGTGGTGTTGTGCCAAGTTTCGCCGCCAGCGCTGATATCCACGCCCAAAGTCTCGGCGCTCAACAGACCTAAGATGATGGTGAGCTTTCCACTGTTTACGCCCGGTTGTGTGCTCAACCAAAGCGTTTCATAGCTCAATACCAAGGTAACCGCCAACCCGATGAGCGACAGTTCGATGACCATGATGAACGGTAAAAGCTTTCTGCATCGATTGAAGGCTCGCAATAAACTATCGCGTGACTTTCTGGCAGCGTGACCACTTTGAATGCAAAGTAACACCGCGAAACAACCCAGTGCCAGTGCTAACGCCGATGCCGTCATGGTTTTGCTCGGTAGCCACTCCATCGCGTGGTGGATTGAGCCCGTGCCTAACCCAAAGTCGCTGGCCAAGCTGCTGGCTCGCGTATGCGCTGCCCGATAGTCGACTGTTTTTGCACCCGTTACGACATGAGGCGTGATCCGATATTGTTGAAAGCCCCCGTATAGCATCAGGACGATTGGCAAGCAAAAGATCCACAAAAATAATTTTGCTTTCAAAACGATTCTCGATGTGAAGGCGACCGCCTCTTTTCAGGGATGGCGGTCGTGGTTTGCGATGAGATGCGACGGGTGACTTAGGTGTTGAAGAGATATGTCAAAGAAGGCGAATATCTTCGCGGTTAAAAGTCAGCGCGGTTACTCGCTTCGACCAATCCGTTGTAGGCTTTGATCACTTTTTCTTGGCTGCCCTCGACCATCCAAGCAGAGCCAGGTTTGAGCATCATTTTTTCGCCATCGTTATAAGGCACTTTGTCACGAATCCGACGAACCCTTTCTTTGGCAGCTTTTCGATAATCCTCTGTTGCCCGACCGAGGCTGGACCATCGACTGCCGACGTCTGCTGTGTTTTTCTTGACGTAGGCAATAGCCTCATCGGTCAGGCTTTCGTAATCTGCCAGCAGGGCGGCGGCAGGCGTAGCGTCAAACTCATCTTCTGCGATCAGACGGATCAGATGTTTTGCCTTATTCATTAAGGCCATCCGCAGGTAGGGTAATTGACGACCCTCCTTTTTTTCAAGTGCGTGCATCTCTGCATCGAGCACTCTGTCGTTTTCTATTTCAATCTCTTCAGAGAAGATCGAACTCTGTGTTTGAAACTTCTTCATGGCATTAGCGAGCGGTGCATGCATCGCCTTGCCTTTGGCAAAGCCATCATCCTTGTAGTTTTCACGGTCGTAATAGAGATTCGCCTCTTCGACCAGTGCACCCAGTTCGCTCAAACTGTCAATAAAAGCAACGGCTGCTGAATCTAACTTGTTTGGTTTTGCCCCGAGTTTGCCAAAACTTGCTTTGCATTTCGCAACCTTGTTGACATCGATTGTGTATAAACCATAAACAACCATTTCTTTGCCACTGGGGCCTTGAGCCATATCTTTCACCCAGCTGCGATAGCGGGCGATGCTTTTATAGGCTTGGTTATCGAGCGCGTTGTAGCAGTCGATGTACTCACCCAAGCGTGCATTGACATCATCATCTTGCTGCGTTGCACCTACCTTATCCTGGCTTGCTGGCTCGGCTGTCTGAGCTGAAGCATTTTTTGCGGCTGTAGCCGGCGCGGCCGCTGGCGCAGACGTTGCAGTGGGGGCGGGTGCGTCGTCCTTCTTCTTATCACAAGCGCTCACCAACATTGAGACGCAAAGACAGGTGGCAAGGGAGATGAATTTTGATGTTTGCATGTTTTGCTATTTTTTTGACTGTGGTGGTAGACGCCGCCGCGATTGAAATGATCGGTAGACGCGCAGAAGCCGAACGAAGTTAGCAAAGTATTGTTTAGAAGTCAAATTGGGAAGTAATTGAATGAACTACCCTGCACCGACGCGATCATCTTGTACTGAGGCAATGACGAGTTTGGCTAAGTGCCTAAGCTAAGTGCCTAAGGGATTACGCTAATTGTTGCTTAGAAGGCCGACCGATACATTCGAGCGTAGTACGTGTTTCCCCTGATAACTGCCCATCGATGCGAACAAACCATAAAAAGTCTGCCTTCAAGACCGATCAACAAATGATTGTGCTTTTGATTTCAGCGGCCATCTTCCTCGTTTTCTCGCTATTTCTGTCAGATTTTTCTAGCGTCGGCAATCTAGTGGCCATGATGCGATCAATTGCTGTCCTCGCGATTCTGGGGCTTGGCATGGCCATCGTGGTGATCGGTCGAGGGATTGATTTGTCGATGGTGGCGTTGATGGCGGTGCCCTCTGCCTTGACCATGACCTTGGTTGAACGCGGGATGGGGTTGGCGCCAGCCCTGCTGGTGGGTGTGGCACTGGCAGTGACTGTGGGCGTTATTAATGGCGTGCTCGTTGCCTATGCAGAAATACCCGCATTATTCGTGACGTTGGCCATGGGTTTGGCGCTCGCGGGTTTGGGTCAGATTGGCATTTTGAAGGCTGACGTCGTTTCTTGGTCCGATGGCATGGATCCGATCCGTTGGCTTGGTGGATCGTCAGTTTTCGGTATCCCCAGTAGTGTCTTGGTGGCAGCCGCGATGTTCGTGATCGTTAACTGGTTTTTACGGCAAACCAAGGTCGGGCGGTTCATCTATTCGATTGGTGACAACCCACTTGCTGCGAGGACAACAGGCGTGATGGTGCGGCCCATCATGGTGCTGCAATATGTGTTAGCGGCCTTAATTGCCGTTTTGGCGGGGTTTGTCATGGCGTCATCCAATAATTTGATGGACACCAGAACCTACAACCTTTCTCTCATCTACGACATCATTTTGGTGGTCGTGCTCGGGGGCATTGGTCTGTCTGGCGGGCGTGGTGGCGTCTGGAGCGTGTTGGTCGGGACTTTGCTCGTGGGCATCGTGTTCAACGGCATGACCATCATGAATTTCCCGTTAGATATTCAGGATTTGTTCAAAGGTATCATCCTCTTGATCGCGATCATGGTTGATAGTTTCTTAAATCCAAGAAATGAAGAAACCGCTCAACAAGGCGATATTTGAACGTCTGGTCGGGGATACCTCGAAAAGTTTTTTAGTCGCAGTAAATGAGTATTCATCAAATTAAATAAACGTCGGAGACAACAATGATTGCTGATACAAAAACCTTTCGTTGGGGATTGAAATCCCTGATGGCCCTTTTCATCGCTTCTACCAGCGTGCTTGCAGGCCTGGCGCACGCTCAGGACGGTGCTATTAAAGACCCAGCGCGTGCTCAGTATTACGAAGGCTTTAAGGGCAAGCGAGTCGTCTTTGTGCCCGTGTTCATGGGTTTGGATCTGACCGAGGGATGGTCCAAAATGATGGGCATTCAGGCCAAACGGTTAGGCTACAACTATGAAGTGAGAAACGCCAACTTCGACACCTCAGCAGGCGTGCAAATTCTGACACAGCTGCTGAGCGAAAAGCCAAAGCCAGATGTCGTCGTGATTCAAAACCCCGACGTGACCTCTTACGCCAAGCTTGAAAAGCAAATGGAAGAGGCAGGCATCTACGTGATTCAAATGAATATGAAGAGCCTGCAGTCAACGACAGGCTTTGCCGGCGCTGACGCGACGGTGATCGGTGAAGTTCAGGCTGAATGGGTCGTTAAACAGTGCGGACCAGGCACCTCACGCAAGGTGTTGATTCTGAATGGCCCCACGACGGCACCTTGGACAGTCTACATGCAGGAAGGCTACAACAACGTGTTGAACAAAAATCCAGATATCAAAGTGGTTTCACGGCAATCCATCGGCAACTACGACTCGTCCAAAGCGAAGTCGATTACCGAGGTGACACTGAAGCAACATCCTGACCTGTGTGCGGTGATGGGCGTGTGGGATATCCCTGACTTAGCGACTGGGGCTGCCGTCAAGGATGCAGGGTTATCCGGCAAAGTGCTGGTGTCAACCAGTGGCGGGGGTGGTGAGGTGGCCTGCAAAGGTTTGCAGACCAAGGCTTTTGATCACTACGTCAGTTATGACGTGCCAGGTCAAAGCCGTGATGTTAATGACCTGATCCAGATGGCCCTGCAAACGAAAGACCAACCCGGCAAGCTCAAGGTGGCGCATTACACCCCATTGGCAGTCCTCACTCAGGCCGATCTCGCGACCCATCAGTGTTGGACGCTTGACTCACTGAAGTGATGAACAGCTAAAGGCGCCATCGTTCGGCGCCTTTAGCCCTCTCTTTGTTTGACACTCAGGTCTCGTTGGGATCGCGCTTTTTATGATCAAGCGCGATGGTTTATGTATCAACAATCAAAACGGTAAATCGTCGATCTATGTCAACCGACTCATCTGGCACATTCAACAGATTTTTCTACAAGTATTGGCCCGGTCGTGCGGTTGGCGAGTTGCTCTCCAAAAACTGGATGGAAACGGCTGTCCCTTTGCTAGTGCTGGTGTTGGTCGTCAGTGTGTTTGCTTCGTTGGTTGATAACTTTCTGTCCTTCACCACGATTTCTGGTTTTCTTCGAGAGGGGGGTGAGATCGGGTTTATCGTGCTCGGCGAGGCGATCGTTTTGATTGTCGGCGGCATTGATCTCAGTGTGGGCTCGATCTACGCGATCTGTAATGTGTTGGTGCTTTATCTCATCCACGTTCAAGCATGGTCGGCCCCGTCAGCGATTCTGGCGACGCTTCTGGTTGGGGCGGCACTGGGTGGCATCAACGGCGTGCTCATTGGTTACCTGAAACTTCGTGCCTTTCTCACCACGATGGTGACACTGATCGTGCTGCGTGCCATTTATAACTTGATTCAATTCAAGTGGGCCGTCGGCATCGCGTCGACAATTCCCGAGTCCGACATTTGGGATTTTTTGGGCAGCGGCAAGCTCATCAGCCTTCCCATTTCTACCTGGATTTTTGCCCTCGTTGCGATTGGTTTCCACATGTTTTTGACACGGATGCGCGGCGGGTGGCGTTTGCTAGCGGTGGGGGGCTCGCGACGCTCTGCCTATAACTCGGGGCTACCTGTTAATCGCATCGCTGCGCTTGCCTATGTCGCCTCAGGGATGCTGGCTGGCGTGGCTGCTGTCCTGTTTGCGGCTCGAGTCGATAGCAGTAGCGCCGATACCGGTCTAGGCTTGGAAATCGTTGTCCTTGCAGCAGCTTTGCTCGGTGGCATACGCCTGGGCGGGGGCAAGGGTTCGGCCATGAAGGTGGTGCTGGGCACCTTAATTATCTTGATCGTCACGAACAGCTTGCGAGGTCTCGCTGTGCAAGCGGGTTTTATCCGCATCCTGTTGGGTGCCATCATGATTCTTGCTGTGACCTTGGATATCCGGTGGTTCAAGAATCGAGGCAAAGCCATCAGACAGATGTATGTCAGCCCCGGGTATTTGCCAATGCCCACCGCCGCGTCGATCGCAGAAGGTACGCCATTTGCTGTCAATAACAAGCTTGGTTCAACTGAACTGATTGGGCTCGCGCGAGTTGAGTCGCCGGAAGATGTCATTCTTGACGCCGACGACCATTTGTATTGCGGCACTCGTCACGGAGACATCGTGAAGTTTTATGCGCCTGATTATCAACAGATGGAAGTCTATGCCCATATCGGTGGTCAACCGCTGGGCATGGCGTTTGATGCGGCGGGCGACTTGTGCGTATGTGTCGGCGGCATGGGGTTGTACAAAGTCAGGCACGTTGATCGCGTGGTCGAGAAAATAACCGACACCACTAACCGCTCTTGGAACACGGTCAATGACGATAGTCGTCTAAGACTGGCAGATGACCTGGATATCGCCCCTGACGGCCGAATTTATTTCTCTGAAGCGACAATTCGCTATGAAATGAGTGAGTGGCCCATCGACAGTTTGGAAGCGCGCGGCAACGGGCGAATCATCTGTTACGACCCCAAAACAGACAAAACGCAGACCGTGTTAAAGAACTTGGTGTTCCCCAACGGCGTTTGCATGGTGGGCGACGGTGAGTCACTGCTGTTTGCCGAAAGTTGGGCTTGTCGTATCAGCCGTTACTGGTTTGATGGGCCGAAAAAAGGGCAAGTGACTGTCGTGATACCGGATTTGCCTGGCTATCCTGATAATATCAATCGCGCCTCAGACGGCAATTTCTGGATTGCGTTGATGGGTATGCGTAGCCCGTCTTTTGACCTGGCGATGCGGTGGCCTGGTTTTCGAGGCCGTATGGTTAAGCGGCTGGGGCAAGACGAATGGATGTCGCCCAACATCAACGTCGGGTGTGTCATCAAGTGCGACTTGAGCGGCGTGGTGCTGGAATCTTATTGGGACAAAGGCGGCGAAAATCATCCGATGATTACCTCGATGAGAGAGCATAAAGGCTATCTCTATCTGGGTGGCATATCCAACAATCGTATTGGCCGTTTACGTCTTGAGGGCGCAGATCCCCATTTCGTCCAACATCCGCTTAGCCCGAGGTAAATCATGCTCAAACAACTCAAACGGGCGCGGGATCGGTTCTTTGGCACTGGTGAGGCAGATACCTCGGTGCCGGTGCTAGATGGGCCGCTCAAGCCCAATCATCTGCTTGAAAATGCCGAGGTTTTTTTTCAAGCCCCAGATCTCGAAGATCTTTGCGTGATGGCTGATGGGCGGTTGGTGGTTGCCAGTGGAATGACGGTGCTGTGTGTCGATCCAACCGGCTGTCAACAAACGATAGCTACTTTGGCTGAACCTGTTCAGGCGCTGACTGCTTACCGTGATGGCCTTATCGCTGCGACCCGTGGGTGTTTGTACTTCATCGGTGGGCAACTCGACGGCAAGCAATACCAAGTGACAACGTCGGCGTCTGGCGGATGCATCAATGCAGTCTGCGAGCATCCAGAGGGGGCTGTCATTATCAGCGAGGGTTCTGAGCATTATCCACAGACTGAATGGACGCGGGATTTGCTCAGTGCTGGCGCGACTGGGCGAGTGTTTCAGTACTGGCCCGACAACGACCAGTTAAGCGTGCTTGCCCATGGGTTGAAATATGCATTCGGCGCCGTGGTCGATGAGCAAGGTCACATCTATACCGCTGAATCTTGGGGGCATCGTATTGTTCGTGTAGCAAATGGGGTGTCGAGCAGCATGTGCCAGGACTTGCCGGGATACCCGTCCCGACTCATTCAGGCGGGCGATGGGGGCTATTGGTTGACGGTATTTGCACCACGCAATCAGCTGGTCGAATTTGTGTTGCGCGAAACGGGCTTCAAGCGTGAAATGATGGCGACTGTTGATCCCAAATATTGGATAGCCCCTGCGCTCTGTTCGGGACAGGACTTCATCGAACCTCTGCAACAAGGCGGCGTCCGGCAGATGGGGGTGCTCAAGCCATGGGCGCCCGCGCGTTCGTATGGTTTAGTCGTACGCCTGGGCGCTGACTTTCAACCTCTGTACTCGCTGCATAGCCGCGTAGGCGGCCGTCATCACGGGGTGACGGCGGTGGCCGAGTTCGATGGGGCGTTGTTGGTGCTATCCAAAGGGGCGAATAAAGTGCTGCGGCTCTCACTGTCTGACATCAAATAAGAGGTAAGGATGATGGCTCCAATTCTGGAACTCAAGGGTGTCACAAAAGCCTACGGCGGCGTGCCTGCTGTCGATGGTGTTGATTTCACTTTGCACAAAGGTGAAGTGCACGCCCTGTGCGGCGAAAACGGGGCTGGCAAATCAACGCTCACGAAAATCATGGCGGGGGTCGTCGAACCCAGTGCGGGAGAGATGTTGCTCGAAGGCAGGCGGGTGCAGTTTCGTAATCCCGTAGAGGCACAGCGCGAAGGGATTGCGATGGTTTTTCAAGAAACCAGTCTAGTGCCAACCATGACGGTGGGGCAGAACCTCTACTTAGGTAATGAGAAGGCTTTTAATCGACTGCGGGCGCTCTACATTGCCTCTCAACAATTGCTGCAATCGCTTAACTTCAAGGTCGATCCGACCAAAACCGTTAGTGAGCTGGGCGCCGCGCAAAAGCAGATGGTTGAAATCGCCCGTGCCGTCCTGCACAAGGCGCGGGTCATCATTTTTGATGAACCAACGGCGACATTGACACCTGAAGAAAAGCGCTACTTTTTCGATTTGATCCGAAAGTTAAAAGGCGATGGTGTTTCTATTATCTTTATCTCGCATGCACTTGAGGAAGCGCTGGAGATATCCGATCGCATCACGATCATGCGTGACAGCAAGTTAATCGTCTCGGACGACACGGTCAATTTTGATCGCGAACGAATCATCCGCGCGATGGTGGGTCGTGATCTGTCCAATACCTTATACGGTAAAAAAGAGACTGCACGACCCGCGGGTAAACGAGTGTTGAGTGTGCAAAACCTGCGAATGGGCACGATGGTGAGAAACACCTCGTTTTCAATCTTCGCAGGGCAAATCACAGGGGTTTTCGGTCTGATTGGTTCAGGGCGCACCGAAACCTTTAAAGTCGTGGCAGGCGTGAACAAACGCGATTACACGCACGGTGGGAAAATCATTTTCAACGACCGCCCCGTGCGCTATCGCGTGCCCGCGAGCGCGGTCGCTCAAGGCATTGCGTACATCACCGAAGATCGTAAGGTTGACGGTTTCTTTGAAACGATGTCTATCTCTCGCAATATCTATGCAGGCGTGCTCGCCAAAGAACGGCTCGAACGGGTGCTTACGTCGAGTAAAGAAGAAAAAAGCGTGGGCAAAACTTGGCGTGAGAAGCTCAACATTCGTTCAGTCACTGCGCAAGCAAACGTCATCGAGCTGTCGGGCGGCAATCAGCAAAAGGTGGTCATTGCTAAATCGCTGATTCAAAATCCCAAGCTCGTGATTTTCGATGAACCAACACGCGGGGTAGACGTGGGCGCGGTGGCTGAGATCCACGATATCATTCGTCGTCTCGCTGACGAAGGGCTCGCCGTGGTGGTGATCTCGTCTTACCTGCCCGAGATTATGCTGTTATCCGACCGTATCCTCGTGTCACGTCAAGGGCGCATTGTTGAAGAGTTCAATGGGCTTGAGGCGACGCAAGAAAAAATCATGTATGCGTCTATCCACTAGCCACCAATCAACACACGGCCCTTTAAAGGCACTTTATAGTTGAACCATTGTGCGTGGTTGCGTCAGCACTTCTGGTTTCAAGATTTCATCGAGTTGTGTTTTAGTCAGTAGACCTTTGCTCAACACTAACTCGTAGACGCTACCGCCCGATAACAAGGCTTCTTGTGCGATTGCAGTGGCGTTGGCGTAGCCGATGTAGGGATTCAACGCCGTGACCAACCCAATCGAGTTTTCCACGTTGCGACGCAGGCTTTCGCGATTGGCGGTGATGCCTTTGATACATTTTTCTGCGAGCGTCAAACAACCTGCACGCAGGTGCGTCACGCTTTTAAAAATGCTGTGAGCAATGATGGGTTCGAAGGCGTTCAGTTGCAATTGTCCTGCCTCTGCGGCAAAACTAATGGTCATGTCGTTGCCGATCACTTCGAAGGCGATTTGATTGACCACTTCCGGGATCACTGGATTGACTTTGCCAGGCATGATCGATGACCCTGCTTGCATCGGGGGTAGGTTGATTTCCGCGAAGCCGGCCCGAGGGCCTGAGGACAATAGGCGCAAGTCATTGCAAATCTTTGAAAGCTTGACAGCGATCCGTTTGAGCACACCCGACAACTGCACAAAGCTGCCGCAATCTTGCGTGGCTTCGATTAAGTTGGGCGCGGTTTTCAGCGGGATGCCGGTGATGGCCACGAGCTGTTGGCAAACCAAGCGGGCGTAATCTGGGTGGGCGTTGATGCCCGTGCCAATGGCGGTCGCGCCCAAATTGATTTCATGAATCAGTTGTACGGCTTCGTTCAGACGTTCAATATCCTCTTCTAGCATCACTGCATAGGTCGAAAATTCTTGCCCTAAGGTCATGGGCACGGCGTCTTGCAATTGCGTACGACCCATTTTCAGAACGTCACTGAACTCGATTGCTTTTTCTGCAAAGGCCTGACGTAGAACCTCCATGGCAGCCGCGAGTTGCATCACGCCCGCGTGACCCGCAATTTTCAACGCACTTGGATACACATCGTTGGTACTTTGACTGATGTTCACATGCTCGTTGGGGTGCAGATATTGGTATTCGCCCTTTTGATGCCCCAGCAGTTCTAGTCCACGATTGGCAATGACTTCGTTGGCGTTCATGTTCGTTGAAGTGCCAGCACCGCCCTGAATCACATCGACCACAAATTGATCGTGTAGCTTGCCTGCTTTCAGTTCAAGGCACGCGGCAATAATTGCATTGGCGTGCTCAGGCGATAACAGCCCAAGTGCTTGATTCGTTTGGGCAGCCGCCTGCTTAATCGATGCCAAGGCGTGAATGAGATCGGGATAAATGGAAATGGCAGTACCAGAAATCGGAAAATTTTCGACGGCACGTAAGGTGTGCACCCCATAATAGGCGTGCGCTGGCACTTCTCGATCGCCAAGTAAATCGTGTTCGATGCGCACTAGTTTGTCAGTCATGTTGTTATCCAGTCAGGGGAGTGGGTCGTGAGTCATGCATCGTTAACCGTGAATCGTTACACCGGCATTGCAGCTCGATGGCGCTGTGAATACATTAACGCCAAAATAACGTGCCGTGGCGTTCAGACGGACAGCGCTGGCAAGGTGCTCTACCCCAACGATGTCATAAAGCAGCACTTGGCTGGACGTCATCCAAAACACGCCCGCAAGACCGTGAAGGACCAACAGCGCCATGGTCAGCACAAATGTCCCGACAAACATCCCAAAACTAGGGATTTTTAGTGCTTCGAAGGCTTGAGGCCGCTCGCTGTGGGCCATTAACTTGCTGTGATTGGTCAAGACACTTAGCCTTGTTGCTCAACTTTATCTAATATTTCTGTGATTTTGCTATCTAGTTTTGCAATGGTGAAGGGTTTGATAATGTAGCCGTAGGCACCGGCCGAAATGACGGAGACAATCTTTTTTCTGTCAGCTTCGGCTGAAATGATCAAGACGGGGATCTTGGCCATTTTTGGGTCTGCTTTCATGACACTCACCAGAGTCAGACCGTCCATTGCCGGCATGTCCAAATCAGCGATCACGATATCGAAAGTTTGTTGAGCAAGAAGTTTTGAAGCTACCATGCCGTCTTCCGCTTCCGAAAAATTCATGTAGCCAATTTCTTTCAGCGAATTTTTGATGATACGCCGCATTGCGGCAATATCATCCACGATGAGGAATCGGATATCAGAGTATCTGTTTGCTGTAGACATTGATCAGTTTTAGCCGTTTCTTGATTTGCGAAGAAGGCGATACTAGCGCGCCCTCTACCGATTGGTAAGCCACCGATTATATTGAAGCGTGGCCACTATCGGCTATTTTTTTCGGCTCAGCCCGTTGGCAGCAAATAACTCTGAAACACCCCCACGTTAACGGTTGCCGAATCAGAAGTCCCTGGCCAGAGGTCTTCGGTCTTAAAAGCAACGTCGTAAGTGGGCTCGGGCATGGCTTTAACGCCATGTGCATGGGCATCAGGGAAGTGGTAAGCAGGCGTTTCTCGTATGACCACCCCTGATTTGCCTCGAATATAGGCAGGCATGCGGATGTGCCCTGCAAAAGACTCATCGCGAACCTGTACCCTGTCCCCCGGCTTGAATGGCTGTCTGTCTGAGGCGTTGCCGCGACCTTGGGCGCTCTGCCCAGCCAACGGAAACTTTCCCCCTGCCATTTTTTCAAGCTCAGCGTGTGTGACGACCCCTTTTTCAACAAGGAGGGTGGCGAGGCTTGTTAAAGTGCGTTCGTAATAACTGGCGGACATATAGTGTCTGGGCGCCATGCGTTCAATGGCGTGCCTGTACTCGTCCATATTAAAAATGCCAAGCCGCACGGCCAGGCCATAAAGCGTATTGGCACGCTTTTCCCAGTCTTCGTGAAAGACTTCAGCGTCAGGCGCGTAACCAATTGATCCAAACCCTTGGCGACCGCCCAAGTCATGTATGCCATCCATGGGTTAACTCCCCATGAGGCGGGTGACGCCTATCATCGATTCTTTGGTCACGAGCTCAATCAACTTTGCTTCCGGCCACCCAACGGTTTCGGGGGGCTGCAGAGGCAACACCATGTAGCGTGTATCGGTGGTCGTGTCCCACACCCGAATTTCAGTCGTGGCGGGCAGATCCAGCCCCATCTCACGCAATACCGTGCGAGACTCACGCACGGCGCGCGCTCGATATTCTAAATTTTTGTACCAGTCAGGTGGCAGGCCGATAATCGTAAACGCGGTGCATGAACATAAAGTACAAACAATCACGTTATGCACATCAGGCGTGTTTTCAAGTGCCACGAGATAGCCGTGGTGCGGTGGCATGCTAAACCCTAATTCTGCTGCTGCCGCCTTGCCGTCAGTTAACAAGCGCTGGCGGTAAGCGGGGTCTGTCCATGCCTTAGCGACCATGCGTGCACCGTTTCTTGGGATCCACTCTTCTTCAGTCGAGTGTCGAGCTTTGGCAATCGCCGCCGCCGGATCCATGCCGCGTTCGTGCATCAAGGCTTGAACCGCGTCGATTCGTGCCTCTGGTGACGCAATATGACCGCCGACTTTATTGAGGTTTGTCATTGTCTCTGTCCTTCTTATTGATTGCTGACAGTTTACTCAAAAAAAACGCGTCAACGCTGGTGAGCGTTAACGCGTCTATGCCATCTATCAACGGTGTACCGGGTTTCGATACGCCATTTTTCGGCGAGGCTAGACTTAGCTTAGAAGTCCGTGCGCATGGTGACTGACACGAACGTCGGTGCACCGATGTAATACGCGGGTGCCGATGCTGCAATACCGGGCAACGCAACCGCATTCGAGGTAAACGAGCTACCGCTGGGCGAACTGATACGCTGGTAGTTTTGATTGAAGATGTTGTACACATTTAACTGAACCGATGGGTTCTTGAAGTAACCGAAGTCTTCGAAGTGATACCCGATGGTGCCGTTAAACAGTGTATAGCCTGGCATTGACTCGTCGTTGACCAGTGTTGAGTATGCCGTGCCGGTGTACTTCATATCAAGATTGCCGTACCAAGTGCCCGTGTTGTAAGCGAGGCGCATACCCGCGAGCCAATGCGGGGTGTCTGGCATTTGTGCACCAGAGGTAGGTAAGCTGACCGTGGCACTGTAGGGGATATCATCCTTCAATGTGCTGGTGTTGTAACTTGCTGAACCATACAAAGACCAAGCATTGGTGAGCTTATAGCCAAGTTCTAGTTCGATACCCTTGGTGGTTACCCCACCGACGTTCATATCGGTCGTGATGTTGCTGTTGGGATCGTAAGCAGAAGCGATACGATTCTTAAAGTCGATGTAGTAAATCGAACTTGAGAAGGTCCATTTGTCTGAGGCCCAGCGGTAACCCAAATCGAAATTCGTCGATGTTTCCATCGTCACGGTTGGGTCTCTCAACGTTGCGCCGGTCAATACGCCATTAACAACGCTGCCCCCTTGCAAAAGACCTGTCAGCACGCTGTTATTGGGCGCACGCATGTTTTGTGCAACGTTGAAAAAGACATGTTGCTGTTCGTCTAAGCGGTAGCGTAAGCCTAGGCTGGGCAATAGTTTCGAGTACGTTGCGTTGATGTCGTAGTCGGCACCACCACCAGATTGTGAGCTTGCATAGTTGTTCAGCGTCCGCTGAATACCCGTCTCACGTAATCCGAGTTGCACCAACAACTTATCGTCCATCAAATGGATATTGTCCTGCGCGAAAATCGATCCTGCGGTGCTAACGGTGAGCGTGTTGCGCGACATGTAATACTGACCATTGTTGTATTTGAGGTAGTTGTTATTGCTAAAGAGCCACGCATCTGCGACGCCCCCGGTGCTGTCAAACGCTTGTGCAGGCCCAGTTTGATAATGACGCGCCTGTTCAAACCAGGTGCCGATCAACAGGTCGTGGTTATCAACCCGGATATTTGATTTCAAGGTGATGCCCGGGCGATAGGTTTCGGTGACGCTACCGTTATAGACGTAGAGCTTATCGAGTGTATCGCCATCTTTGTTGATATCGGCAATACCGTAATTCAAGTTCGAGCCAACATTTGCAGATTCGCCAAGCACTTTCTGCAAAGTGCCGCCCGTACCGTGGCCGTACCAGAAATAGGGCTCAGCTGAAAATGACACATCTTTGCTGGCTTTGTATTCGACCTTACCCGACCAAATCACATCGATAAAAGGGTTCACCGAGTTTTGGTAATACGTATTCGCCAACGTGACTGGGGAAACTGTTTGTGCGACGCCCTTGATACCGATTGGATTGACCGCCGCCGTCGAGCTGTAGGTCTGATCTCTGCCGCCGCTATCGATCTGCGCCTGCGTTAAGGTCGGGAAATTGTTGTTGAACATTTTGTTCACCGACAAATTGCTGGTCAGCAACCATTGATTATCTGGGCGGACTTCTGCACCAAAATCGATGTGTTCGCGCTGCGCGCTACCAGGCCCTTGAAACTGATTAGCATAGGTGTTTGAGTACGAAATAAACATTTTCGCTTTGTCGTCGGCAAACTTGCCCGTGTCAACTCTCAAATACGTGCGGCGCATCCCCAATTGACCGATGGTTTGTGCGACACGAAAGCGATATTTATCTTCGGGTGCGCAATAGGTGATACCGACGTTGCCGCCCGAGGCGCCGGTGTGTGGGGCATCGGTGTCGGTCGATCCTTGCGTCAGGAAGACCTCACAAATGTTTTCAGAGTCAACGTACTCCATGGGATAGACGGCGAAGTTGCCTGAGTCATTGACAGGCACGCCATTAACCGTGAAGCCCATTTGATCGCTATTGGCGCCGCGCACTCTTAAGCCGCCACCGAACAAACCAGTGCCGTCCTGACTAAAAGTGTTGACGCCAGGTAACAAATCCATCATCTGGTAAGGGTTCGAGGCGGGATTCAGTTTTTCAATGGCCTCTTTGTTCACTGAGCTGCGTGCCTTGGGTGATTCTTCTTGAGAGATCAAGCCAGTGCTTGTGCCACCCGGTAACCCTTCGACCGAAATACGGCCCACATCTGTGGTACCCGAACTGTTACTAGCTGCGGTTTGTGCCCAAGACAGGGATGCAAATGAGAGGCTGGCAATGCAGACTGCCAGTGTGTTTAATTTGAAGTGACGCATGGCGAAGGATGGCTCCAATGAAAAACTCAGGTGAGAACAAAACCCGAAAACAGTAACCAGTCAATATTACAAATTCTTTGCAAGTACGCTAATTAGCTATTGACATTTGTTGTCATAAATTAGAAGCATTTTTGTCACATTCGATCGATACACTGCGCACCTAAATCTTTTGCTGTGCGTGCTTGAAATTAGTGAAGCGATCCTCAATAAGTTTGTCCGGAGTTCTTGTCATGCCACGTTTTTTTGTGTTTTTAAAGGCGTCCTGCTGTGCGCTGCTGTTGCAACTCTCAATGTCGATGGCACCACAACCGGCAATCGCACAACCCACCAACAACCCAGCACCCACAGCGGTCGCATCAACAGAAAATCCTTACGGTTTGAAAGCAGTGTGGTCGCAAGGTGACTTAGTCGCCAAGGGAACCCTCTGTATTCTGGTATTGATGAGCGTCATGAGCTGGTATCTGATTGTCTCTAAGCTACTTGAGCAGCAGAGAATGCTGGGTCAACAAAGAGACGCCATGTTGCGCTTGGCAAAGCAAAATGATCTTGCACAAGCAACGCAGGATTTAGCGGCCAATAGCCCTTTCCGTTTTGTTGCACAAGAAGCGATCAGCAATGCCGCAAAACATCAGGCAATGGGCGATTCGATTGACTTCAACGACTGGGTGATGTTGACCTTGCAGCGAGCAAACACCTCTGTTCAACAAAGCATGCAAAAGGGGCTGTCGTTTTTGGCGACAGTTGGTTCAACGGCACCTTTCGTGGGGTTGTTCGGCACGGTGTGGGGTATCTACAACGCCTTGGTCAGTATCGGCCTCTCGGGCCAAGCAAGCATTGATAAAGTTGCTGGGCCCGTCGGTGAATCACTCATCATGACTGCCATTGGTTTGGCGGTTGCTGTCCCGGCAGTGCTTGGCTACAACGTCGTGGTGCGTCGTAACAAAATGATCATGCAAGGCATTCAAAAATTTAGTGGCAACATTCATGCCAATTTGCTGGTGGCAACAAGCAAGCGCTAAGCCGTTAGAGATGGCCTTATCGGTACTTTCACCAGACAGTCAATAGAGAAAGCGGATTTTTTGTTATGGCAATGCAGATCGGTTCAGACGATAACGACGAAGAGGTCATGGGTCAGATCAACACGACGCCGCTGGTAGACGTGATGCTGGTCTTACTCATTATTTTTCTGATTACGATTCCTGTTGTCACGACGTCCATTCCTGTTTCGCTGCCCAGAGAGCGTCTCGAAGCACGTGAGTCAAAGCCAGAGACAGTGATTATTTCTGTCAGTAAGCTTGGTGGCCTTTTTATCTTCGACAAGCAACTTGCCAACGTTGACGAGCTAACCGAACAATTGAAGAAAATTGTGAGTGCGCAGAAGGATGAGCCCGATGTACAAATTCGGGGTGATCTTGATTCGGATTATGAAGGCGTGGGCCGAGTCCTGTTGGCATGTCAGCGCGCAGGCATTATCAAAATCGCTTTCATTACCGAGCCGCCACCGTTGGGTGGCTAGGCAGGCAATCAAATAAACACAGGATGACATAAGCCCATGGCAATGCAAATCCCTTCGGATGGTGATGCAGACGATGCTGAGCCCATGATTGACATGAACACCACACCATTGATTGACGTGATGTTAGTGCTCTTGGTCATGTTGATCATCACGATCCCAATTCAATTGCATTCTGTCAATATGAGTATGCCGGTTGCAGCGGTCGACAATCTTCCTGTGCCAGAGAAAATTGATTTGACGATTGCTTCCAGTGGGGAAACAAGTTGGCAAGGTTCTGCTGTTGATGCACAGGCACTCGAACAGCTGATGCAGTCTGCCGCAGCGCAGTCCGACCCGCCGACGGTGCACATAACGGCTGATCGACACAGCAAGTATTCTGCATTGATTTCTGTCTTGTCGATGTCTCGGCGCAAGGGCTTGAACAAAATTGTCATCGATGGGAACGAGCAATATGGCCGCTAATGCAAGCATGGCGACTGATTTTTCCGTCAACGATTTTGATGCCGTTCACAGCAAGGGTTGGTTGGCACGCCATGGGGGCCTTGTTGCCGTGGTGGTGTTTCATGTGGTGCTGTTATGGATCTTACTCTCAGAGTTTTCAACGAACCATAAGCAGCCAGCAAAACCAGCGGCGTCTGTGTTGATTCAGGAAGTGTCAATTCCAGCCCCTCCGCCACCAGTCCCACCACCACCTGTTCCTCCGCCGCCAAAGCCAGCGCCCGTGCCACCACCAACGCCCACACCAGTGCAGCCCAAGACACCTTTGCCAAAGGTTGCGCAGCCCAAAGCGGATATGGTGCAGTTGCCAGACACAGCGGCTCAAGCGCCAACCACACCAGCATCGGCGGCTGCTACAACCTCTGCATCGAGTCAAGCCCAAGTCGCTGCGCCTGGCGTTGCCTCCTTAGAGGGGGAGTACGTGCGTAAGGTGCAAGGGATGCTCAATGCGACCAAGCGGTATCCGACAGGCCGGCAAGCAAGTCAGGAGCGTCCTCAAGGTAAAGTGCGGATCGTGTTTGTTCTAAACCGCGCTGGGGTATTGCAGTCAGCCAAAGTGCAAGACTCGTCTAACTCAAACATGCTCGATGATGCAGCTCTGGCGGGCGTGCGTCGAGCGAGTTACCCCGGCTTTTCGGCTGAATTATGGGCAGGCCAAGAGACCCACGAGTTTTCAGTCGATATTGACTTTCTTCCGCCCGGAACGCATTAATACTAGGGCCAACGTCTGTCCGCAACCGCACGGACAGCCCGACTTGTCGAGACTAGTCTGGATTTGAACCCAAACCGGGTTCGTGATGGTGGTCGTCCACTTCACCCAAAAGGAAATCTCATGAACTATTTAGATCAAGACACTTACGGTATGTATGCCATGGCCGAGCATACTGGTCCGGGCCCGCGCTTAATGGGCGCAAACACGCTGAGGGGCAATGACGTCTATAACCGTCAAGATGACCATTTAGGCGATATCAAAGAAATCATGCTTGATGTTGCGGCAGGTCGAGTCAGTTATGCCGTGTTGTCTTTCGGTGGTGTGCTGGGTATGGGGGAGAAGTTGTTTGCCGTCCCATGGCGTGCGCTTATTTTGGATACCTTGAACAAGCGCTTTACGCTAGATGTCTCTAAAAGCAGGTTAGAGAGTGCGCCTGGTTTCGACAAAGATAACTGGCCTGATATGTCAGACCAAACATGGGCAAAGGGCGTGCATCATTATTACGGCACAACGCCTTATGAATTCGACGAAACCTTAGTGGTCGATTAAGCTAAACCTGAGGCGGCAACCTTGAACGGGCTGGCGCCTCAGGTGATGTCTGTCTAGCGACCCGCTTCGTGCCCAACCACGCCACCAACGACGGCACCTCCAACGGTCCCTAATCCACTACCGCCCGTCAGCACTGCACCGCCGATCGCCCCGACACCAGCCCCGATCGCTGTATCCTGCCCCTGCCGAGACATACCTGAGCATCCCCCAGGCGCGACGAGCATCACGACACCAAAACTCAATATCCGCAAATTTTTCATCACAACTCCAATCCTGACTCTGCAAAATGAGATTCAGTAAGATGAGAGTAGGTTGGTTGGCTGGTTTGCTCTGTCTGTTAAAGCACACACGTATTAGGACACCGAACGCATGTGCTTCGGGTGTTATTGCTTCAGACGCTCGTTACTTGGGAAGAGATTCTTTCTCGATTCTTCATCCACTTCTGTTTTGAACGTATGTTGCGTCTTGATCGCCTCAACCGCTTGGGCGGTTGGTTTGGCATTAATTTCGTCCAACAAGCGTTTAACGCTAGGCAACTTTCCCCAAGCGTCTGGCCCCAAAAAGAAGGGGATCATCCTTGCCCAAGCCCAAACAGACATATCTAGAATCCCATATTCATCGAGCATATAGGGTTGCTTTGAAAGACGAGCCTCCAGAATATCCCAGTGACGCCACGCTTCAAAATCATAGCGATTGATAGCGTATTCGAGCTTCTCGGGGGCAAAGTGTTTGAAATGAACGAGCTGGCCGCAATATGGGCCGATGCCTGTTGCCAGAAACATCAGCCACGAATAAAACTCTGCGTGAGCTGCAGGCGTCTTTGCTGGCATGAACTTACCAAGTTTTTCACCCAGATAAAGCATGATTGCGGTGCTATCGAAGACTTGGATGTCGCCATCCACCAAGGCAGGTGTTTTGCCGTTGGGATTGATTTGGCGAAACTCAGGCTTATGCTGATCACCTTTGCGTGTGTCAGTGACCACGATCTCGTACGGTGTATTTGTTTCTTCGAGGTACAGAGCGACTTTGATGGGATTGGGTGAAGGGTGGAAATAGAGCTTAAGCATCATTGATCCTTTCGAGGGTTGTAGGACAAAATCAAACAACTGCCATAACATACCTTATTATGAATACCCGTTATGCAGCTGGCCTGAAATCCGATGGCGTACCCGCTGATTCAGGCGATTGGGTTGCCGATGTGTTTTGACAAGTGTTCCACGAATGCTTTGACTTTCGCAGAGCTCTTTCTTTGCGGTGAATAGACCGCATGAATCGGTAACGATCGCATCGGCCAGTCTTTCAAAAGAATTTGTATATCGCCCGACGCTAACTCATCGACAAACAGCCACGTTGGTGAATAACAAAGACCCATGCCACTCAGACCAGCGGCTCTGACTGCCTCTGAACTGTTTGATTGAAAATTACCCGATACGCGCACTTTCACACTTGAGCCATCTTTCGACGTGAACTCCCAAACATTTCGGCTCTGCAGTCCTGTGTAAATGATGCACTGGTGAGCTTGCAAGTCGGCTGGGATTTTCGGGATGCCAATTGACTTTTGGGTTTTTTTTAAATACTCACGACTTGCCATCAAAGCTCGGTGCGTCGTCCCCACTCTTCTCGCTAACAAAGAACTATCTGGCAAATCACCAATTCTTATCGCGACGTCAATCCCTTGTTCCACGATGTCAATGAAACCATCATTGAGATTCAAGTGAATGTTGACCGCCGGGTGTTCAGATAGAAATTGATCAACGAGGGGCATCAGAACGCGCCTGCCATAGCCCACCGATGCTGCGACTCTCAAGATGCCTGTCAGCTGTTGTTCACCCGTTTGAAGCGCTGATTCAGCCGCTTGAAATTCGGCGACGAGGCGTCTGACCTCTTCGAAGTATCGCTCGCCCGCTTCGGTCAGGGATATCGAACGTGTCGTGCGAGACAGAAGCTTTACCCCCAGCTCATCCTCGAGGGCGGCAACACGCTTGCTGACAGCGCTTTGAGTTGACCCAAATTCTTTTGCCACGGCAGAGAAACCGCCCGCTTCGACAACACGCACAAAAGTCTGTAACGCTAAGAGTTTATTCATGATAAATATATTCTTTTGGAGAATATATTATAGGCAAAGTGGGCGTCTAGTCGGCTGTCTCGGATTGAATCAAAATAAAGCCACCTTAAACACAAAATGGATTCAAGATGAAAGCGATCAACGTTCCAACCTACGAACAAGTCAGTACAAACAACCAGGCGATTTTCGATCAACTCAAAAAGAGTTTGTCTTTCGTTCCTAACTTGTACGCAACGTTTGCACTGTCTGAAACCGCCTTAGCGACTTATCTCGCGTTGCAAAATGCGAAAGGATCGCTATCGCCGAAAGCTCGCGAGGTGGTGAATCTTGTTGTGAGTCAAGTGAATGAATGTGAATATTGCCTGGCTGCGCATACTGCGCTTGGAAAGATGGTGGGCTTCACGCCAGCGCAATTGATTGAAATTCGCCAAGGATCAGCTGCGTTCGATGCGAGGTTGGATGCGTTAGCTAAGTTGGTGAAGAGCATCGCAATCGAGCGTGGCCACCCTGACCAGGAGCTCGTTGAGCAATTCTTCGATGCGGGATGGAGCGATGCGAACCTTGTGGATGTTATTGTTGTCATTGGAGACAAGATAATCAGTAACTACCTTCACGGCACAACGAAAATTCCTGTCGACTTTCCCGCAGCACCTGCACTGAGCTAAGGCTTAGGGCACTCGAATAGAAGCAGTTATGTTTAAGGATCTTCTCATGATCGATTTTCATTCGTACGAACCCAAAAATGGGCACGGTTTACCGCATGATCCCTTTAACGCCATCGTTGGCCCAAGACCCATTGGTTGGATTTCAACGCAGAGCAAAGCAGGGGTGGTCAATCTTGCGCCCTACAGTTTTTTTAATGCGTTTAACTATGTCCCACCGATCATTGGGTTTTCAAGTGTAGGCTACAAAGACACGGTTAAAAACGTTGAAGAAACGGGCGAATTCGTTTGGAACTTAGTGACGTTTGATTTGATGCAGGCCATGAATCAATCGTGTTTTCCGTACCCACCGGATGTCAGTGAGTTTGATGCCGCTGGGCTCACGCAAGCATCTTCTGTGCTGGTGATGCCGCCGCGGGTCGCTCAGGCCAAAGTGGCCTTTGAATGCAAGTGCAGCGATATCATTCAATTAAAAGGGATGTCAGGCGAGAAAGTGCCGACTTGGTTGGTGCTCGGGGAAGTCGTTAAGGTGCATATCGATCGATCATTGCTGAAAGACGGTATTTACGAAACGGCCGAGGCGGGGCACGTACTGAGAGCGGGGGGGCCAGCTGATTACTTTACCGTTGGCATAGAACAACTCGTCAAGCTGCGTAGACCAGAGGCCGCTTAGCCTGTCCGTGAGTTATTTTGCTGCCTGAATTTTGTCTTGCGTCTTCGTTTCGAAGTCACTCGCGTCGTGACGCTCAAGCAATTGCTCTGAAGGTTCGCCCGTCATTCGGTTGACCATTCGCCCACGCTTGACCGCGGGACGAGCGAAGATCATTTCGGCCCAACGCTGAACGTGCTTGTAATCCTGAACACTCAAAAATTCAGCAGCACCATAAGACCAACCTCTGACGAGTCCACCGTACCAGGGAAAGACAGCGATATCGGCAATGGTGTATTCGTTACCCGCCAAATATTCGTTGTCAGCCAAGCGGCGATCAAGGACATCAAGCTCTCGTTTGACTTCCATTGCGAAACGATCGATTGCATATTCGATCTTGGTAGGTGCGTACGCATAGAAGTGACCAAAGCCACCGCCTAAATAGGGTGCGCTGCCCATTTGCCAGAACAACCAGTTCAAGGCTTCAGTCCGGGCTGAGCGTTCTTTGGGTAAGAACGCATCAAATTTCTCTGCCAAGTAGAGCAGAATAGAGCCTGATTCAAAAACACGTTGCGGTTGCGCACCACTGTGATCCATGAGCGCTGGTATCTTTGAATTGGGATTCACGTCAACGAACCCTGAACCAAACTGATCACCCTCACGGATATTGACCAGCCAAGCGTCATACTCTGCCCCCGTATGCCCTAAAGCGAGCAACTCTTCGAGCATGATCGTCACTTTAACCCCGTTAGGCGTACCCAATGAATACAGTTGCAGTGGGTGACGACCCACTGGCAGTATTTTCTCGTGGGTTGGGCCGGCAATGGGCCGATTGATATTGGCGAAAGTACCGCCACTGGGTTGGGACCAAGTCCAAACCTTAGGGGGGACGTAGGCAACGGGGTCAGTCATGTGATCTCTCTTCAACGAGTGTATAGGTGGGATGGTAATCTGAACTTACCGAGCTTACTGGTCAGTGTAACCAGCGTCAACTGCATCAAGCAGTGCTGCGGTAGTCATATCAATGATTCGCCAAAGGAATATATCGAAGCAGACAGTAGACTCATTGACTGACTGGCCAGCCATGCAGTGCCAGCTCAGCACTGGCTGTCAACTGCGACGCGCTTTGTCCGTCTCTTGCCGCAATGGCTAAACCTTGAAAGGTCATGACCAGGTAGCGGGCAAGTGAATGGATGTTTGTCACAGCGCCAACATCGCCTTCCTGCTGACCGCGCTTGAGGCGTGCCAGCAGCAGCTGTTCAAAGCCCTTGCGCTTCTCGGTCAATATTCTGTCAATCTCAGGTGACCCTTGTCGATCACAAGACAAACCGGATAGCACCATCATGCAACCGCTGGGGGCGGATTTATTCGTGAAGTGCTTGATAGACTCTTTGAACAACGCCTCGATGGCAGCTCGAGTGGGGCTCAGTGCAAGGCAAGGCGTGACGAACGCGACTTGCGTTTGGTAACGCGATAGTGCTTCTTGGAATAGGCCGGCTTTGTCACCAAACGCCGCGTAAAGACTGGCAGACCGAATCCCCATCGCTGCCGCAAGCTCACTGATCGATGTCGCTTCGTAACCTCGATCCCAGAATAACCGGACGGCAGTATCCAGTGCCAAGTCGCGATCAAAGGCGCGCGGTCGGCCCCGGCATTTGGCCATTGAGAGGGGGCCGAATTTCATCATCTCTAATTAATGGTTCACTTGACATGTCATATTGACAGCGTATCATGCAATTTTTGGTCAGTCGATCAATAAATCCAGAAAACCACAAAATCAAGTGGATTTCCCGTCTCTGTTAATCAACGTCAGTCCCGCTCATATCAACATGAAAACAACCTTCGCTGCGCTCACGCTCATTGTCACACTCACGGCTCTCTCTGGCTGCAAAGAGGGTGCTGGCCCACAAGGTGGCGGGCACGGTCCGGCGCCGGTGAGTGTTGTGCCGGCAGTGCAACACAGCTTCACTGACAGTGAAAAATTTAGCGGGCGACTCGAAGCGACCGACTTTGTCGAGCTTCGCCCACGAGTGAGCGGCACGATCGAGCAGATTCACTTCACCGATGGGGCAATGGTCGCCAAGGGACAATTATTGTTTACGATTGATCAGCGACCCTTCGCGGCAGAGGTTGCGCGACTTGAAGCGCAATTTGCAGCCGCCAAAACCAGAGCCGAACTCGCTAATATCGAACTGGTTCGCGCTCAAAAGCTGAAAGAAGCGGGCGGCATCTCAAAGCAAGAGTTCGACCAGATCAATGCGACTGCTCAGACCAGCGCCAACGACAAACAGTCAGCCGATGCCTCGCTGCGTAACGCCAAATTAAATCTAGAGTTCGCCAGTGTCCGTGCACCTATCGCAGGGCGTGTGTCGAGGGCGCCTGTCACCGTTGGCAATTTAGTGAACGAACAAGTGGTGCTGACCACCATTGCCGGTGTTGCCCGTGTGTACGCCTATTTCGATGCAAGTGAGCAAGTTTATCTGCGTATGCGCGCCGCCAATGACAAGACGCCTGCGGTACGAATGGGCTTAGCTAATGAAGAAGGTTACCCCCACACAGGTAAATTGGATTTCGTTGATAACCGGCTGAATGCCCAAACAGGTGCGATTCGGATGCGAGCAACGTTCGATAACGCGAAGGGCGAGTTCGTGCCAGGCTTAGCGATTCACCTTGCGATGGATATTAGCGATGCAAGAGAGGTCGTGATGGTGCCTGACCGCGCCATCGGGACGGATCAGACGCGCAAGTTTGTAGTGGTAGTGGGCGCCGATGGGCAACCAGCTTTTAAGCCTGTGCAGTTGGGGCAACTTGACGGCGATATGCGTGTCGTCACTGGTGGTGCAGTCAAGCCAGGCGATCACGTGGTCGTCGATGGCTTGCAGCGCATCATCCCCGGTGTGCCGGTGACGCCTCAGGTATTGAAGGTGGATGACAAAGGGATGCCGTTGCCCAAAGCACCAGTCGCTGCTGAAGCCAAAAAAGATTAAGGCGACCACAATGGATATCTCACGTTTTTTTATTGATCGCCCTCGCTTTGCGGCTGTCTTGTCTATTTTCATTTTTTTGATCGGCGTCTTGGCGATCTTTCGCCTGCCGGTATCCGAATACCCAGAAGTTGCACCACCGCAGGTCGTTGTTCGAGCGCAGTTTCCAGGGGCGAATCCTCGGGTCATCAGTGAGACGGTGTCTACCCCGCTTGAAGAGCAGATCAACGGGATTGAGAACATGCTGTATTACAGCTCTCAAGCCACTGCAGACGGTAGCCTCACGGTAACCGTGACCTTCAGAATTGGCACCAACCCTGAGATTGCAGAGACTGCTGTTCAAAATCGCATCAATCGCGCTCTACCCAGATTGCCTGATATTGTGCGGCAGATTGGTGTAACGACTGAGAAGTCGAGCCCCAATTTGACGATGGTGGTGCATCTTGTCAGCCCCGACAACAGTCGAGATGCGCTGTACCTGCGCAACTATGCACAACTTAATGTTCGCGATGAAGTGCTTCGTATCCCCGGTGCTGGTTCCGTGATTTTGTTTGGGGCTGGTGACTACGCCATGCGTGTCTGGCTTGACCCTGAAAAAGTAGCGGCAAGAGATCTGACGAGTGCAGAAATCGTTGCAGCCATTCGCGAGCAAAATGCGCAAGTAGCAGCAGGTACAGTCGGGGCACCACCTGCCCCCAAGGGCACCGAATTTCAGTTGGCGGTCAACACGAAAGGGCGTTTGAATACCGACGAAGAATTCGCCAACATCATCGTCCGGGCAGATCCTGCGACGGGCGGGGTAATCCGCATCCGTGATGTCGGTCGGGTTGAGCTGTCGTCTGGCTCTTATTCATTGCGCAGCTTGCTCAACAACAAGGAGGCGGCAGCGATTGCGATTTTCCAGTCACCAGAGGCGAATGCACTGGCCTTGTCCGATAACGTCCGTGCCAAAATGGAGACGCTCAAACGCAGTTTTCCGCCAGGCATGGATTACAGCATCGTTTATGACCCCACCCGGTTTGTGCAAACCTCTATTGAGAAGGTCGTCGGGACGCTGTTAGAAGCTGTGTTTCTGGTGGTGCTGGTCGTGATTATCTTTTTGCAGACTTGGCGCGCTTCAATTATCCCTTTACTGGCTGTCCCGATTTCAATTGTCGGCACCTTTGCCTTTTTGCAATTGCTGGGGTATTCAATCAACACCCTGACACTATTTGGCCTCGTGCTGGCGATCGGTATCGTGGTTGATGATGCCATTGTCGTGGTTGAAAACGTCGAGCGAAACATCGAGGCGGGTCTTAACGCGCATGACGCAACGGTTAAAGCCATGCGAGAGGTGTCAGGCCCTATCGTCGCGATTGCCCTGGTCTTGTGTGCGGTGTTTGTTCCCCTTGCGTTTGTCCCGGGTCTGACGGGTCAATTCTATAAACAGTTTGCAGTCACCATCGCGATCAGTACGGTCATCTCAGCTTTTAATTCACTGACACTCAGTCCCGCCATGAGTGCACTGCTGCTCAAACCGCACGGTGCCTCTAAAGATCGATTGACACGTGTGATCGATGCGGTATTCGGTCGATTTTTTGCTGTCTTTAACCGATTTTTCGGGCGTGCCAGTGCCTCTTATAGTCGCAAGGTATCAGGGGTCATTCAACGCAAAACGATGTCGCTGGTCGTTTATGCAGTGCTGCTGGGCTTTGCAGGGTTGTTGTTCACTCGTATCCCCGGCGGATTTGTGCCTGCGCCTGATAAGCAATATCTGATTGGTATTGCGCAATTGCCAGCGGGCGCGACGATCGACCGCACGGAAGCGGTGATTCGTGAGATGAGCGACATTGCGCTGAAGGTCCCTGGCATCGTCAATTCGGTCGCTTTCCCTGGTCTCTCGATTGCAGGTTTCTCGGCAGCACCCAATGAAGGGATCGTATTCTTTGGTTTGGATGAATTTGAGAACCGTAACTCGCCGGCTCTCAGCAAGGGGGCGATTTTGGGCCGCGTCAATGGTGCCATCCAACAAATTCAAGGCGCACGGATGTTCGTTGTGCCACCTCCGGCAGTCGATGGCTTGGGTAACGCGGGTGGCTTTAAGATTCAAGTGCAGGATAGAGGAGGTCTTGGCGAGCAGGCCCTTTATGGTGGCGTCTGGGGTACGTTAGGGCAAGTGTATGGCAACCCAAAATCGAGCATCGGTACACCCTTCTCAACGTACGATATCAATGTGCCTCAGCTCTTTGCAGACATTGATCGCACAAGGGCCAAGCAGATGGGCGTGCGCCTGTCTGACATTTACGACACCATGCAGGTGAATCTGGGTTCTTTATACGTCAACGACTTCACGAAGTTCGGCAAAACCTACCAAGTCGTCGTTCAGGCAGATGCCCCGTTTCGGGCAGATGCGAACTCGATTACCGCACTCAAAACACGCAACGTTGCCGGTGAGATGGTGCCTTTGGGGGCGTTAATGAAGGTTGAGCCGACGTTTGGCCCAACGCGAGTGACTCGTTATAACGGCTACCCGTCTGCCGATATCAATGGCGCGCCGAATGCCGGCTTTTCGAGCAGTCAGGCAGAGCGAGAAATCGAAACGCTATTGCAACGGACGTTGCCACGAGGCCTGAGCTATGAATGGACCGAGCTCAGCTACCAAGATCGCTTAACGCGCGATCTGAAAATCCCCGGGACTGATGTCAGTTTGCCCACCCTTGCTGCGGTGCTCGCGATTTCTGTGCTCTTGGTGGTCTTGGTGCTGGCGGCGCAATATGAGAGTTGGTCACTGCCACTGGTCATTGTCATGATCGTGCCGATGGGGATATTGTCAGCACTGTTCGGTGTGTGGATATCCAGCTTGCCCCCTTTCAGTCAGCCCGCAGACTTGAATATCTTCACTCAAGTCGCATTGGTTGTACTCGTGGGTCTTGCCTGTAAAAACGCTATCCTGATTGTCGAATTCGCGAAAGATCTCGAAGTACAAGGTGAGCGCATGTTGGACGCGATTGCACATGCTTGCAAAATGAGGCTGCGCCCGATCTTAATGACCTCCATTGCCTTCTGCGCTGGCGTGATTCCGCTCATTCTTGGTGGCGGAGCGGGCAGCGAAATGCGTCGGGCGATGGGGATCGCGGTGTTCTCTGGCATGGTCGGGGTGACGTTATTCGGCATCTTCCTGACACCTGTGTTTTATGTTTTGGTTCGCAAGGATCGTGGCCCCGTCAATAAAGTAGGGGTGCATCCATCCACCCCTCAGGTCGGCGAAGGAGAAGAGCAATGACGATCAAACTTCACCGAATGACCGCGGTCTGTGTGGCTTTATTGTTGGCTGGTTGTGCTGTGGGGCCTGACTATCAAAAGCCGGCTGTAGCGTTGGACGCTAACTTTATTGGTGCCCCCAATACGACGCCGGTACAGGATATCAGCGCCTTTTGGCGTCGATTCGGCGATGCAAAGCTTGATGCGTTGATTGAGCGGGCGCTGGAGGCGAATGGGGATGTGAAACTCGCGAGCGCGCGCCTGCAAGAGGCACGGGCAGGCGAAGCCGAAGCGAACGCCGCGTTCAGGCCAAGGATAGGGGCGCAGTCTGATGCGACGCGTGGGGTAACCCCCATCACCCAATTGCCTGGTGAGTCAGTATCCGATCGAACGGGCAATGTCGTCGATGCCAACTTTGTCGCTGCCTGGGAGCTCGATCTTTTTGGCCGCTTGCGACGCAATAGCGAGGCTGCGCAAGCGCGGGCTGAATCCAGTGATGCCACACTGAGTGGGGCAAGAACATCGGTTGCTGCCGAGGTAGCCCGCAATTATCTTGAGTTGCGCGGCTTGCAACAGCGGCTATTGTTCACTCAGATGAGTCTAGAGAATCAGCGCGATACGTTTAAATTGACGCAGACGCGCTTTGACAATGGTCGAGGTAGTCAGTTGGATGTCTCACGAGCTCGCGGATTGGTTGCTACGACCGAGGCTACCGTCCCCGCGTTGCAGGTTGCCATTGAACGGACCATTTTTCGCCTGGCAACGCTAACCGCGCAGGCACCACGAGTGATGCTTGATGAGCTGTCTGCGCCGGCACCGCTGCCAGCATTGCCAGTCACCAACTTGGCGAACTTGCCTGCCGGGACGATTGACCAATGGCTACAACGCCGACCTGATGTGATTGCTGCTGAACGGCAACTGGCCGCTGCAACGGCTGGCATCGGCATTGCAAAAACTGAACTCTACCCAAGGCTTTCTGCATTTGGTTTGTTAGGTTTGAACTCATCTAATGTCAGCACGTTAACCAACACGGAATCTAAGCTTTTTTCCTTGGGCGTCACCCTAGCCTGGTCGCCGTTCGATCTGGGCGCGGTGCAGGCGCGGATTCGCATCAGCGAAGCGCGGGCACTGCAAAATCTAGCGATTTTCGAAAACACGATTGCCGCAGCGCTGGAAGAGACTGAAGGGGCCTTTAGCGGTTTCACTCGCGGCGCCCAACGGCAAGCGCAACTTGAGCTGGCCGCTCGTAGCGCTTTTGAAACTGCGCGACTTGCCCATGTTCGTTACGACACAGGCGTGACCGATTTTCTGTCAGTATTGGATGCAGAGCGTGATTTACTGACGCAACGTGACCAACTGATACAAGCCCAGGTCCTCACGGCCACGTCGCTCGTTGCGGTGTACCGAAGCCTAGGGGGCGGTTGGTCGACGAACCAAAGCGAACCAAGCAACGAGTAGCCATAAAAAGGGCGTCGATCTTGTGTATCGACGCCCCTTCAGCGCGTTACTGAATGGTTGTGGTTCAGACGTGCCTTACTTGATCGACAGCACTTGATCAACCGTCAGGCGGGGCTTACGCGGCCAGTTACCTTCAGCGGCTTTACCCACGGCCAACATCAGTACTGGAAACTCATCCGCAGTCAGGCCACATGCGGCTGCAACACCCACTGGGTCAAAGCCGATCATCGCACCGGATACTAAGCCTTTTGCTTGTGCGGCATACATGAGCGTCATTGCAGCGAATGACGCTGACCGGATGGCTTCATCTCGCTGGATCTGGTCTTTGCCTGCATACATCCCATTGGCCATATTGAGCCAGCCATCGTAAGCTGCTTGATCAATGACTTTGGCATCGAGTAATGGCTTGACCAAGGCGGGTAGCGCTTCATGGCCTTTCATCTTGCCAATGAAGACAAACGTTACGGCCGCGTTCTTAACTTTTGGTTGACCGTAAGCCAATGCCTTGAATTGGTCTTTTGCTTCTGGGCTGGTGATGGCAATGACTCGCCAGTTTTGCATATTGAAAGAAGTAGGTGATTCAATCGCAAGGCTGACCAATTCTTCTATCTCGGCTTTGCTCAGGATATGCGTTGGGTCGAAGTTGTTGGCGGATGTTCTTTGTTTAATGGTTTCGATCGTGTTTAACATGGCGTTTTCCTTTCGTTGATGTGGTTGATGTGGTTAATGAAGGACTGTCTTGATAGTCTGTAATACCTTGACTGCTTGTTGTAACTCTTGCTCGCTTAACTGACTAAATGCCTGTTCGAGATACTTGAGATGAGCTGGAAACACCTGCTTAAATAGTTTTTCACCAGAGCTAGTCAGGCCGATCTTGTAGCTACGACCATCTTCTTGGTTGGGGATTTTTTCTATCAAACCTTTTAATGCCATCCTCTCAAGCACCCCAGTCATCGTGCCTTTCAAAATAAGGGTTTTTTCACCCAGTTCTTTACAAGTCATGGGCGGCTGATTGCCCAGGGTCGCCAAAATATCGAACTGAGTCGTCGTCAACCCCAATGTCTTCACATGCTTTGAGGAGTATTGCTCAAAGGCTTGATAAGTTTTGACGAGTTGCCTGATGACAGACAAGTAATCCATTGATGTTGTGCTCATTTAGTACGTATGCGTACTATTTTATGCTCAATCCTTGCGGTTGACAAGTGAGGGGTGAGTTCACCCTTTGCTGCTCTTAGCGGATAACATAGTGCCAACAGAAAAATCGAGACCATCATGTACAAGCTAGTTGCATTCGACGCTTACGGAACGCTTTTCGACGTGTATTCAATGAGCCAATTGGCAGAAAGGCTATATCCTGGCAGTGGGCAAGCATTGGCCTTGATGTGGCGTGACCGACAAATCGAATACACCCGCTTGGTCACCATGAGTGATCCGAATCCCAGCGGCAGCAAGCACTATCTACCGTTTTGGGACTTAACGGTATTGTCATTGCGTTATGTCTGTAAAAGAATGAAACTCACCCTGACCGCAGTACATGAGCAACAACTCATGGATCAATACGCCAAGTTGACTGGGTTCCCGGATAGTCTGAGCGTGCTGCAAGCGTTAAAAGAACGAGGGCTCTTGACCGCCATCTTGTCTAACGGCAGTCGGCAAATGCTTGAAACTGTCGTCCAGAGCAATGACCTCAGGCCTCACTTAGACAAAGTCGTCACCATTGAGGATGTGCGTTTATTCAAAACAGCACCTCAGGCATACCAATTGTTGGTTGATACCTTCGATATACCGAAAGGCGAAATACTATTTGTTTCAAGCAATGCGTGGGACGCGGTCGGCGCTCGTTGGTTCGGTTTTGATGTGTTCTGGGTCAATCGCTTAGGCCATCCTTTCGAAGAGATCGGCGAACCACCCAATTACGAGGGCACTTCCCTGAGTCAAGTGTTGGGCGTTATTTGAAGGTGACGCTAACCTCGTAACTGTTTAGTCAGCTTTGCAATCCGCTCGCCATAGCGTCTTGCGGTCTCTAGGTCACCCTGACTTAGCTCGTCGACGGTCGCGTCTGAGGGGGTTTGCATCATCGCACCGGCGTACGAACCCAGGTAGTTAAGGTCATCACGGCTGGCCGCTTTGGTGTTGGACGGCATCAGGGCAGGTCCGACCCACACGCCACCATGCTGCATGGCCAGAGTAAAGAAATAGTGCAGGGTGGAAAGTTTGTCTCCGTTCATGCTGGCAGAGTTGGTGAATCCCCCGAATATTTTGTCTTTCCATTGTTGTGAATACCAAGCCTTCGACGTGGCATCTGCGAACTTTTTAAATTGCCAGCTCACCGAACCCATGTAGGTAGGTGATCCGAACACAATGGCATCTGCCGCATGAAGCGTATCCCATTGCGACTGCAGTAACTCACCGACAGGATCGATCACGAGCAAAGTCCCGTTGGCCCCTTTGCAAAGCGCTTCAGCTTGTCTGGTGGTGTGCCCGTAACCGCTATGGAATACGACCGCAATTTCACTCATCTTTCTCTCCTGGTGCAACGACAAGCGCTGTCGAAAACAATGCTGACTCGGGTTATCTTCTTACGGTAATCAATTTTTTTGCGCGCATCAGTACGGCACCGCACGTAACCAATCCGGTCACTGCATCGACAGAGAGCGACAGACACAAGCACCAATTTGCGTTAACGTTGGTTCAGAGGTGAACGGAAGAGGCGGTTGCTTCGTCTAAAGAGGAAAGTCGCATGTTCAGTTGTTTTTTTTTGAAACGCGAATGGACACTCTGGGCGTGGGGTGGCCTGACCGTACTGGTTGCACTGGTGTCACTGACCGTTTGGCAGACCGTACGGCTAAACGCCTGGTTTCGTGGTTTTTTCGATCTGCTGCAAAAGCCAGAGCAGTTGGGTGGTTTGCAGCAATTTTGGGTCTATGCGAATGCGTTTGTATGGATCGCCTTCCCATATATTTTGTTGCGTAGTATCGAGAGCTATTTTGCGTCGCATTATGTGTTTCGTTGGCGACAAGCCTTAACGACAGAATATTTGCCTCGTTGGAAAAATACCGAAGGGGTGGTCGAGGGCTCATCACAACGGATCCAAGAAGATTGCATGCGATTCGCTAGGCAGACCGAAAGCCTTGGTTTGGGCTTGGTCAGGGCCATCATTACGTTGTTGTCTTTTGTGCCGATCTTGTGGGCGCTGTCGGTGGGACATTGCTCTCATGGTTTGTGGGTAAATGGCTACCAGGCCTTGAATACAATAACCAGAAAGTTGAGGCAGCATTCAGAAAGAAATTAGTCTTTGCCGAAGACCAACGCGATGGGCTGGTGCTGGACGAAGTCTTGACCTTGTTTCATGCCGTCCGAACAAACAACTTTAGGCTATTCAATCATTACGCCTACTTCAATCTTTGGGCAAATTTGTACCAGCAGGCGATGGTGATCTTCCCTTATATGCTGATGGCGCCGTCGCTGTTCGCGGGTGTGATCACGCTAGGCGTGATTCAACAGGTAGGCAACGCTTTTGCCAAGGTCAACGAGTCTTTCTCTTACTTGATTGATCGATGGACGGATATGACTGAACTGAGGTCAATCCACCAGCGGCTATGCGAATTTGAAAAGTCTTTGTGCACCTCGTGAACGTTGTCACAGCCAATCTGAGTGCTTCACCAAACCCAAGTAACATTGTTAAGAATAGTAACCTGTGTGCAATAGCCTCACCTATCTGTGCAAAAATTTGCTGACAAATATTGCAACGTTGGCCATGTGAGGCACATGAGTACAAGAATCGCGTTATACGAAATCAATCGCAAATATTTGCTAACGGTTGACCAACAAACCCAGCTTGAAACCATGGCTGGCCTAGATCAAGAACCCGTTCACCTTGCTCAGACGCTTGCCCGTGGGGCGATGCTGTTTGCCGCTGCGTTAGCTGGGTTCAGTGTCATCCTCTGGATCGCTGCGAACTGGGATGCACTCGGAAAATTCCAACAATTTGGATTAATTGAAACTGCTGTGATAGTGGCAAGTGTCGGCGCGTGGTTCTTACCGATAGGGCGAGTCCCGCTCTGTCTTGTCAGCTTGCTCACCACAGGTGGTTTATTCGCCTTTTTTGGGCAAACGTATCAAACGGGTGCTGACCCGTGGCAGTTGTTTGCGCTATGGTCTGCGCTGACGCTGCCCTTGTGTTTTGCCGCCCGCAGCGATATCGTCTGGACCCCTTGGGTCTTCGTGGCGGCAACCGCCATTTCGCTCTGGCTAAGGGCGCATAGCGTGCGCCAATTTATCTGGGATATGCCTGAGCCCAGTGTGAATCTGGTGGCATGGTTCGCGATGGTCTGCGTTTGGGTACTTGTGCATCCCGTGCTGCATAGGTGGACGGGTACGGGCACCTGGTCATCGCGTTTGGCTTTCACCGTCTTGGTGAGTGGTGTCGCAGCCACAGGGGCGGGTGGGTTGCTCAGTAGCTCGACGCTCATGATGTATTGGTTGAGTCTATTGGTGGTCGGTGGGCTGCTATTTGCGCTGTTTAAGCAACAATTATTCGATATATTTTGTCTGAGTGAGGTCGCGTTGGCCGCAAATGTGCTGATCGTCTTTGGCGTTGGTCGTGTATTGTTTACCGGATCTCACAGCGACTTTATCGCGGCGAGTTTTATATTGGGGATACTTGCGACCGGCTTGTTGGCAACAACTGTTACTTTTATTTTGCGACTGTTTCGTCAGTCCAATCAATCAGTGAGCCAAGCATGAGAGCCGATCGACTTCAATCATTGCTTGCACAAGCGACACGCGAAGGGGTGTTGCCCTCGGATGCGCAAGTTGATACCACGCAACAGCGGCCTTGGCCGGTCGTTTTATTGACAGCCCTTGGCGCTTGGTTGGCGATTATTCCCTTGCTTGCGTTTATTTTGCTCGTCTTTGATTTGGATCCATTCAGGACGTCGGCAGGTGGGGTGCTGGGGCTTGCGCTTGTTACTGGTGCGTGCGTTTTGTTGAAAGCCTCTGCAACGACTGATTTTCTTGAGCAAGCTGCTTTCCCTTGTCTAGTCGCAGGGTTGCTCTTGATCTGCTTCTGTCTCGGTGGATATTTTCGATTAGATGAGCAGCGCAACGCCACCATCATGTGCATAGGTGTATTGCTCTTGGCGGCCTGGTTGCCGCAACACTGGTTGCGAGCTTTGTTTGGTGCGGCTGCAGCTTGTTTAGCTGGCTTTGCGCTCTTTAGCATGCGAGGTGCAACCGGATCACCATTCAGGGACCCGGGTTCGGTTAACGCTGGCTTTATTGTTTTACAAAGCCTGTTGTTACTGTGGACTATCTTAATGGGGTCATCTTTTCATGTGACTACACGTCGTCTTTGTCTGCGAAACGGTGCCTTGCTTGAATCTCTCGGCGCTGGTTGGATCGTGATAACACTCTGCTGGCTTGCTGTGTATACCGGGGTTTCCTTCTTTGGTGCCGGTCCCCTATCGTGGCAAAACGAGCTCGCGAGAAACGCAGACATCGGGCTTCAGTATGAACAGACGCTGTTTAAGATAGTGTCCGTGGTTTTCTGGTTTCTGGGCGGTGCCATCGTGGCTTGGCGCTGGCCATCGGTACGTCAGGGGTGGTGTGCGCTGGCTGTCTTGGCCGCGTCAACACTCGCTTGGTTTATGCCAACGCTGGGGGGCGCGGTGCTGATCCTGGCGTTGTGCGTTAGCACTCAGCGATGGTATCTCGCTGCTGTCGCAGCGCTTTGTGTCGCGTGGGTGATTGGGGCATTTTATTATTCGCTTGCATGGCCACTCATACACAAGGCGGGTCTATTTGCTGCGGTGTCTTTCGTCGTAGCGTGCCTAGCAGCCTGGGGTTTACGCGTTAATACAAAGGGTGGTAGTGAAACGAGTATGACCCGAACGATATCGACGCCATCGCTGTCGGTATTCAAAAAAACGCTAGCAGATAAGCGCTGGCATGGGTGGGGGATTGTCGTCAGTGCCGTCTTGATTATTCTCACGGCGAACATCGGTATTTGGCAAAAAGAACAACTAATTCGTCACGGTGAAATTGTGTTTTTGCAACTTGTGCCCATGGATCCGCGCTCGCTCATGCAGGGTGACTATATGGCCTTGAATTTTGTTTCACGATCAGATTTGAAGCTTGCCGAGTCTAAACAGAATATCGAGACGCTGATTTTCGATCACCCTCGGATGGTCTTCAAACGAGATGAGCAACACATTGTGTCGTCCGTACGTGTCGACGGTGGTGAAGCACTCTCAGCGGATGAGTTGGTGATTAAATTGGTACCGAAAGATGGTCGCTGGATGTTAGTAACTGATGCGTTTTATTTCAAAGAGGGCGAGGCAGCGCGGTGGGCTACAGCGAAGTATGGCGAGTTTCGTGTTGATAAAGAGGGTGGTGCCGTCCTCGTTGGTTTGCGCGGTGAAGGCCTCAAACCCCTTTGAGGTTGGCGTTTCGTTGAGCGCGATATAAAGTGATTGCCTTCATGCTTGCGTCAGCATGATTTCTTTCGTGCGCTTGGGCTAACAATTGTTAACATTTGATTGGCTCGAAAGGTGTCAGTATGGCTGATCATTAGCGCTCAAAAAAATCGCCATGAACGATGATTACTTTCACCCCGATGCTTCGAAAGGCCGTACCCTGCGCCAAGCGCACGTGGATTTCGCGAGAAAATCCGTCGAGCAAAAAGGCTTCGCCGTCAGTCCTGAAGCCGAAAAGCTGAGCAATCGCTACATCGCTGGTTTGCTAACCCTTCAAGAGCTCATCGCCGGGATAGAAAAACACACCGGTGCGCGCCGTCGAGGTTAAGTTTTCTCGACTGCACTGCTGAGAATCCTGAATTCAATATCCTTAGACGAGCGATAGCCGTTGGCGTGCGTGTTAGCGTTTATGTTTATGCGCAGACCCGTGATCCGCAATCTCATTGCCATGCGCGCCCGTTAATGACGTGGCAACGAATAAATCCGTTTTCGGTGTTTTCGTCCCGTGTGCAGTGACCTTATCACCGATTTTCACGCCTGTAAGCACGTCGGCCGATAAATGCGGGGGGTAGTGAACCTGATGCAAGCCGTCTAGCAATAGGCCGTCGGTATCGCCGTGGGGGTTGTAGAGAAATTTGGTGACCTTGCCACTGAGTTCGTCCTTGCCCGAAGTGTCTTTCTCGTGTTTCGATGTCATGAGTTGCTGTCCCTGAAGGGGATTGTCAGTACCCTGGCGGATACAGCCCACGGGGTGGGTCATAGCAGCATCATGCGGTATCGAGTTTCAAGTTGTCGGTGCGGCAGCGAACTGAGCAAGTCTGAACTTGAAGGCCCGGGCGAGGTCAATTACCACTTCAAGAGCGTTTTACCCAACAATGCACCGGCCACAGCAGGTGTCATGATCCCCAGCAGGTACCATATCCCAATAAAAACAGGCGAGTACTCGCCACAGTACAGGGCATAGATACAGGCCGACAATCCGCCCGCAAACAACCCCGCCGTGAATCCTGCGAGTCGCGGGCGTGTGGGCGCCATCGACCTAAGCGACCAGAACATTGCAATAAACATAGGGATTGACAGCGCAGCGATCCGCATCGAGCACACTTGCCATGAGCTTCCCTCAACCATTTCTGTGACAGAAGCGTTCGACGGTTGCATCATTTTAAAGAGTGCGATCCCCCAGAGGACAGCGATAGGTGCGCCAATCACCAGTAACTCGGTGGGTTTTGACTGACCTGGCTTTGCCGCCTTGGTGGTAATCAGCAAACCTAAGACGAACAACGAAATTGCAAAGCCAAGTTTGATCCAGAAGGCGATGGTGGTCATTTTTTCGAGAAGATCAGCTTGTATCCCCAACTGGAAGATGACATATAAAAGCGACAGCATCGAACCGGCGACGACTGACAAGAGCACCCGCAACTTGAAGGACATAGCACGATCGTCGATCGGTTCGCGCGATAGAATCTGGATAAGTGTGTCAGTGTTCATAGTTGTACCCTAATGCTGATGCAAGCTTCTTTAGCCCTCGATGCACCCCTATTTTGATGGCTGATTCGCTCATGCCGGTTATCTCTGCGGCCTCTTTGACTGAATGACCGTCGAGTTTGGTTAACTGAATTGAAACCCGAGACGACTCTGGTAGCGTGTGCAACAGCTTATCTAGATCTCGTCGGCAATCCTGCGCTACTTCATCGCTGGTTGCAAAAACATCTGAGTCTTCGTCGATGCTGTCATGCTGACTCAGATGCTTGTGCGACCTGACCAAGTCGACATATTTGTATTTTGCAATAGCGTGTATCCAGGCTGAAATCGGCAAGCTCACGTCATAAGTGTGCCGTTTGGCATGAATCGCCAGCAGCACCTCCTGTGTTAAGTCTTCAACCAGATCCGGGAACACCTGCATACGCTTTCTAAAAAAGCCTCGTAAATAAGGGGTCAAACTCAACAGAAATTTAGAGTATGACTGGGCATCACCGCCTAGGGCGCTGATAAACCAATCTCGTAATTGCATTTCAAATGCACTAAATTTTTCGTGACTTGAGCTGTCCATTTACCCCATTGAACTGCTATCTGTTGATAGTTCGCCAGAACAGAGGCTCTGGTTACACATATTTTTATTTTGTAACCAAACCCTAGGTTTTTACGAACTTCAGTTTAACCGGACTAGCATCATAGGGGATTTTTGTGCAAAAACACGCAAAACAGGTTGAACATTGTCAACGAGTGGGGCGGATGACTGCAGGCAACTCAACCTTGGCCGCTGTGTTCTGCGGTGTGGTGTTAAGTGGACTAGCACTCACTGGGGTCAACGCAGCGATCGCAGCAGGCGTGTCAACGACGTTCAGTAAAACAAGCCCAACGAACAGAAATGCACTGGTCGAACTGTTTACCTCAGATGGTTGCGACGCATGCCCACCCGCGAACAAGTGGATTTCCGAGGTGTTGAGCAGGGCTGATCCACGCATCATCCCCGTCTCGATGCATGTGACGTACTGGGATAGTCTTGGTTGGGTCGACCCTGCGGGTAACCGGTATTTTGATCAAAAACAAGATCACTACACACGACTTGGTTTGGCCAAATTCTCATACACCCCAGCCGTCTTTTTAAGCGGATCTGAATGGTCAGGGTGGCGCAATCACGATATGCAAAAGGTAAAGGCCATTGCTCAACAAGCTGCCCCAGTAGTGATTGAGCTTAAAGCCACTGTTGATACAAAAATAGTCAAGATTCAAATACAGATTTATCCCACCAGCGGTGCCACAGAGGTTGCGCCTGCAAGTCTTAGTCAATCGAAACAGGTGGTCTATCTTTACGAAGATGAGGTCATTGACCAACCCAATGCGGGTGAACTCAGTGGCGTGACGCTAAGGCATGACCATGTCGTCAAAAAATGGGATGAACGCACGATTCAGGCCTTGCCCAATCAGGCAGACGTGCAGTTTGACATCCCTCAAGACGCTGATAGGAAGAAGCTGGGCGTTATTGCCTTTCTTCAGCGTCAAGACAGTCGTGAGATTTTTCAAGTGATTGATCTACGTTTGCAAAAATAACAGTTCAAGCTGTAACTAAACGATTCCACCTGCCGAATATCAAGTTAACTAGGCAAAGGAGCTGCGATGAAACACTCATACAAATACGTCATGTTTGAGCTAATCCGACTTATTCCGCTGTGAGTCGTGGGACGACAGGTCACGCCGAGAGCGTTTTGATCAAATTTGATCCCGCAGTGGTTTCTTATCAAACATTGCTTGAGGTTTTCTTCAAAGTTGCCCACAACCCCACAGAGCTGAATCGGCAAGGACCCGATACCGGCACACAGTACCGCTCAGCCGTGTTCTATGAAAACGATGGGCAGAAAAAGCTGGTGGATGAAGCCATTCAGTCGCTCACCAAAGCGGGTGTGGTGTTCGCTTAAATAATTCCCCAGTGTGGCGGGATCACGTTAACCCTTGAGATGCGTCGGCAGTGGTCAATCCGCCGTGATCCCTGCTTTCTGAATAACGCTGCCCCATTTAGCTCGCTCTTTCGCGGCAAACACGTTCATTTCTTCAGGTGAACTGGGTGTCGCCTCAATGCCCAAGAGCTTTATCTGAGTCTGAACGACATCCGACTTAATCGCGATGCGTAAAGCCTTATTCAGTTTGCTGACTGCGTCGGTGGGTATCCCTGCCGGTGCAATCAATCCTTGCCAAGCGAACGCTTCAAAATCGCTGAGACCTTGTTCGGAGAGCGTTGGAATTTGTTCAAAGCCCTTGACCCTTACAAGGCTCGCCACACCGATTGGACGTAATTGCCCCGCTGTGATGAACTGATAACCTGCAGCAGAATCTACAAACATGAGCGGGACTTGTCCGCCCACCACATCTTGCACCGCAGGTGCTGCCCCTTTATAGGGGATATGGTTCAATTTGACATGGGTGATCTCTCGAAATAACTCGCTTGCCAGATGGTGCGGTGTCCCTGCCCCCGGTGTGGCGTAGGGCACGGCATCTGGTTGTCTCTTGATCCACGCCAATAGCTCTTTGAGATCATGGGCTGGGACTTGTGGGTTCGTGACCAGAATCAAGGGGAAACGAACGGTTAAGCCAATTGAGGTGAAGTCCTTCCTAACGTTGAAGGACAGATGGTGATAGAGAAAGGGATTGGCGGCGAGTGTGCCGGTATCGGCTGACATGATCACGTAGCCGTCATTCTTGGCTTTTGCAACGTAATCTGCCCCAATATTGGTCGCTGCGCCAGGCCTATTGGAGATGATCAGCGGTTGGCCCAGGTCTTCGCTCATGACTTTCGCCAATGTTCTAGCAACCGTATCCGTGCCGCCGCCCGCAGGGTAGGGGATCACCCATTCAATGGGCTTGTTTGGATAGGGTTGCGCAAACAAAGATTGATAGAAAACTGCTAATACGGTGGCCCCTAACAATCCCAGCAGACGAGTGAACGAAGTCATGTGCATCCCCTAAATAGTTTTTATGATGGTGATTGTATAGATTTTCGATTTGCCACAATCGCTGCCTGACGATCGCTCAATATGGCATCAATCGGGTACGAAGAACGGCATTCGCCGACCCTCAGGGGTTGCCCTGAACGTTACCCTGACTCGATCACCAATGTTGACCCGCGTTAAATCGCAATCCACGATATTGGTTGTGATGACGGGACCTTCGTCGAGGGTCACCCACGCCAGCAAACAAGGTGGGTCAGCTCGCTCCATTAGGCTAAACGAATAGATGATGCCGGTGCCGCTGGCTTGTATCCATTCTGTCTGGTCACTGCCGCAAAGCGGGCATACAACCCTGGGATACCAATGCGGCTTTTTGCAGCGCTTGCACGTTTTAAGCAGAAGTTGGTTGCTTTCAGCAGCTTGCCAAAAGGGGGTCGTCTCAGGATAAGTCAGCGCGTAGGGATCGTCTTGATAACGTTTTTGCATGGTTGTCTCGCTCATGATTATTCTCTCGCCAAGATGATGGTCGAATGTGCATGGCCGACCCCTAAAACATAGCCCGGCCCTGAAGCTAGGGCGATATCGCAATCCTTGACTTGTACGGCAGGATGCGCTTGCCCGCGCAACTGACGCACGGCTTCAATGAGTTTAGTCATGCCGCCGCGATTGGCGGGATGGTTGTTGCAAAGCCCCCCACCATCCGTGTTGAAAGGTAGCTTGCCGCGACCAGAGAGTAAATTCCCTTCAGCCACAAAGGGACCGCCCTGGCCCTTTTTACAGAACCCTAGATCCTCTATTTGCATCAAGGCCATGATGGTGAAATTGTCGTAAATCGATGCGTATTTAATCGCATCAATGCCAATTCCAGCTTCAGCAAATGCTTGCCGACCGCTCACCGTCGCGCCGGTCGACGTTGCGTCGAGATATCCCCCTCGACTGGTATTGATGGTCTCGCCCGTGCCGATAATTTTGACGCGCGGCTGGTTTAAAGACTTAGCAATCTCAGGCGTGGTCACAATGATCGCACCCCCCCCATCCGTGATGACACAACAATCGAGCCGATGTAAGGGGCTAGAGATCATCGGTGAATTTAAGACATCTTCAATAGTGACGACTTTGCGCAGGGCGGCATGTTCGTTGTACTGTGCGTGTGTTGACGCCGCTACTTTGATGGCGGCAAGTTGAGAGGATGTCGTTCCATATTCATGCATATGGCGATGGGCAAGCATCCCGTACACGCCGGCGATGGTCGATCGGTAGGGAAGATCCCAAGGGGTTTCAGGGCGCTCCGGGCCTAATGCACGAGGCACTGTCCCTGTGGCCATGCCACTACTTTTGGGCTTACCCGCTAGCGTGATGAGAGCGACCGAGCATTTGCCCGCAGCGATCGCGTGCGCCGCATGGCGAACGTGAACCATATAAGAGCAGCCTCCCAAATCCGACCCGTCAACCCATCGCAAATGAAGGTTGAGATATTCAACCATGGATAGGGCAGTTGCGCCCGGGGCGTCGCCCGCACAGAAGTAACCGTCAACCTGATCAATGCTCAGGCCAGCGTCACGTAAGGCGCCAAGCGCGCATTCGGCGTGCAGCTGAGTCACCGATTTGTCTGGCGCGTTGCGGGTCGGATGCTCGAATGCCCCGACAATATATGCCTTGCCATTGACTGTCATTTTGTCTCCTTTCTATTGTGATCAATGTGTACTGCAATCGAGTCATGCGAAGCCGAAAATTTATGCAATGGCACCTCGCTCGCGCAGACCAACAATCTCGTTTTCTGTGTAACCTGCTTCACGCAATAGCGCGAGCGTTTCAGCGCCCGGTTGGGCAATCGAGGCAGCGACGCTCGGTGTTCTGCTCATTCTGGGGGATGGGGCAGGATGGGTCTGCCCTTCGGTGGTGACGAACATCTGACGTTCAACGTTGTGTGGATAGGTCAAGGCTTCATCAAAATCTAGTACTGGCGAAAAGCACGCGTCAGTGCCTTCGAGCAAGGCACACCATTCGTCTCGCGTTTTCGTTGCAAACATTTTGGCTAAGGCTTGTTTCAGGATCGGCCATTGTTTTTGATCCCACTGCGCATTGAAAGCTGGGTCATCAATCGCGCACAGCGTGAGTAACTGTTGGTAAAACTGAGGTTCAATGGGGCCAATCGATACAAACCTGTCGTCTTTGCAGCGATAGCAGCCATAAAAGGGGGCCCCACCGTCCAGCGTATTGGCTTCTCGCTGTGTCGTCCATGTGCCCTGTGAAAGCATGCCAAAGTAAGCAGAGGCCAGCGTCGCGACGCCATCACAGACTGCTGCGTCAATGATTTGTCCCTGACCACTGCGGCTGGTCTCTAGCAGGCCGCACACAATGCCGTAGGCAAGCATCATGCCGCCGCCGCCAAGGTCCCCGACCAGATGTAAGGGAGGCGCAGGCGGGCGGTCTGCGTGACCCATGGCGTGGAGTGCGCCCGTAATCGACAAGTAGTTGATATCGTGCCCGGCGGCACTGGCGAGTGGTCCTGTTTGTCCCCACCCTGTCATTCTGCCGTAGATCAACCGTGGGTTTTGTTGCAGACAGATGTCTGGCCCTAAGCCCAGACGCTCCATCACACCAGGCCTGAATCCTTCGATCAAAGCATCTGCGTCTTGGATGAGTCGCAAAACAACCTCTGCTGCGCCCGGCTTTTTAATATCCAGGGCGATGCTGCGTCTGCCTCGGTCAATGGTTGTGCCGCCACCCCCAAGAAATCCCGGATGCAAGCGGTCGATACGAATGACCTGTGCCCCCATGTCGGCCAACATCATGGCGCAAAACGGGCCAGGTCCGATGCCAGCCATTTCGATGACCTTAAAACCTGCTAATGGCCCTTTCAATTTGTCTCCTCGCATCTGATTTTATTAAGGGCGCTGTGCCGCAGCGCTAAGTTTGTCGCCGGCACTCGCTAAAGATGCGTCTCTTCCAAGGCGTGTTGTTGCCTTTACGCTTCAAAAAAATCCCGCTTCATGTCGAGCAGAATGGCTCGGTAGGACCCAAGGTTTTGTTCGAAGCGGTGAATCGGGCCAACAATAGAAAATGCGGTAAGTTTGCCACCAACGATACCAGCGATGCCGATGGCGTACACACCTTCGCTGCCTTCGCCTCGTGCGGCAAAGCAGCCATATTCGAGGCTAGCGGTGATCTGCGCTTTCAGTTGCTTAGGATCCGTAATTGTGTGCGGTGTATCGGCCTCTAAACTCAACGAGTCGATCAAAGCATCACGCTCTTTTGTCGGTAGTGTCCCAAGCAACGCCTTGCCAAGTGCGGTGGAGTGCAGATTTAAGGTCACCCCCGGCTTTAACACGTAACGCAGTGCGCGAGCACTTTCTTGGCAGGCAAATACTTTGACGTTTGTGCCGTCCATGTGACCACACATGGCGGTCTCGCCCGTTTGACGGCTGAGTATTTCAAGTGCTTCTGCCGCAAATTGCTGCATCGGGTCAGACGCGGCGATCAAGCCTGCGATTTCGTTAAGTCTACCCGTGGGATGAAAAAATCTGGATTTTGGCGTACGCAGCAAATAGCCCGATTGTCGCAGCGTATGTAATAGGTCCGAACAGCTACTGTCAGCTAATTGAAGAAATCTCGCGAGCTCGGCATTGGTAAGTGGTCGCCGCTCTCTGGCGAATATCTCGAAAACTTGCATCACACGCTGAGCGGTTGGGACAATTTGTGGCATTTTGTTTAACGTGAAAGGGCTGAAATGCCAAGCACACTTTGAGCCATAAGGAGACTTTGCAACTGATTGGTACCTTCACCAATCGATAAGTGCCTTGCATCTCGATAATAACGCTCTATCGGCAGCAACGACGTGTAGCCAGCACCACCATGCACTTGCAGCGACATCTCGGCCACGCGAAGTACAACATCAGTTGCATATCGTTTCGCCATCGAGCACAAACGTGGCGCGTCACGGTCTTGGCGGTCTAGGGCATCTGCCGCGCGATAGCAGAGTAGTCTTGACGTTTCGTACATGGTCATCATATCTGCGATCATTTGCTGGATAAGTTGAAAACCACCAATCTTGCGACCGAACTGCTCACGTTCAGTGGCGTATTTGACGGCCGCTTCGTAGGCGACTTCGGTGATCCCCAATCCAGCAAATGCAACAACACTTCGGCCAACGTTTAGATACTTTTTAGCAATAGAAAATGCCTCGCCTACGCGACCAATCAGGTATTCATCGGGCACGAAAACATCTTCGAATAGCAACTCGCCCAAGGGACAGCTGTGCATGCCCATCTTCGGTAGCTCTTTGGAAGAGAAGCCAGACATGGATCGTTCGAACAGAAAGCAGGAAACGCCGTTTGTCTGGTCTGCGTTTTGGGTTCGCACAAACACCACGCCGAAGTCGCAAATTGATCCTAGGCTAATGTAAAGTTTGCGGCCGTTGATACGCCATCCCCCTGCTACTTTGGCGGCTTTAGTCTCGACGTGAGCCGCGTCAGATCCGATGTTCGGTTCGCTAAGCGCGAAACTGACGATGGCTTCACCGCTGAGTATTCTTGGTAAGAATTGCTGACAGATTGAGGTTGATCCCCCATCGTTCAACACCGAGGCGGCGAGGTTGTTCGTACTGACGATGCTGCGAAGCGACGGCCAGACCCGGGCAATCTCGTTGATGAGCATGCAATAGGTCGTCAGCGACAATCCATAGCCGCCACGTTCTTCAGGTAAATAGCCGCCCATCAAACCAAAGTCGCACATCGCTTTGATCACTTCTCTGGGGACGATTTTGTGCTCAGCCTCGTGGGTATCGACCAGCGGCGCGACTTCTTTGACGAGATACTTCCTAATGGAGGACTGCAGCTCAAGTTGAGTGGTATCTAGCTGAAAATTCATCAATCAGTCCTGACAAGATGAGTGGCCTGGGCTCTGGTGGATTGACATCCTTTACGATGAATAGCGGCCGCCTGTGACGTGCACGGTCTCACCAGTGATAAATCCGGCCCGCGCTGAGGCCAGAAAAGCGACCGCATCAGCGATATCTTCTACCGTACCCATGCGTTGTACTGGCTGTCTGGTCAAGGCATTGTGGCGCAGCATCTCGTAAGTGGATAAGGCTTTAACGAGCTCGGTTTCGACCAGTCCGGGTGCAATGGCATTGCAAGTGATGTTGAACTTACCCTGCTCGTGTGCGACTGATCGCGTGAATCCCAAAAGGCCTGCCTTCGCTGAGGCGTAATTGGTTTGACCAGGGTTGCCGAAATGGGCGCGCGATGAGATGTTGATAATTCGGCCCCAGCGCTTTGTCATCATGGTCGGAAGCACTGCTTTTGTACAAAGGTAGGCACCTTTAAGAATGGTGTTAACGACCGAATCCCAGTCTTCTTCTGGCATTTTGGTCAGATATTTATCGCGTGTAAAACCTGCATTGTTGACAAGAATATCGATGCCTTCAAATTCATGATTGGCGAGTTCCACCATGGATTCGACCGCAGGTGCCGAGCAGACATCGGCTGTGACACCGACGGCAGGGTAGCCCAAATCACTCAGATGCCCCACCGCGGTTTTAACGGCATTAGGGTCAATGTCATTGATGACAATCCTGACGCCCTCACGCGCGAGGGCGATTGCTGATGCAAAACCAATGCCTCGGCCAGAGCCTGTGATGAGCGCAGTTTTACCGGTAAGTTCTAGGTTCATCGGTCATCCAAATGAAATCTATCAAGCATCAAAAATGTACGACTATTCGTATAAATATACGATTGGTCGTAATTATTTGCAAATAGATCGCTTTAAGTGCTTTGGATTAACCCGTTGGATGGCGCAAGTCATGATGAACGCATCTGGTTCGACACCAGCGTTATCAATGTGATTTCGGATTGCGCGCCAAACCGTTTCGGTGGCCCCCAGTAACCTGTGCCACGACTAATGTAGATCCACATCCTGTTGGTTCGGTGAAGCCCCGCAACAAACGGTTGCTGCAGTGGCACGAATAAATTCCAGGGCCAGAACTGACCACCGTGGGTATGGCCAGAGAGTTGAAGATGAAAGCCAGCTTTTTCAGCCGCCTCGGCCGATCGGGGTTGATGAGCAAGCAGCACACGAGGCGCCTCAGTCTGGCTATTGCTGAGTGCTTTTTCGGGATCACTGCGATGTTCTGCGATGAATTGATGGGCAGAATAGTCCGTCACGCCTGCGATCATGAGCGTGCTGCCATTGTGCTCGAGCAAAACATGTTCGTTGATTAGGCACTTGATCCCAATTCGGGTGAACTCAGTAATCCATGCTTCGGCGCCAGCATAGTATTCATGATTGCCCGTCACCAGAAAAGTGCCATGACGAGAGGTCAAGTGTCCAAGATGGGCGGTATGACTTCCTAGTCTTTCAACGGTTCCATCGACAATATCGCCGGTGATGGCAACGACATCAGCCTCGAGTTGATTCACTCGATCGACGATTCCTTTCACGTAGGCAGACTTGATGCTAGATCCGACATGAACGTCGCTGAGTTGCACGATTTTGAAACCGTGCAAGGCTGCGGGCAAGTTCTCGAGGGTGACCGACACGCGCTTGACCCGAGCAATCTTTGTAGCGTTGACAAAGCCGATCAGACTCACCGAGAGGGTCACGACAACCACCAACCATGCAGACAGGTTTGTACTCGGTGGATCATTCAACAATAGCGAAACCAGATGGCGTAATACCGTGAGGATCAAAAGGGTAGAGAAGAGCCCCATGGCGATGTAGCCTGAGAAGCTCAAGCGATCCGCGAGCTCGTCGTTTGGGATGATAAAGCGTGCAAACAGACCCAAAGGAAGCAACAAACACGAGCACGTCAGTAAAAGTATGCCAATCGCTATGCTGGCAGGTGAAGAGGCCATGCTCGGTACTAATTGCCAACCAATGTACACATGGAGCAGGATTAATAAGGGGATGACCCGCATGGCGAACGATCGAAAGCGTTCTGGCAAGCGTTTGAAGTCGATGAAGAGCGCCATAGAACAGAACCTAATGAGACACGAGGATCTTCCTCGCGACAGAGATCATACCCCGCCAAAAACGGCGCACCAAAACAAGGCAGATGCGAACCATATTGCGCCAAGTGAGCGCAATCAAACCTCCTCCAGAGCACCAAGGCACTCTGTTGTGGCATGAACGCCCAGAGAAGTGCATGCACCAACGTGAGAATTGGCATAGTTATTGCTCAACATAAAACGTGTGCCATTCGCTGTGGTTGAGTATTTTCCCATGAGTCCCTTGATATCACCCGCAATCGCCAATCCTTTAGCCCAGCGGGCTGGCTGCGTCACGTTGGTAGGGGCAGGGCCAGGCGACCCGGAGCTCTTGACGTTGAAGGCCGTGAAGGCCATTGCGCAAGCCACGGTCATCTTGGTCGATGACCTCGTCAACCCAGAGGTCTTGCGACATGCGTCGGTTCAGGCGAGGGTAATTCACGTCGGCAAGCGAGGCGGCTGCGCGTCAACGCCTCAGCGCTTGATCTTAAAGATGATGGTTCAAGAGGCAGCGCATGGCGAGGCGGTGGTGCGGCTCAAAGGTGGGGATCCCTTCGTCTTTGGGCGCGGTGGTGAAGAAGTCGCTCACTTGCAGGCTGCAGGCATCGCGGTCAGTGTGGTCGGCGGTATGACGGCCGGTTTGGCTGCGGCGACGTCGCTCAATGTGTCGCTCACGCACCGTGATCACGCGCATGGTGTGGTGCTCATGACAGGGCACAGCAAGCCCGGTGATCAAGGGGTCGACTGGCCGCAGATTGCGGCGACTTGTTGCGTGAGCAAACTGACACTGGTGATTTATATGGGCGTTGCCAATTTGACAGCGATTGTGCAGGGCTTGTTGCAAGGGCTACCGGGTCATACCCCAGTGAGTGTTGTCCAGAACGCGAGTTTGTTGAACCAAAGAACGCTGGTCTGTGAGCTTCAATATTTGTCTCAGGCCTTTTTGACAGAAGGCTTCGCGAGTCCCGCCATCATGATCGTCGGCGACGTCGCCAAAGGATTGGGCGCTGTCGGCCAAGCCAAGGTCACTGAGCTAACGCGAGCAGCTTAACTTTTTACTCATGTTTTTAACCCTCAGGAGTTTCTGATGTCTTATCTTTTACCTTCAGAATTTGTCGTCAAAATGGTCGACGCAGGCGAATCCAAAATCTACATGGCGACGCGCGACTCCTTGATTCGTGCCTATATGGCGGGCGCCATCCTGGCACTCGCGGCTGTTTTCGCCGTGTCGATTACCGTGCAAACGGGCTCGCCCCTTGCCGGTGCGGTGTTGTTCCCCGTTGGGTTTTGCATGCTGTATTTGCTGGGGTTTGATTTGCTGACTGGGGTCTTCGTCTTGACGCCATTGGCCTTAATCAACAAGCGCCCCGGTGTGACTGTTGGTGCTGTGCTCAAAAATTGGGGTGTTGTTTTTATCGGCAACTTTCTGGGAGCACTCACGGTTGCTTTTCTAATTTCCTTTATCTTCACCTTCGGATTCACCACTGAACCGAACGATATCGGTGCGCGTTTGGGTGGTATCGGTGCGGCAAGAACCGTTGGTTATGCCAAGTACGGTTTGATGGGTTGGATTACTATCTTCATTCGTGGCATGTTGTGCAATTGGATGGTATCAACCGGGGTAGTTGGTGCGATGATCTCAACAACGGTTAGTGGCAAAGTGATGGCCATGTGGATGCCCATCATGGTGTTCTTTTACATGACATTCGAGCACTCTGTCGTTAACATGTTCTTGTTCCCGGCCGGATTGATGATGGGCGGTAAGTTCTCTATCGCTGATTACTTCCTCTGGAATGAGATCCCTACTGTCTTAGGAAACCTAGTGGGGGGCCTTTTGTTCACCGGGCTAACGCTGTACACGACTCATGTGATGACAGGTGCGAAACGTACTTTTAAATAATCAAAGCGAAATCGCCCCGCATCAGGCGAAGCATCTTGGAGCGGGCCGAGCGCAAACATGATCAGTACCCTAAAGGTGTCCGCGGGCCAGTACTCCGACAGAGGCCGCAAGGACACCAATCAAGATTTCCATGGCCTATGCGTGCCTCAAGAGCCTCAGCTCAGCGCGAAAGGGATAGCGATTGCCTTGGCCGATGGGATTAGCTCAAGCGATGTGAGTCATGTCGCCAGTGAAGCGGCGGTAACGGGGTTTCTTGAAGATTATTATTCGACCGCAGAAACCTGGTCAGTCAAGACATCCGCAGAGCGCGTGCTGGGGGCGATCAACTCGTGGTTGTTTGCGCAAACTCAAAAGGGCGCCTATCGCTATGAAAAGGATCGTGGCTACGTCTGCACGTTCAGTTCAGTCGTGTTCAAATCAACCACGGCCCATGTGTTTCACGTTGGCGACACACGCGTCTATCGCGTCAGCGGTCATCAACTCGAGCAACTCACTGACGATCATCGTGTCTGGCTCTCGTCTGAGCAAAGCTATCTCGCCCGCGCGCTCGGCATCGATCATCGTTTGAGCATCGATTACTGCTCAGTGCCCCTCAGTTGTGGCGATATCTTCATTCTGGCTACTGATGGGGTCTATGAATACGTAGACGCCAAAACAATCGCCGCCCATATCGCCACGAACGCCAGCGATCCTGTTCCTGATTGGGATGCTATCGCGCAAACGTTGGTAGAGCTCGCCTATGACCGCGGCAGCAACGATAATCTGACCTTGCAAATTGTTCGTATCGATGAGCTGCCAGTGCCAGAAGCAAACGAAATGTTTCGGCAAATTGGTAGTTTGCCCTTCGCCCCAACGCCTGATGCTCGAACGAGTTTTGACGGTTACACCATCAAACGTGAACTCAAGATCAGCAGCCGCAGCCATATCTACTTGGCGGTAGATGAACAGTCAGGCGAGCAAGTGGTGCTTAAACTGCCCTCAGTGGGGATGCGTGACGATCCCGCCTATCTCGAAAGATTTCTGATGGAAGAGTGGATCGCTCGCCGAATTAATAACGCTCATGTACTCAAACCCTGCACCTTGACGCGTAAACGTAGTTACATCTATGTGGCGACCGAATATATTGAGGGACAAAGCCTCACACAATGGATGATCGACCACCCTAACCCTGATCTGAACCGTGTTCGCACGATTGTTGAGCAGATCGCCCGAGGGTTACGTGCCTTTCACCGACTTGAGATGGTGCATCAAGATCTCAAGCCCGACAACATCATGATCGATAACACGGGCACGGTAAAAATCATCGATTTTGGTGCAACTCGAGTCGCTGGTGCGATGGACGTCGACACACCCATTGAACAACTCACGCTACTGGGATCTGCACAATATGCCGCACCGGAGTATTTTTTAGGTGCGACAGGGTCGTCTCAGTCAGATTTGTTTTCCTTGGCAGTTATTGTTTATCAAATGCTCTCGGGAAACTTGCCCTACGGCATAGCTGCCGCAAAGGCGGTGACAAAAAAAGCACAGAAGAAACTTCAATACCAGTCGCTATTAGTGCATTCAGCCAAAATACCGGTATGGGTCGATGAGGCGGTCCGCAAAGCCTTGCAGCCGGATCCGTTACAGCGTTACGCAGAGATCTCAGAATTTGTTCAAGATTTGCATCGACCAAATCCTGCCTTTCAAAGACAGCGCACGCAACCCTTGATAGAGCGCGATCCTTTGACGTTCTGGAAGTTCGTCTCCCTGATCCTGTTCTTAGCCGTTATGATCTTGGGCGGTCTGATCGCGTTTAAATAATATCAGGTAAGGACAACAATGAGCACAGAATGGGCGTGGGTTTGGATACCCGCCACGATCGTTGCAGCGGCTTTTCAAGTGGGTCGCAATGCCATCCAGCGAAGCTTGACCGAGCAACTAGGCACCATCGGTGCCACCCAAGTTAGATTTTTATATGGATTCCCGTTTGCGGTGCTGTTTGCGGCAATGGCTTTATGGGCGACTAGCTCGCACATCCCGACTATAAGTTGGTCGTTCGTTGGCTTCACCATCGCGGGTGCTGTATCTCAGATTGCGGCAACGGCGTTGATGCTGGCAGCAATGCGCAAACGGGCCTTTGTGGTGGTGACCGTCTGGACGAAAACTGAACCCGTTCAGGTGGCCTTATTTGGCCTGCTGGTGTTGAGTGATCAGTTGACGTGGAAGGCGCTCGTTGCAATTGGGGTGGCAACCGCTGGGGTCATTCTGATGGCGCGTCAACCAAAGAAAACGGATGAGGACTCCCCAAGAGGTTGGCAACCCGTGGCGATGGGGCTATTGGCAGGTGGGGCGTTTGCGGTCGCGGCTGTGTCGTTTCGTGGGGCGATTTTAGCGCTGGGCGACGGGCACTTCTTAGCGCATGCCTCGTGGTCACTGGCCTGTGGCCTCGGCGTTCAGTCGCTCTTGCTCGCCGGGTGGATGAGCCTGTTTGACCCAAACGGCTGGCGACGTTGCCTCGCGGCGTGGCGCGTGTCGATCTGGGGTGGTCTGCTTGGTGCCTCGGCATCGCAAGGGTGGTTTCTCGGTTTTGCCTTGACGGCCGCGGCTAACGTTAGAACACTCGGCCTCGTTGAGGTGCTGTTTGCACAGCTCTTTACGTGGCGAGTGTTTTTGACGAAAAGCAGCCGCCACGAAACCATCGGCATGCTGCTGATGGTGATCGGTGTCGTGCTGCTACTGCAATAACTGTAAGCGTTTCGTGGCAGTTTCAGCTGCAGGTGTGCCTTTATAGTCTTTTACAATTTTTTGCAAAGTGGTTTTAGCTGACGCACGATTGTTGAGTTCAATCTGACAACCTGCAATCACCAATAGCGCATCAGGTGCACGCGGCAGGTTGGGGTACTTCTGCACGGTCGTCGTCAGTTGCTCAATAGCGCCTTTGTAGTCCTTCATACCGTAGCGGCTACTGCCCAAGTAAAAGTTGGCGGATGGTGCCAGCGTGCTGTCAGGGAATAGCGCCAAAAATGCCGACAGAGATGCCGCTGAATCTTTGTATTGGGCTTTACGAAATTGTTCAATTGCCCCGTCGTAGGCGGACTGTTCCGCAGGATCCTGGACCGCTGCACCTGGCACATTGGGCGTGGTCTCTGTGGCGGGCCCGGTAGACCCGGTGGGACGTCCCATCTGCTCAATCTGCGCGCGCAATTTAGTGACTTCTTGTTGCAGGGTTTCGACCTCGTCCGACAGCTGAAGGCGAGCGCGTTGATTTGCGTCAGACATCGCCGATACTTGCTGACGCAGTTCGAGAATGGCTTTGCGTGCGTCATCATCGGCAAACGCATTTGCCACGACGGGTAGACAGACACCGGTGAGCACGACTGCAGTCGCACCTAAAGATCGAGCAACTTGTGCAATGGATCGCATGAAACATCCTTTATTGAAAACATAGAGCAACTTAGAGCGACCCTATTTTGGCATAATTACTTATACCCAACAAAAAACCCCAGGCTTTCGGCCCGGGGTTTTGTCACACAAATAACTGAACTGATTAACGCTTGTATGCGAAGTCAGCGCGACGGTTTTCAGCGAAGTCAGCGTCGGTGTTACCCATTGCCTTAGGCTTCTCTTTACCGAAGCTGATGGTCTCGACTTGTGCGTCTGGCACACCGATCAGGGTCAGCATACGACGAACCGCGTCAGCACGACGCTGGCCGAGAGCCAGGTTGTACTCGGCGCCGCCACGGGCGTCGGTGTTGCCTTCAACCACAACGCGCTGTGTGGGCTTGGACACGAGATATTTGCCATGCATTTCAACGACGCCGCGATACTGCTCGCTCACGCTGTAGTCGTTGAACTCAAAGTAGACAGACTTGCGTTGAGCAAGTGGGCTATTCGGGTTGAACGGATCCATGATGCCGTTGGCATCAGTGGTGTTTGCACCGTTTGCGTCCTTGTTCAGGTCAACAGAGCTACAAGCAGCCAAGCTGGCAGCCAGAGCAACGATGGTGAGGCTTTTTGCGATACGCGACATTACAATTCCTTTCTTGAGAAGTTTAACTAGTTAATGCAAAAACGGACCCCAGGTAGGCTCACGGATTTCACCGTTCAATACCGAAAGTGTCTGGCGAACTCTACCGTCGCTCGACACCCCAGCTAGCACACTGCGACCACCTTGAACAGCGGCGTAAAGAACTTGCATCCCGTTGGGGGCAAAGCTCGGCGACTGATCATCAGAACCTTCTGTTAAGAGGGTTTCAGAACCAGTGGCTAAGTTTAACGATGCAATTCGAAACGCCCCGTCACGCCTTGTTACAGTAAGCAGGGTTTTCCCATCTGGAGAAACTCTTGGTGATATATTATAACCGCCGTTAAAAGACACCCGTTTTGGCTCTCCGCCGTCAAGCCCGACTTGATAAACTTGCGGGCTGCCGCTGCGGTCACTGGTGAAGAAAAGAGACCGTCCATCTGGGCTGAAAAACGGCTCTGTGTCGATCAACGGTGATCGCGTAATTCTGCGCAAACCTCCGCCATCATTAGCGTTCACCACATACACCTGCGATAACCCGTCACGCGTCAATGCTACGGCAAGCGTATTACCGTCTGGTGACCAAGCGGGCGCTGAGTTGTTTCCCTTGTAGTTGGCCACGGGGATGCGCTTGCTGGTTGCCAAGGTATGCACGTAGACCACGGGTTTGCCTGACTCGAAGCTCACGTAAGCCAGTCTTGACCCATCAGGCGACCACGCCGGTGAAATGACGGGTTCGCGAGATCTGAGAGCTACCTGAGGGTTTTGACCGTCGGCGTCTGCTATTTGCAGCTCGTAAGTGCTACCTTGCTTTAAGACGTAAGCAATGCGTGTAGCGAAAACCCCGGGGACGCCGGTAATTTTTTCGTAAATTCTGTCTGCGATCTGATGAGCGATGCGACGCAGCTCTTTTTCAGTGCCAGAGAAGGCAATGCCGTCCAGTTGACCCTTTTTGACAGTGTCACCCAACCGGTATTTGACATCGTAGCGACCGTCCGACAAACGACCGACAGATCCATAGGCGATATAGTCTGCCCCTTTCGAGCGCCAATCATCAAAAGCAATCGCGGAGTCTACGCTTAACCCAGCGCCAGTGGCGTTTACCAAGCGGAATTGACCTGAACGAGTCAAGTCTGCACGAATCACGTCGGCAATCAAAGTGCCGGCCGAGTCACCGTTAAAGTCAGCAATCGCAATGGGATATTGACGAGCGCCAATCCCAGAAATGTCAACTTTCAACTGAGCCTTGCTCAGAGAAGGCGCAAATGTCGTGAACAAAACGATCAGCAGCGCCGCCAAGCTCAAAAATGATCGGTGCCAGAAGCCTTGACCAGGGTCTGACACAGTATTGGTTTGGCCAAACGTCATGGGTGGATATCTCCTGTTAGTCATACATGTGGTACTCAAGATCGAAATACTGCAACACAAAACCAGCTGGACGTTTTGGTAATGGGGAGCATCTTGTGATACCCATTTCGACCGCTTCGTCAAAACGAGGTATCCCCGAAGAGGAAACCAGCTTGATTGCCCCGACTGTATTGTCGGATTTTACCTGTACCCTGAAAATAGCTGTTGGGTTGAGGCTACCCGACCGCGGTGGGGTCGGATAATTAACGCCAGGCTTGACGCACGCCATGATCGCCGCAGAGTAGCCGTTGCTGCTGCCACCCCCAGCCTGGTTTTTATCGGCCGTGCCATTCGCGGCACCAGGATTGCCCAAGATGTCGCTTCGCATCGCATCTTTCAACGCCTTGTCGGCAGCCGCTTTTTTAGCGGCTTCGGCCTTAGCCTTCTTGTCAGCTTCCTCTTTGGCCTTTTTCTCGGCCACTTCCTTCAGTTCTTTGGCTTTCTTTTCTTCGGCAGCCTGCTTCTCGGCGTCTTCCTTGGCTTTTTTCTCTTGTTCTTTCTTTTCTTTTTCTTTGCGTTCTAACTCAAGCTTTTCGCGTTCTTTTTTCTCTGCCAGTTCGCGCTCATGTTTGATGCGCAGCTCTTCTTTGCGCGCTTCTTCTTTGCGCTTTTTCTCAGCCAATTCACGTTCAATTTTCTCTTGTTCGAGCTTGCGCTTTTTTGCTTCCTCAAGCGCAATGTCGGGATCTATCTCAACTTTAGGCGTCGCCTCTGGGGGAGCAGGCGGCGGTGGTGGCGGTGGCACGACGTCGGGCGTCGGTTTGGGTTCTGGCTCGGGTTTAGGTTCGGGGGTCGGATCGACTTTTGGCGGGGGGGGCGGTGTGCCGTTATTGCCAGCCATGATCAGTTCGACCTGCAGGGGGCCTGGCTTTTCGGTTTTCCAGTTCAATTCGAGCACGAGCACCAGTACCAAAAGACTGTGCATGCCAATGGCAAACCAAAGCGACTTCCAGTCACGCGGGCGGCGTCGCAATCGTCTGGGCGTGCGGCGAGTACTGGCTGCGCGTTCAGGCATAAGTTTGTTTTGTGGCTTCAACATTCGCGGTAATTGGGTGACACGCGATCATCGTTTAGGCGGTTTGGCAGGCTTCGTGTCAGACTTGCCTTTTTGATCCACGAGCAGCCCAAGTTTCGTAATGCCGTTTGACCTTAAGTCGTCCATGACCTTCATCACGGTGTCGTAGGATACTTTTCCGTCAGCGGCGATGACGACTGATTGATCTGGCTTGAGCTGCGCCAACAGTGTGCTGGCCAGCTCGCTTCTCTCAACGGATTGACTGACTGCCCCTGCCTCACGCTTGCGCCACTTGATGGCGCCCTTATCATCGATTTCAATCTCGATGGGCGTTGAAGGGATATTGGCGGCCTGCCCGACTGAAGGCAGCTCAATCACGCCAGGCGTGATGAGCGGTGCAGTCACCATAAAAATCACGAGCAAGACTAACATCACGTCGATATAAGGCACGACGTTGATTTCGTTTTTTAGTTTGCGGCCACCGCGGCCGTAATTGGATCTGACTGAGGACATTAGCGAACCTGCCGCTGAAGTACGTTGAGAAACTCGTCAACAAAGGTCTCAAAACGAATCGACAAGCGATCAATGTCATGGGTATAGCGGTTGTATGCCACGACGGCCGGGATCGCCGCGAATAGGCCAATCGCCGTGGCAATCAAAGCCTCTGCGATCCCTGGGGCGACTGAGGCAAGTGTTGCTTGTTGCACGTTAGCCAGGCCGACGAAGGCATGCATAATGCCCCAGACGGTGCCCAGCAAGCCGATGTAGGGGCTCACCGAACCAGCAGACGCCAGAAAATTTAAGTGTGAATCCAGATCATCCATTTCCCGTTGATAAGCCGCGCGCATGGCTCGGCGCGCACCGTCTAAGGTGACGTTCGTATCGGCTGTTGGGCTGGTACGGCGAACTTTCTGAAATTCGATGGTGCCGGCTTCAAAGATTCTGGCTAAGGCTCCTTGTGCACCTTCCGCATTTGAGACAGATTTGGCAAGCCGCACAAGATCATCACTGCTCCAAAACTCATTCTCGAACCGCTTTGTCTGTTTCAGCGCTGTTTGAATGGCTGAACGCTTCGAGAAAATAAAAGTCCATGACAGCACAGAAATCACCACTAGCAACAGCATGATGAGCTGCACCGGAATGCTCGCGTTCATGACGAGCGTGATCATTGACATGTCTGAGGTTGGTTGCATGGATTAATCCTGAGTAATTGCCTGAAGTTTCTGACTAACGAGCTGCGGCAGTGCAGCAGGTCGCATATTAACGGTATCTACACAACAGATTTGGATTGCACTTTGTACGAGCAGTTCCGTTTCTAAAAAAATTTTCTGTGTAAAGTTGATCGATGCGCGCCCTAATCGAGCAATTTTGGTCTCTACACGCAGTAAATTGTCCAAACGGGCCGGCTTGTTGTACTTAATATCCAGTTCTGTGACCATGAAGCATCTTTGCAGATCTCTGGCCATATCGAATTGATCTACGCCAAGCGCTCTGAGCCATTCAGTACGAGCGCGTTCCATGAACTTCAGGTAATTCGCATAGAAAACCACGCCGCCCGCATCCGTGTCTTCGTAATAGACGCGAATGTTAATCGAGTGGGTTCGAGCGCTGTGGGCTAGGGTCATGAGGGATTGCTGGCAGCGAAATTGCTTAGTACTGGTTCAAGGCGTCAATGATCTGTTCGACGCAAGTCTGAACCGGGATTTTAGTGGCATCTTGTTGCTTGCGCGAAAGCAATTCGACAATGCCTTCTCCCAGTCCCCGGTCACCAATGGTGACTCGGATAGGCACCCCGATGAGTTCCCATTCGGCAAACATGATGCCTGGTCGTAGATCTCTGTCATCCAGAATGACATCAACCCCACGCTGCTTGAGCGCGTCGTACAGCGTTTGCGCTTGCGCGCGCACCGCTTCGCTTTTACCCCAACCCAGCCCACAGACTACAACTTCGAACGGGGCAATGGCTTTGGGCCAGATAATGCCTTTGTCATCATGGTTTTGCTCAATGGCAGCGCCCACAATGCGTGTCACGCCAATCCCATAGCAACCCATCTCCATCAATGCAGGACGGCCGCCCTCATCGAGAAATGTTGCTTTCAACGCCTCTGAATACTTGGTGCCGAGATAAAACACATGACCTACTTCAATACCGCGTTGGATGGCGAGCGCACCTTTGCCCGAGGGCGCAGGGTCGCCTTCAACCACATTGCGGATATCGGTCACTATCTCAGGTACCGGCAAGTCTCGTACCCAGTTCACCCCGGTTAAGTGAGCGTCTTCGCGATTGGCACCGCACACAAAGTCGTGCATATTCGCCACGGTGAGATCGGCGATGACTCGCACAGGTTTTACCGTATTAACTGGGCCCAGGTAGCCCGGTTTGCAACCAAAGTGATCGACGATTTCATCGTCAGTTGCCATCCTGAACCCCTCTTTTAAGCCTGCGATCTTGCCGACTTTGATCTCGTTCATTTCGTGGTCGCCACGAAGCAAGAGCAGCCAAATAACAGGTGGTTTGCCAGGGGACTCAGTCGCGACCACAATGGATTTGATGGTGCAAGACAACGGCACTTGCAATAACTCGGCAACGGCACTGCACTTGGCTGCGCCAGGTGTCGCGACGGCTGTCATTGACTGGGTCGGGGCTGCCCGTTGAGCGAGCAAATTGGGCGCCGCGGCGAGTTCGATGTTCGCAGCAAAATCGCTGGCTGGATCGTAAACGATCAAATCCTCGCCAATATCAGCAATCACTTGAAATTCATGGCTTTGCGAACCACCGATTGAACCCGTGTCGGCGGATACGGCTCTGAACGTGAGACCCAAGCGATTGAAAATCTTCATGTACGCGTCAAACATGGTTTGATAGCTTTTTTGCGCCCCGGCCACGTCACGATCAAACGAGTAGGCATCCTTCATGGTGAACTCGCGCCCACGCATGACGCCGAATCTAGGACGTCTTTCATCTCTGAATTTGGTTTGGATATGGTAGAAGTTGACCGGCAGCTGACGCCAGCTTTGAATTTCATTGCGAGCGATGTCAGTGATGACTTCTTCTGAGGTTGGTTGCAAGACGAAATCGCGGCCGTGCCTGTCTTTGATTCTCAGCAGTTCGGGGCCGTATTGCTCCCAGCGACCAGATTCCATCCACAGTTCTGCAGGTTGGACAACCGGCATCAGCAGCTCGAGTGCACCGGCTGCATCCATTTCTTGTCTGACAATGTTTTCGACTTTACGGATGACGCGTAACCCGAGAGGCATGTAGTTATAGATGCCGCCTGCCAGTTTACGGATCATGCCCGAGCGCATCATCAATCGATGGCTGGCAATCTCGGCGTCATTAGGGGCTTCTTTAAGGGTGGTGATGTGAAAGGCGGATGCGCGCATGAGTTAGCTAGTCAAAAGAAGAGGATGCAAAAAATGAAGGTGCAAAAAATGAAGATGCAAAAAGTCGACGGATACGTATAATCAGGTGCAATTGTATTGAATTCGCAGGGACTAGCCATGCTTGATCGCGAGGGCTACCGTTCAAATGTGGGCATTATCCTCGTCAACCAAAAAAACGAGGTCTTCTGGGGCAAGCGGATCAGGGAACATGCGTGGCAGTTTCCGCAGGGTGGCATCAAATACGGCGAAAGCCCGGTGCAGGCCATGTTTCGCGAACTTCACGAAGAAGTCGGGTTGATGCCAGATCATGTCCGCATTTTGGGCCGTACGAGGGATTGGTTGCGTTACGACGTGCCGGATGCTTATATCCGACGCGAATCGCGAGGCCATTACAAAGGGCAGAAGCAGATTTGGTTTCTGCTGCGTATGCTTGGGCGCGACACCGATGTTTGCCTTCGAGCAACGCAATCGCCCGAGTTCGATGCGTGGCGATGGTGCGATTATTGGATCCCCTTAGACACCGTGATTGAATTTAAAAGAGAGGTGTACTCTCTCGCATTAAATGAATTGTCAGGTTTGATTTTCAAGAAACCTAACGAAGACCGACCTCTGGCCGATGCTTCGCAGGTGTGTCGGGCTCCCTGAGTTGATTCAAGTGGTTGACTGGCTTGACGCCAATCAACCTCGCTCACTTCAGCCGTTTGATGAGGCTAGAGGTATCCCAGCGCGAACCACCCATCTGTTGAACGTCTGCATAAAACTGGTCGACCAGTGCAGTGACGGGTACTCTGGCACCATTGCGGCGTGACTCGTCTAAAACCAGACTAAGGTCTTTACGCATCCAATCCACTGCAAAACCAAAGTCGAACTTGTCGTCAACCATCGTATGACCACGGTTCTCCATTTGCCAGCTTTGGGCCGCCCCTTTGCTGATGACATCCAAGACGAGCTTCATATCCAAGCCGGCTGCTTGTCCAAAGGCGATGCCTTCTGACAGACCCTGCACGAGACCAGCAATACAGATTTGATTAACCATCTTAGCCAATTGACCAGCACCACTTTCACCGACCAAGGTCACTGCGCGTGCAAAAACGGCCATCACATCCTTCACGGCTGCGAAGTCAGCCGCGTCAGCACCGCACATCACGGTGAGCATGCCGTTAACCGCACCTGCCTGACCGCCTGAGACGGGTGCGTCGATGAACTTCAGTGATTTCGATTTAGCGAGCGCATTGAGCTCTCGGGCAACCGAGGCCGAGGCTGTGGTGTGATCGATAAATGTAGCGCCGGGTGCCATGCCGGCAAACGCGCCATTTTCACCCAGCACAATGCTTCGAAGATCATCATCATTGCCGACGCAAGCCAAGACGATTTGCGCCCCCGTCGCTGCCTCACGCGGGGTAGGGGCCCATTGCCCACCGAACTCGGCAACCCAGGCTTGCGCCTTTTGCACGCTACGGTTGTAGACGGTCACATGATGGCCGGCTTTAGCTAAATGGCCTGCCATGGGCAACCCCATGACGCCTAGGCCAATAAACGCAACCTTAACAGGTTGAGTCGACTCATAACTTCTGGCGTTGATACTGGACATGAATTAATCCTCTACGAAAGTTTCTTCGCGCTTCTTGCGAATCGAAGGTGAGGCCACGATCAAGACGAGGATGAATGCGGCCGCTAACAGCGAGGCAGACAAGGGGCGCTCAAGGAAGGTGAAGTAGTTACCGCGCGATAACAATAAGGCACGTCGGAAGTTTTCTTCCATCATGGGGCCGAGCACGAGACCTAACAGCAAAGGTGCACCTTCGCACTTGAGCTTACTCCACACGTATCCAACGATGCCAAAGCAGGCAGTCGTAAAAATATCGAAGGCGTTGTAGTTGAGCGAATACACCCCAATGGTACAAAACACCAGAATCGCCGGGAAAAGAATGCGATAAGGCACTTTGAGTAACTTGACCCAGATACCGATCAGCGGCAGATTCAGCACCACCAGCATCAGGTTACCGATCCACATCGAGGCAATCAGACCCCAGAATAAATCTGGATGGCTCGCCATCACCTGTGGACCTGGCTGGATGTTATGAATCGTCATTGCACCCACCATCAACGCCATCACGGCGTTACCGGGGATACCCAAGGTCAGCAACGGAATAAACGAGGTTTGTGCACCCGCGTTGTTCGCGGCCTCTGGGCCAGCGACACCAGCGGGATGGCCTTTGCCAAACCGCTCAGGGTGCTTAGAGATTTTTTTCTCAAGCGTGTAGGAGGCAAACGAAGACAGAACAGCACCACCGCCCGGCAAGATCCCCAGCAAAGAGCCCAAGGCCGTGCCACGCACCGCTGCAGGCCAAGCTTCTTTGAATTCTTGCTTGTTCGGATAAAGTGAACCCACCGCAACGGCGACATCGCCTTGTTTGCCACTGTCCTCAAGATTGCTCATGATCTCAGCAAAACCAAAGACACCCATCGCAACGATCGCGAAATCGATACCGTCTTGAAGCTCAGGGACACCAAAGTCGAAGCGAGCGACGCCCGAGTTAACGTCGGTGCCAACCATGCCCAGCAAGAGCCCAAGCAAAATCATGCAAATCGCCTTGATCAGCGACCCAGAGGCCAAGACCACTGCGCCCACCAAGCCCAGCACCATCAGTGAAAAGTATTCGGCGGGGCCAAATTTGAACGCAATCTCAGCAAGTGGCGCGGCGAAAGCGGCTAGCAACATGGTGGCGACTGTGCCGGCGAAAAATGATGCCAGAGCGGCGATCGACAAAGCGGCCCCCGCTCGACCATTTTTTGCCATGGCATGCCCATCGAGGGTAGTCACCACGGATGAGGTTTCACCTGGCAGATTCACGAGAATCGCAGTTGTCGAGCCCCCATATTGTGCGCCGTAATAAATGCCAGCAAGCATGATCAAGCCGGCAATTGGGGGCAGCACGTAGGTGATTGGCAACAACATTGCGATCGTTGGCACTGGGCCCAGACCTGGCAGCACACCCACCAAGGTGCCGAGCAGGCACCCCAGAAAGGCGTAGAAGAGATTCTCGGGCGTGACTGCAACGCCAAAGCCGATATACAGATTGTGTAGTAATTCCATTTGCATAGACCTCTTAATTCAAACCGAGAAAGGCGGGCCAGATGGGGAAAATCAACCCAAGGCCCTTCACGAAAGACAGCCAGCAAAGGATGACCAGAAAGATTGCGTTCGCAAACGACACCTTCCAGCTATGTTCATGGCTTGCCAAGCTGCTGATGATGACCAGCAGAAACAAAGAGATGATTAAGCCCAAAGGCTTAAGGCACAAGCCAAAAACAACCACCGAGCCGATGATGATTGCGAGGATTCGAAAGCTAAAGCTCGCCACTTCTGTTTTTTCGGCTTTGGGCCGCAACGAAGTCAGCAAGATAACCCCACCCAAAATAGCCATCAGAATGCCTAGCCAAAAGGGAAAGTAGCCAGGTCCCATGCGGGCAGCGGTGCCCATGGAGTAGGTGGTAGCTTTAAGCGCAAATGCCGTACCTAAGGTGACGAACATTACGCCGGACCAAAAGTCCTGCTTATTTTTTAGCTGCATGGTTTGACGCTCCTAGACTGCGCTGCTAATTTCTAATCAAAATCGATCACAGAGAATGTGCTTTCCTCGCATCTCAATTGGACGCGTGTAAAAAAGCTCACAAGTCCAGCATGGTAATGGAGTAATGGGGTAATGCAAACACTGTTTAGTGATCAAGCTGGTGGGGTTTTCCCTACAGTTGTTCATATAATGACCACTAGATGACAGAGAGCGAACCTGTCGGCGCATTTTTCTTTTACGATACGGATATGTTAGAAGACCTTGATCACCTCGCCACCCGAATATCCCAGCTTGCTAAACACGCCAAGGCGCTTGAAGCCGAGCGGGCGTCGCTTCAGGCGAAACTCGTTGCCGCAGAACGCGAGAGAGACAATCTCGCGGCTAAGCTGATCGGGCAAGGGCGCGAAGCCAGCGATTTGACCTCTAAAGTGGCGGCTTACGAAAGCGAACTTGAAGGATTGCGAGCACAATCTCATGCGAAGCACGCGGCTCTGCAGGGTTCGCTGGATTTGTTCAAGCAGCAACATACCAATATGCAGGCACAGTTAGAGATTCGCACCCATGAGGTTTCGCAGTTGCGGCAGGCGACAGAGTTGGCGCGCGATAGAATCGAATTAGTGCTTGATCGTTTGCCTGGTGTGATGCTTGAGGGGGCTGAGTAATGGAACGCGTTGATGTATCAATCTTAGGACGCGATTACTCGTTAGCCTGCGAGCCACAAGAAAAAGCAGATTTGGTCTCTGCCACGCAGCATGTGGCGCAATTGGCTGGGCGTATTCAAGGGACTGGCAAAATCTCAGGTAACGAGAGGATTGCTGTGATGGTCGCTATCCAGCTCGCTAGCGAATTATTGACACTGAAATTAGCGGATGGCGCGACGGAAGGATCGGGCGGCATCGCAGTGGGTGAATTTAAGCGTAAAATAGATTACATCAACGGATTAATCGACGGCGCCTTGGTAAAAACTTAGCGCCAACCTTTTGTCCCTGCTGTGTTCGCGAATAGACCATATATTCTCTTACCCATGCTTATGGCATACCGCGTTGCCGAATTTCTTGATGGGTGTGCACATCTCTCGTTAGATGCGCTCAAAGTCAGGTCTGAGGTGACCACCTTGAACCAACGGTTCGAGATGCCGGTCTGGACGGCACGAGCGGGGCATTTATTGAAAGAGTCTGACCAGTTTTATACTGGATCAGGCTCTTTTTTTTTAAACGCTCTGCTGTTGTAGAGCGTTTTATCGTCCGCGAGGCCTATCCTTTGGCCTCTCTGCGTCCGCAAATCGTAAACATGGCAATGCCCCCCAAAACCATTGGGATAGACAACCACTGGCCCATCGTAAACCCCGCTGCCAGAAAACCGAGAAAATCGTCGGGTTCACGAGCAAATTCACCGATAAATCTGAAACAACCGTAGCCAATCAAAAACATTGAGCTGACTTGCCCCGTAGGCCTTGGTCGATGAGAAAACCACCAAAGCAAACCAAATAAGCACAAGCCTTCAAGCCCTAATTCGTATAGCTGGGAGGGGTGTCGCGGTTGGCCATCGCCACTGCCCGGGAACACCATGGCCCAAGCAACATCCGTCTTGCGACCCCAGAGTTCACCATTGATAAAGTTGCCGAGTCGACCGGCAGCTAGCGCGAGGGGAATCAGCGGCGCCACAAAATCGCTCACCTCCATCCATCGATAGTGCTTCAAGCGAGCGAACAACAGAATGACGGTAATGACACCGAGTAACCCCCCGTGAAAGGACATCCCACCTTGCCAGAGAAAAAATATCTCGCTAGGGTGATTGAAGTAATAAACGGGTTTGTAAAACAAAACATAACCAAGACGTCCGCCGAGCACGACGCCCAAGACCGAGTAAAAAATGATGTCTTCCAGATCTTTGGCCGTCAATTTCGTCTTGCCAGCTTTGATCCGCCGGTTGCCCAGCACCCAAGCTGAAGCGAAACCAAACAAATACATCAAGCCGTACCAGTGAACTGCCAGCGGGCCGATTTGTACAGCAATGGGGTCAATACGGGGAAATGGAAGCATCAAATACCCTTCTCTAAAAGATGTTCCATAATAACCCTCTGCACCATCTTAAACTGTAGGCTCGGTGTAACCTATACGACTGGTTTCACCCTTTATTGGCCGCTCATTTACGGATAATTAATCATGGCAAATAACGAACGTTCTAAACACGTCACCGAAGGTGTGACCCGCGCCCCGAATCGATCTATGTATTACGGGATGGGCTATAAAGAGAGTGACTTTGCCAACCCCATGATTGGCGTGGCCAACGGCCACTCAACCATTACGCCTTGCAATAGCGGTCTGCAGCCTTTGGCCGATGCTGCAATTAAAGCGATTCGCGAATCGAACGCGAATCCTCAGGTATTTGGCACGCCAACGATTTCGGATGGCATGTCGATGGGTACTGAGGGGATGAAATATTCACTGGTGTCGCGCGAAGTAATCGCGGATTGCGTTGAAACTTGTGTGCAAGGCCAATGGATGGATGGTGTTGTGGTAATCGGTGGTTGCGACAAAAACATGCCCGGCGGCATGCTTGCCTTGGCTCGCATGAACGTGCCAGGGATTTATGTCTATGGCGGCACCATCAAACCTGGCTCTTACAAGGGCAAAGACCTGAACATCGTGTCTGTGTTCGAAGCCGTGGGTGAATACACGATGGGACGGATGAGCACAGAAGACTTTAAAGGGATTGAGCAAAATGCAATTCCCGGGACTGGTTCTTGTGGTGGCATGTATTCAGCGAACACCATGAGCTCAGCCTTCGAAGCCATGGGCATGGCCATGCCTTACTCGAGCACGATCGCGAACGAAGACGGTGAGGCGATTGAAAACGCGGCAGCCGCGGCCAGAACGGTCGTCGCAGCGGTCCGTAACAATCTTCGCCCACGCGACATCATTACCCGTAAATCGATCGAAAACGCGGTCGCCGTCATCATGGCGACAGGTGGATCGACCAATGCCGTCTTGCATTTTCTGGCGATTGCCCATGCCGCGGACGTGCCCTGGACGATCGATGATTTTGAAACCGTGCGCAAACGTGTGCCCGTCCTGTGCGACCTGAAACCTTCGGGCAAGCATTTGATCGTGGATTTTCATCGTGTCGGCGGTATCCCTCAAGTCATGAAGATGTTGTTGAATGCGGGCTTGTTGCATGGGGATTGCATCACGATTACCGGCAAGACCCTTGCTGAGAACTTGAAGGATGTCCCGGATCAACCGCCTGCTGGGCAGAGCATTATTCATCCGATAGACCGCCCCATGTATGCGCAGGGCCATCTGGCGATCTTGAAAGGTAATTTGTCCCCAGAGGGTTGTGTTGCCAAAATTACTGGATTGAAAAACCCCGTCATGACTGGGCCAGCCCGTGTTTTCGACTCTGAGGACGACGCCATGGCAGCGATCATGGATCGCAAGATTACTCATGGCGATGTGGTCGTGATTCGTTACGAAGGCCCGCAAGGTGGTCCGGGAATGCGAGAAATGCTTGCACCAACTGCCGCATTGATTGGTCAGGGTTTGGGTGAGTCAGTCGGCTTGATTACGGATGGCCGTTTTTCGGGCGGTACGTGGGGGATGGTGGTGGGTCACGTATCCCCTGAGGCTTTTGTCGGTGGCTTGATTGGTTTGATCGAAGAGGGTGACTCAGTCACGATCGATTCAAAACAACTGTTGCTTCAACTGAACGTGGCTGACGCAGAGATCGAACGCCGCCGCGCCGCTTGGAAGCCACGCAAACCTCGCTATACCCGCGGTGTGTTGGCCAAGTTTGGGGCGCTCGCCAGCACGGCAAGTCGCGGCGCCGTTACCGATGCGTTTGAACGTTAAAGCCCTTGCGATGACCCCTTCGTGGGGCGTCGCGACGACGATCGCCGTCTGCGTCGGTTTGGTGTCGACCGGGCCGATTTTGGCGCAAGGGGTGGCAGAGATGCACGGCGCGGCTCAAGGTGCCGACAAGGCAGTTGCCCATGCAGAACGTAGCTCAGTTGCCGAGGGCGCATCCTTGGCGAAGAGCAAAAACTGTTTGGGTTGCCACCAGATAGACGCAAAACGAGTTGGCCCAGGATTTGTTGCAGTCGCCAAGCGCTATTCATCCATCGATGCACCCATTGATTATCTGGCTGGCTCAATTCGGCAGGGGGGGGGCGGGCGTTGGGGGGCAGTGCCCATGCCTGCGCAGTCCCAAGTCAGCTTGTCTGACGCGAAGCAAATAGCAGTCTGGATACTGTCGTTGTCGAAGCAGTAACAAATCACAACCTTTTCAAGAGATTTACTCATGAATTCGATTCAACAATTAAATGATGTTGCTGTGTTTGGCGGTGGTTGCTTTTGGTGCACTGAAGCGGTGTTCAGCGCGCTCGAAGGCGTGCACTCCGTCAAATCAGGATATTGCGGCGGAACCGTCACTCATCCTACTTATGAGCAGGTCTGCACAAAAACGACGGGTCATATCGAGGTCATCGAGATTAAATACGATCCGCAGGTGATTTCCTATCTATCCTTGTTGGAAGTGTTTTTTGCGACGCATAATCCGACAACACCCGGCCAACAGGGTAATGATGTTGGGCCACAGTACCAATCAGCTATCTTTGTGCGTAGTGAACAAGAGCGCCAACAGGCACAGCAGGCGATCACGGTTGTTGATGCTTCGGGCAAGTACCCTGCTAAGGTTTGTACAGAGGTGCGAGATGCCGCAATCTTCTGGCCTGCTGAAGAGATGCATGACAATTATTTTGCGCTGCATCCTAAGCAGGGCTACTGCGAGTTTGTGATTGCCCCCAAGGTGGCTAAATTCAAGCAACAATTTGCTGAGAAACTGAAGTAGTACCCAATATTTCACCTGACGGTCATCAAATATTCATATTCTTTGCCTCTTTTGCGACTTCGATTTGACAGGACAAAAAAATCCGTTCATAATCTCGTTTCTCTGCTGTTGAAAAACAAGCAGGGCGCAACGAAAGTCAAGTTGCAAATCGAGCTGTTAAAGACGTTTTGCCAGATGTTCGAAGCGAGATAAGCGAAGATTAGCGAAGTATGTTAATATTCTGTTCATCAAAACAGCGCAGTAAATGCGATGTTTTAGTAGTAAAAAAGTACCGAATACCATGTTCTTTAAAAACTAGACAACCGATAAGTGTGGGCGCTTGGAATGAGTGCGCAGGCGAATGATCTGTAACAGGGTCGCTAGCTGCTTAAACGAAATCAAGTGCTCACAAAGAAGTTTGGAAGTAAATTTATTTAAGTTCGTCAAGGGCTTAGATAGACAAACAACCTCACTTCCTTTGAGCAGCGACGTATAACCGGCCTGAGCGATCAGGTCATGGAAATACGAT
>NZ_CBAZRM010000017.1:0-60043 GCF_964834465.1 Jezberella sp.
CCGTCAGACCGGATCGCACGTCGAAAGAGGTTTGTGCGTGGTCACGCGCGGGATGTTGTAGCAGAGGCCGCAAGGTCAATGCGAGAGCCCGCGAACCCCTCGCAATCTGCCTCCAGAACCCCCTGCCTTTAGGCATGGGGAGAGTTCAGTTCACCCAAAACGTCACGACTCTTGCGATAACGCATCCAGCCCAATTTGGGGAGAAAGATACGGCGATTACTTTGATCGAGCTTGCATCCTTGTGGATAGCGATAGCTGTCTGACTGACCCTTCTTCTTAAAGCGAGGAAAATCTGCACGCTTAGAGAAAAAGTTTTTATAGGCACGCTCTAGATCTTTCAGCGTTTGCTGCAAGGCTTGACTTGGGGATTCTTTGAGCCAAGCAAGATTCGGATCTTGCTTCCACGACGGTAGCAAGTTTGCCAAGACGGTGTAGCTGAATCTGATGGTTTGATCAGAGGCGTACTGCTCTTTTTGCCACGCCAATGCTTTGTTGAAGACGAAACGGCAAGCGCCTGCAAAGCGCCGCATATTGCGCTGCTGTTGACCATGAGGCATCAGCTCAAATTTGTACGCTTGCAATCGCTTCATGCTGTGATTATATACAGCAGCATGTGTTTTCACACGATAGAAACATCTAGGACAGCTACGCTGTCCGTGCTATTCATCCTCGCCCTGAACGCCGAGGTTTTCCGCACAATTTGATAAAAAAACAAATTATTTAATTAAAACATCTAATTAAATAATTTTTTAATATAATTTTACAATGTGATAACATAATTAATATATGTGAAACATGCAAGGACAAGTAGGATGGCAGGGATGACTTACGATGAGTTCAAAAATCATCTGGGCAAGGCTGGCGTCACCGCCTATCAGTTTGCGGACTTGACAAAAATGAACCGCAACTCGGTCACGAACTGCTCTCAAAAGGGCACGGTTCCCTCGCATCTCGCGGTCATCGCCGCCCTCATGGGCGAGATGCATGAAAACAAACTGGATTTTCGACGCATCTTGTCAAAGATTGAACTAGAGCCAAAACGACCCAGAGGGGGTGCTGGCAAGGGGCGTTTTGGTGCCAGCAAGCAAATTGATCTGGCCCTTGGTGATCCTAACGAATGATCTTCAGCAGCAGTGCTTAAGCGATAGCGACAAGGCGGTTGCTCATCTATTCCGGAGTCAAGTATGAGTCGAATAATAAAAATTGATTTTGTTTCGGATATTGCTTGCCCTTGGTGCGCCCTAGGCTTTGCGAGTCTCGAAAAAGCGGTCGAAAACTTGGGGCCTGATTTCAATGTCGAGATTCGCTGTCATCCATTTGAATTGAACCCGCATATGCCCGTGGGTGGTGAAGAAATCTTCGAACATTTGCAAGCTAAGTATCGGGCGACGCCAGAACAAGTGCGTGCGAGTCAACTGAAATTTTTATCGCGAGGTTTAGCCGTTGGCTTGGACTTCAACAATCGCTGTGGGCAACGCATTTACAATACGTTTACCGCGCACCGCCTGTTGCTGTGGGCGGGTGAAGAGGCAGACGACGATACTGCCCAGCGTCGGTTGAAGAAAGAGTTGTTGACAACGTATTTCACCCTTAACGCGAGCCTTGACGATCATGAGAACCTGCTCGACGCAGTCAGTCGTGCGGGTCTGGACGTTGAGCGGGCAAGAGAAATCTTGGAGACCAATGCGTTTGCAGAGGAAGTCTGTGCCGAAGAAACCTTCTACGCGCAAGCGGGGATCACAGCGATCCCAGCCATTATTTTCAATGACACACATTTAATCGAAGGGGCCCAGCCGGTTGAGCGTTTCGAAACCGCGCTAAAACAGTTTTCAATGGCAGAGTAGAACGACGCTGTCGGCCGAATTGACGGCACCGATCCACAGACCGCTTATTTGCTGATCAGCATTTTCTGCCGTTCTTTCATCTCTTCGGGATTTGAAATATTCATATCCAGATCGTTCAACAAACCATCTTTTAAGCCGTACACGCAACCATGTACCGTCAGCACTTGGTCACGAGCCCAAGCATCTTGAACGCTGGTGGTCTGGCAGACGTTAAACACTTGCTCCATCACATTGAGCTCACACAAGCGATCGAATTTGTCTTGCCGATTGTCGAGACAATCTAACGCATGCTGGTGCTTGTCCTGTACATCTCTAATGTGACGAATCCAGTTATCGGCAAGGCCTACCCTCAGGTTGCTCAGTGCCGCATTCACCCCAGAACAGCCATAATGCCCCACCACCATGATGTGCTTGACCTTCAGCTGATCAATGGCGAATTGCAAGACAGATAGGGCATTGAAATCGGTGTGAACCACCATGTTGGCAATGTTTCGATGAACGAACACTTCGCCCGGCGCCAAACCAATAATCTGATTGGCCGGCACTCGAGAATCAGAACAACCAATCCAAAGATAATCTGGATTTTGCTGGTTCGCCAAGCGCTGGAAATATTCTGGATCGTTGTCAGTGACTACTTTGGCCCATCGGCGATTCTGAGCAAACAGTTTCGCCAACGGCGAATCGATGTTAACCGTCACAGCAGAACCTCTTCTGTCATGCGCACACGAAGCCGATCCAAGAAACCAAGACAAGCTTCAAGTTGACTGATCTCAATATATTCGTTCGGTTTGTGAGCAACAGCGATATCCCCGGGGCCGACAACAATACAAGGAATACCAGCATGTTGAAGCCAACCGCCATCCGTCGCGAAGGATACGCGTCCGAGCAACTGATTGCGGGCGAGCGCCGTCCCAAGATAAGTGATCTTTGCATCAGCCGGTGTATCCAATGGCACGGCGTTGGCTATCGTTTCAAAGGTGATGTCAGATTGCTCATAGATCTTGCGCATTTCGATCTTGAGTTTCTCCGCATGCGCCTGAATCCGGCCAATCAACACGTCGGAATTAGCGCTTGGCAGCGCACGACAATCGAACACAAATTCGCAGTCTTTAGCAACAATATTGGGCGCCGCGCCCCCGTGAATCAAGCCGGTTTGAAGCGTGGTGTGCGGCGTTTTAAATTCAGGGTCAAACGGCCCCTCTGCGCGCAATTCGGCCGAGAGCCCCCTGATCTCATCGATCAGTCTTGCGGCATATTCGATCGCATTCACTGCCTCAGGGGCCATCGATGAGTGCGCTTCCAGGCCTCGGACTTTGCATCGTGTCACTCGCATGCCTTTGTGCCCCGTCATGACCTGCATCATCGTTGGCTCACCGACGAAACATCCGGCAGGTTGAATATTGGCTGCCTTCAGGTCTTTGATGAGGGTTTGAACCCCGATACAACCTGTTTCTTCGTCGTACGTCAGGCCGATATGCATCGGTTGCATCAACGTCGACTCAAGGTAGGCAGGTGTCATGGCCAACGTAGCAGCGATGAAACCCTTCATATCAACGGCGCCTCGCCCGAATATCTTACCGTCGGCGATATGCGCTTTAAATGGATCTGTATCCCATGCCTGACCGTCTACTGGCACCACGTCAGTATGCCCACAGAGTACGATGCCAGCACGATCGGCGCGACCAATCGTCGCAAACAGGTTGGCTTTTCGTCGGTCAGCGTCATAGGACAACCGTGCGTCAACGCCTAAACGAGCCAAATAATCGCGAACGAACTCAATGAGTCCCAAATTCGATTCCCGGCTTGTAGTATCAAAACCGACAAGCGTCTTAATTAATTCGATGGTTGTTTGCAAAGCTAACGGGTCAGACATAGGTTGCTCGTTTATTCAAATCAAAGGGCGACGCATCGAGGCTGCGCCAATCAGGTCAAGGTCAGCTCACCGTTCAAGCTGAAGTAGGTTTTTACCTTGTTTTTCAGCGATGCGCTTACATCCTGCATCACCAGTCGGATGCTACTGGCCGTAGTCACTCAACAGAAGCGCTCGGCCTGATTCGGGGAACCTTTAGGCGATGAACCATCTAAGCAAATGCTCTGAATCTGTTTTCGTTTTAAAATAAAGACGTCATTACGCATTTAACATTCTGTTTTTTATAGGTTTTTATGAATATCACTCGCCAAGTTTTTGCGGTTTCTTTACTGGTCTTTGCAAGCTTGTCTGCGTCAGCGAAATCCGATAGTGAACTGCCCGCCGGTGTCATTGCGACCGTCAACGGCACCGCTATCCCCCAGTCACTCATGGATCAAAGCGTACAGGCAAGTATTGCCCAGGGGCAAAAAGACTCGCCTGAGTTACGCCAAGCCATCAAACAAGAACTCATCGGTCGCGAGGTCGTTGCTCAAGAAGCTACCCGCCTGAACCTGGACAAAACACCCACTGCTCAGATTCAGTTCGCACAATTAAAGCAAAATTTCTTAATCGACCTCGCCGTGATCGACTATTTGAACAAGCACCCAGCCTCCGAGTCGGATCTTAAGGCAATCTACGATGATCAAATCCAAAAGCTCGCCGATGCACAGCAATATCGGCTTAGATTGATCACCGTGGCGACTGAGACCGAAGCCAAACAGTTGTTGGCTCAAATCCAACGATCAAAAACTGACAATTTCGCATCGCTTGCGAAAGAAAAATCGATCGACGGTAGCAAATCGACAGGTGGCGCCTTGGATTGGGTGACATCAACTCAAATTATCCCCGCTATTGGCAACGTGATTGTCAATCTGCCCAAAGGTGGGATCTCAGCGAGCCCGATACAAACGCCTGCTGGCTGGAACATCGTCCGCGTTGAAGACAAGCGCCCATTCAAGGCACCATCGTTCGAAGAAAGCAAAAAGCAGCTCGCCAATGACTGGGCTCAGAAAACTCGCCTGCAGTACGCTCAGCAGTTACGTAGCGCTGCAAAAGTCGTCGAATAAAGCACAAAAAGGTGCTCAGCGCGCAGACATGCATGGTCTGTTGACTAACTGCGCTGAGCCCTCTCGCGCAACATCAGTGCCTCGATGGTGACGTCGCCAGCAGCACTTGAGACAAAAATCGAACCGTCTTGCACGTGAACATTGATATCCATGCTGGATGCAACCAAGGTGTCTAGCGCCTTGGTTTGCTCAGCGGGAAACGCAATGACGGTCAAGTTTCTAGCCCGTTCCAACTTGTTTGCAATGGGTTCCCACCATAGCTTGGCCACCTGCCGCGCATAGCAATAGACCACCACCTCGTCTGATCGTCCGCACGCCTTTAATATCCGTCTCTCGTCCGGCTGGCCGACATCCACCCAGAGGCTGATCGAACCCGTCAAGTCTTTTACCCAGAGATCGGGCTCATCCACCTCACTCAAGCCTTTGGTAAAGGTCAAAGCGTCAGAAGCTTGCAACGCAAAGGCGACCAAACGCACCATCATGCGCTCTGTGGTCTCTGAGGGATGTTTCGCCAGAACGACGGGGTAACTGCCGTAATGGTGCAGATCCTGATTGGCGACGTGCAGATTGGCTTTATAGATGGTTGCCCGAAGTGCCACGTTAATGCACCCCGGGTCGATGACTTTTGCCCTGAGTCAAGACAAGGCCTCAATTGCCGCGTTGACGCCACCCGCGGTGAACTTGATGCCCATTTTGTTGAACGTCGCCTCTGTCCCAGCCAAACAGCCCAGAATCATGGGCTCGTTCAGGCTGCCAAGATGACCAATCCTGAAAACCTTGCCCGCGAACAGGCCAAGCCCACCGGCCAGTGCAACGTTAAACTCGCTGCGGGCCACCTTACGGATGGCTTCCGGGTCAATGCCTGGTGACACCTGGATCGCGGTCACCGCGGTGGATCTTGTTTCTGGGACTTGACAGACAAAATCCATGGTACCCGCCTGAGACCAGCACGTCACGGCCGCATGAACCGCTTTGGATAGCCGCTGGTGACGCGCGAAGACGTTGGCGACCCCCTCTTGCTCAATCAGGCTGAGCGATGCCTCTAAGCCTAAAATCAAGTTCTGCGGTGGCGTGCCGCAAAACTTGCCATAGCCCATGGTGCTCTTGCGCTTGACCCAATCCCAATAGAATCTGGGCATAGGGTTTTTTTCAGCCACTTTCATGGCACGTTCATCGACGGCACAAAAAGCCAAACCAGGGGCTGTCATCAGCCCTTTCTGGGTGGCGCCAACCACCACATTGGCACCGACAGCATCCATTGAAAATGGGGTCGTCATAAACGAAGCCACAACATCCACGACAAACAGTGCCGGATGATTCACGGCATCGATCACGCGACGTACTGCGGCCATATCATTCGTCGTTGAGCTTGCGGTATCAGTATGCACTGCAAACACGGCAACGATCTCGTGCTTTGTATCTGCACGCAATGCCTGCTCGATGGCCTCGTGATCCAACGGCAACCCGACATGGTAGGGCGTGCGAATCACGTTAATCCCAACACCTTCGGCCATCACCGCCCACGATTCAGAGAAATGGCCCGTGCCTGCCACTAGCACCGATTGGCCTTGAGACGCGATATTGACGTTGGCAGCTTCCCAGGCCCCATGCCCATTCGATCCGTATAAAAAGACATCGGCACTCTTGGCATTCAATAGCGTTCTTATCCCGTGCTCACAGGCTCGAATTGCGTCTTCCCCGCGCGGATCCGAGGTATCCATGGGTTGGTTGCTCATCGCATCCAAAACGGGTTTAGGAATAAAAGTCGGACCAGGGGAGTGCAAAAAACGAACGCCGGGATATTGAAAAGTTGCCACTGAAGTCGCCTTAGACAAGGTGTTAGATTGGTAATATCAAAGATAAAGCAATTAGTTTAAATCATGGTGAGTATCAAGGCGTCGCGCACCCCGGTTGAGTCCGGTGTGAAATCCCGTGTGAACCGATGGATTCGTCAGCACTTGGGTCACCGTACACAAGCAGTCCCTGCGGTGGCGGTCGATGTCGGATACAGTTTGCCGAGCCAAGCGTTGTGCGCTGCGCCCCAGGTCGTTCGTTGATGACCGACTGCCCGGCCGATATTGATTGCTCCCCACGTTGCTGCATGCGCCATTAATTCATCATGGGTGACATTCTGTGCTTTCGTTGTGTTGGCATAAGTCGCAAAGCGAATTTGCTGATAACAAACGGGTTCGGCGGGATGGGCAACTTTTTGCATCAAACGCGACGTGGTCAGATGGTCAGGATGATCGTCTGGGTTTAACCGATCATCATCTTCGCTTAAATTTAGTCGTACCCAGGTCGATCCCATCGACTCTCGGGAAACAATCTCACCGAGAGTGGCCTCCAACTCTGCTAGCGTGTATCGATTGCTCTTATCGACGGCTTCAATCGTGGGCGACAATCCGTTCACGAGATTCGTTAAACTCTGGTGGCTGGTCAATTCAAAGCCGGTACCTTTTTGGCCTCCGTCGGGCAGGTTCAAGTCATACATCACAATGTTGGGGCCAAAGGTGCGCCGCTCGAGTCGATGGTCACCTATTAGCACCGGATCGACTTTCAACGACGGTGCATTGACCCCTGTCATGCTCACCATGAACAGCACCGCGCTTTCATGGCCGAGACGGCGGGCAATCCAGTAGGGCTGGTCGGCATCGCCATTGCCAACGCCATAGCCAGCATCACCTGCTGTGGTCACGATAAAGACCTTCTTCGCCTTGGGCTGCTGCACAAAATCCTGCAGGACCTGAACCCCCATAAACAACTCGATATCGTCGGGGTGTGCCCCCACGTAAAACAAGGTGGCTGGTAACTCATGTTCAGGGCGAGTCGTCGATTGCGCAAACCGATGCAATTTACCCGCAATCACTGAGTCTGTCGTGTCAGTCGCGTGTAAATCAACCGGATTCACCGCACAGCCAGTCAAGACAAGCATGAGCACTGCTAGCAAGCGAGTGGTTATCCAATGACGGTTCATAAATCGGCGGGGTCTGACGGATGTTGATAGCAAACTTTGTGTTTTACCTTGAAATCGGCAAATATGCTAACTTGACTTCAAAATAACGATCTTCAGGGTTAACCGTGATGGCATTTCATCCCACTCAAGTCAAGGCAATGGTCTTTGATACTTTCGGCAGTGTTGTCGACTGGCGAGGCGGCATCACGCGTGACCTGACTGCTTGGGGTAACGCCAACCAGATAGAAATCGATTGGCATGCACTGGCCGTTGCCTGGAGAGCGCGCTACCAACCGCAGATGGAAGTGGTACGCAAGGGGCAAAGGCCCTATACCAAGCTCGATATCCTGCACCGCGAATCGCTTGAATACTTGATCCCTCAATTCGGGCTGGATCACTTGACCGAAGCACAACGGGTGCACATCAACAAGGTCTGGCATCGTTTAACCCCTTGGCCTGACGCTGTGCCCGGTCTTTCACGTCTCAAGAAAAAATACATCATCGGGCCGCTCTCTAACGGCAACGTCGCGTTGCTGACCAATCTGGCCAAATTCGGGGGGACTGACTGGGACGTTATCCTTTCAACCGAACTCTTTAAAGGCTACAAGCCACAACCCCAGACTTACTTGGGCGCCTGCGAAATCCTTGATTTGTCGCCCGATGAAGTCATGATGTGTGCAGCACACAATTACGACTTATCCGCCGCACGTGCCGTCGGGTTAAGAACTGCCTTTTTTGCCCGCCCCACCGAATATTCACAAGATCAGACGACTGACCTCAAAGCAGACAAGGACTGGGACGTGATCGCACGCGACATCGAGCATCTGGCCGATCAGATGGGGGCTTAGTTGTTTGCCCTGCCTTACTTGCCATTGCAATCATGGACAAGAGCAAGTGTCGTCATTGGTCTTCTGCTTGGCTTAGCAGGGTGTATCACAGTCGGGCCCGATTTCGATGCGAAGAAGGCGACCGACGTAGAAAACCAACCCGTTCAATGGTCGGCGGCACAGCCCCATGGTGCGAGTTTGCAAAATCTGCAAGACTGGTGGGGGCAGTTTCATGACCCACTGATGGTTCTGCTGATCGAAGCGGCACAAAACCAAAGCAATTCAATGGCACAGGCCGCACTCAAAATAGCCCAGGCCAGAGCAACGCTGATCTCGCGCCAGGCAGCCGCGCTTCCTGACATCAATGCTCAGGGGACGAACAGTCGCGGGACAACGGTTCTCACCGCCATCACCGTTGGCACCACGAGTCAAGCACAACTGCAAGCGAACTGGGAATTGGATTTATTTGGTGGACTCAGACGTAGCGCTGAAGCTGCTCAGGCCCGTTTAACCGCTGAGGTGGCGAACTGGCACGCGGCTCGTATTTCTGTGGCTGCCGATACGGCCAATCATTACACCAACTATCGTGCCTGCGAGCAATTGCAACGATTATCCGAAGACGACGCGCGCTCTCGTGCCTCAACCGCCGGATTGACTGATCAACTTGCTGCTATCGGTTTTCAATCACCTGCCAATGCGTCTCTCGCTCGTGCAAGCGCGGCCGAAGGGGCTGGCCGCGCCGTTGCACAGAAAGCTGAATGCGATCTCATTATCAAAGCGCTCGTTGCGATGACCGGCACGACTGAAACGGACCTGCGCAGTCAACTGGCGGTCAATGCCGCGCAGTTACCGCAACCCGTCGACTTTGACATTAATCAGGTGCCGCTGAGCGTCATATCGCAAAGACCTGACGTTGCGGCCGCCGAACAACAATTAGCGGCAGCCAGTGCTGATATTGGTGTCAGCGTCGCCGATCGCTTACCGCGCCTTGCGTTAGCGGGCAACATCGGGCTCTTGAATTTCAGCACCAGTGATGGATCACTGAGCGGCCAGACCTGGTCAATCGGTCCCTCCATCAGTTTGCCGGTCTTTAACGCAGGACGCCGTGCAGCCAACGAAGAAACTGCTTGGGTTGCCTATCAAACGGCTGAGACTCAGTACCGCAATCAAGTCCGCCTCGCCGCGAAAGAAGTGGAAGAGGCGCTGGTAACGCTAGAGAGCCTGCGGTTAAGGGATGACGATGCACTGCTTGCCTCAAATGGCTACCGCATGTCGTTACGTGCAGCAGAAGAAAAATATAAATTCGGTTTGGCCAGCGTGCTAGATCTTGAAGAAACTCGACGACTTTCCTTTAATGCGGATAATACGCTCGCATCGGTGCGACGCGATCACGTGAATGCCTGGATCGCGCTTTACAGAGCAGTGGGTGGCGGTTGGCGTTCGGGCGAACTCGACCAGCCGATCACTGCCTTTAAACGAACAACCATTGATCCCCAGAGCCATCAGCGATGAAACGTCTCCTTTTACTATCTGCGTTTGCAGTTGGCATTTTGCCGCTAACGCCCGGGCACGCAATTGCAGCAGAGGGGCTCGCCAAACCAGTTCTCACCGTCACGGTGGCCCACCCCGTGACTGCAAAAATCGCCGCTTCAATCTCGGCGAACGGTAGCATTACCGCTTGGCAAGAAGCGTCGATTGGTGCCGAAGTGGGGGGGCTACGGATGGCAGAGGTCAAGGTCAACGTTGGTGACCGAGTCAAACGCGGTCAAGTGCTAGCCAGTTTTGCAACCGATACAGTCAACGCTGACTTGGCCGTGTTGAAAGCGCAGGCATCGGAGGCTGCAGCAGCGCTCTCAGAAGCTCAAGCCAATGCCGCACGCGCCAATAAGTTAAAGGACTCAGGTGCGCTATCTGCACAGCAAATCAGTCAATACCTGACGACCGAGCAAACCGCCAAGGCAAGGCTTGAAGCCGCTAAAGCGCAAGTCGGCGTGCAAGCCCTTCGGCTTCGCAACACCGAAGTGAAAGCCCCCGATGATGGCCTCATTTCATTTCGCCAAGCAACCGTCGGTTCGGTCGTACCAGCAGGCACTGAACTATTCAAGATGGTGAGACAGGGACGCCTCGAATGGCGTGCAGAAGTGACAGCCGAAGAGCTCGGTCGAATCAAGGTTGGCACGAAAGTGTTTGTTTATCCCGCCAGTCTCTCAAAAAACCAAGGATACGTCATGGGTTCTGTCCGAGTGATTGCCCCCACGGTTGATCCGCAGAGCAGAACCGCTATCGTCTACGTCGACTTGCCTGACATGAGCCAAGACAACGCGACGCTGCGTGCGGGCATGTTTGCTCACGGAAAATTCGACTTGGGTGAAACGACTGGATTAACGCTTGCACAAGAAGCCGTCGTCGTCAGAGACGGTTTTAGTTATGTTTTCAAGGTCGGTGCAGACAATCGCGTTGTTCAGCTCAAAGTGAAGTTGGGCTTGCGCTTTGACAAACGAGTCGAGATTATCGAAGGGGTTGCACTCGACGACGTGATAGCAGAATCAGGGGCAGGGTTCTTAACCAACGGTGATCTCGTTGCGATCGATCGTACGCAAACGGATCCTCAATCTCTCCCTCGAGCAAAGCAGGATCGTGAATGAATTTCTCCTCGCTGTCGATCAAGCACCCCATCCCGGCGATTTTGCTTTTTATCTTGCTGTCTATTGCGGGGTTACTGGCTTTTAAGGCACAAGGCGTGCAGGATTTCCCGGACATTGAACTGCCAACGGTGACCGTTGAAGCAAATCTGCCTGGGGCAGCGCCCGCCACGCTTGAAACCGAAGTGGCTCGCAAGCTGGAGAACTCGATTGCGACCCTTCAAGGGATTAAAAATCTCCGAACAAAAATTCTGGAAGGCACTGTCAGCATCACCGTCGAATTCGTGCTTGAAAAGGAGACGGCGGAAGCCGTCAACGACGTCCGAGATGCCGTCAGTCGGGTCCGTGCCGAACTCCCTGCGGATGTCAGAGACCCAACGGTTTTACGCAGTACGACCGCTGGCAAACCCCTGTTGACCTATTCGATCAGCTCGAACCAACTAGACGAAGAGGCGCTGTCTTGGTTGGTTGACAACACCGTCAGCAAGCAATTGCTGTCAACTAACGGTGTTGGCCGGGTGAGAAGACTGGGCGGTTTGACGCGAGAGATTAAGGTCGAACTCAACCCTGATCGTATGGCCGCGTTAGACGTCACTGCCGCTGACGTTTCACGCCGATTGCGTCAAATACAACAAGAGGCACCTGGCGGCCGAGGCGATATAGGGGGTACTGAACAAGCGGTGAGAACCATTGCCACTGCAAGCTCAGCTGCCGATCTGGACACCTTGGATTTATCGTTAACCGACGGCCGCAGAATCAGACTGGGGCAAATTGCAACCATCACGGACTCGACGGCCGAGCGTCGATCCATGGCGTTAGTCAATGGTCGACCTGTGGTCGCTTTCGAGATCATGAGAAGTAAAGGCGCGAATGAAGTCGCCCTTGCAAAAAGCACACGTGCCGTCATCGATCGACTACAACAAGCCAGACCCGAGGTGGTTTTCAAAGAAGAAATCGATAACGTCGCGCAAACTGAAGAGAACTTTAGAGGATCGATGCACTTACTCTACGAAGGTGCCATCCTGGCGGTGTTCGTTGTTTGGTGGTTTTTACGCGACTGGCGAGCGACCATTGTTTCAGCTGCTGCACTGCCGCTATCGGTTGTGCCTGCCTTTTTAGGCATGTTCTTGTTTGGGTTCACGTTGAACACTGTGACGTTACTCTCGTTGGCACTGGTCGTTGGTATTCTCGTCGATGACGCCATTGTTGAAGTTGAAAATATCGAACGGCACCTGCGCATGGGTAAAACGCCGTTTCAAGCGGCGATGGAGGCCGCTGACGAAATCGGCATGGCCGTGGTCGCAACCACGTTTGCGCTCATCGCAGTCTTTTTGCCGACGGCGTTCATGTCGGGCATCGCTGGCAAATTTTTCAAGCAATTTGGCTGGACGGCAGTTGTTGCTATTTTTGCGTCCTTGGTCGTTGCCCGTTTACTAACGCCCATGATGTCGGCCTACTTATTGAAGGCCACCAAGTCAGGGCATGCTGAAACTCAGGTGGATAGCAGCGTCATGGTGCGCTATCTCAAGTTAGTACATTGGTGCTTAGCGCATCGCGGGCTAACGATGATCTTGGCGACGTTGTTTTTTATGGGATCGATTTCCCTCTTGCCGCTTCTACCCACCGGTTTTGTACCCCCGGCAGATCGCGCTCAAACGATGGTAAACCTCGAAAAAACCCCGGGTAGCACGTTGAGCGACACACTTGCAGCCGCGGAGCGAGTCAGAGCGAAGCTCACGCAAATCCCTGAGATCAAAAACGTGTTCAGCTCAGTGGGCGCAGGTGTCTCGGGTGATGCGTTTGCCGTCGGTACAGCCCCTGAAGTCCGCAAAGCAGCACTGACCCTCCTTTTGACGCACCGCAGCGATCGTCGCGACACTCAACAACAAGTGGAAGGAAAAATACGCAATGCGCTTGCCAATGAGGCGGGGGTAAGAGTAACCGTTGGTGCACAGGAGACTGGCGTGAAGATGCAGTTGGTACTGCAAAGCGACGACCCCGCTGCGCTTGGCGTAGCAGCCCAGTCGCTCGAGCGTGAATTGCGGACCCTGAAAGGAATCGGCAATGTGCTGTCATCAGCAAGCCTAGTCCGTCCTGAAATCATTATCCGACCGGATTTCACTCGAGCGGCTGATCTTGGGGTGACCGCACAGAATATCGCCGACACGATCCGCATTGCGACCAGTGGGGACTACGATGTCAACTTACCCAAGTTAAATTTATCAGAGCGACAAGTACCCATCCGCGTCAAACTTCCTGACACCTCACGGATGGATATCGAGTCATTAAAACGGTTGACAGTGCCGGGTCGCGCGGGCCCGGTGTTGCTGGGTAATGTTGTCAACATGACGATAGACAGCGGCCCAGCGCAGATTGACCGGTTGAATCGCAGTCGTAACGTTTCGCTTGACGTGGAGCTAGGCGGTCGAACGTTGGGCGAAGTCTATGCAGAGGCGCTGGCGTTACCCACCCTGCGTAACCTGCCACCCGGGGTCAGACGAGCAGAATTGGGGGATGCACAAGAAATGGCGACCTTGTTTGCTAGCTTTGGGCTGGCCATGTTGATTGGCCTCTTGTGTATTTACATGATCTTGGTACTGTTGTTTCACGACTTCATGCAACCCATCACCATTTTGGGAGCACTGCCGCTATCGATTGGCGGGGCTTTCATTGCGTTGCTCATCACGGGCAAGAGTTTTTCGATGCCCTCATTGATTGGTCTCCTGATGCTGATGGGGATTGTGACCAAGAACTCGATTCTGTTGGTTGAATACGCGATCGTCGCCAGACGCAACGGCATGCAGCGCTTTGAGGCACTGATCGATGCGTGTCACAAGCGGGCAAGGCCCATTGTGATGACAACGATCGCCATGACGGCGGGCATGCTGCCTATTGCCATGGGCTTAGGTTCAGACCCAAGCTTCCGCTCACCGATGGCAATTGCGGTGATTGGTGGTCTCATCACCTCAACCTTGTTAAGCCTCTTAGTGATCCCCGTTCTTTTTACGTATATCGATGATCTGGAACGTTGGGCACAAAAAATAACAGGCAGAAAGTCGGTCGCCCCACTTTCTACCTGATCAGTTACTTCGGCGAAGTATGGTTATTTTTTTAGTTTATTTTTTTACTAACGGGCAGGTGCTTTCTTCCAATTTACGGAAAATATCCTCGCCTTTCAGATCGGCCACGATGTTATAAAAATCCCAAGGACCTTTCGATTCTGAAGGCTTCTTAACCTGCATCAATTTCATGTCGTGAATCATCCGACCGTCTTCCGGACGCACATAACCATTGGTTGCAAAGATATCGTTGACCTTGTTCGACTTCATCCACTTCATGACAACATCAGTGTCAACAGAATGTGTTTCTTTGACCGCTTTCAAATAAAAGCCTACCGCCGAGTAATCGCCCACTTGATTCATATTGGGGACAAATTTCGGAAACTTCTCTTGAAACCGTTTGGTAAACGCACGGTTTGCGTCATTGCTGTTCCAGTACCAAAAATCGGTTAGATACATGCCTTGAGTGGATTCGAGACCCAACGCATGAATATCATTGATATAAACCAGCAATCCGGCCATCGTCATTGTTTTGGTCACACCAAACTCGTTGGCTGCCTTGATGGTGTTCACCGTGTCGCCGCCTGCATTGGCCAGACCGAGAATTTTGGCACCTGACCCTTGCGCTTGAAGCAAGAACGAAGAAAAGTCCGCATTGCCCAACGGCACTCTCACTGCCCCCTTGACCGCACCGCCACCGCTGTTCACGACAGCCGCTGCGTCGCGCTCGAGAGAATGACCAAACGCATAATCCGCCGTAATGAAAAACCAGTCTTTGCCCCCTGCCTTCATCACCGCGGAGGCCGTGCCGCGCGCTAGCGCAACCGTGTCGTAAGCGTAATGGATCGTATAGGGACTACACTGCACCCCCGTAATATCCGAAGACCCGGCGCCTACCGCCAAGAGGGGCTTTTTCTTTTCTTTCGCCACGGTACTCATTGCCAGCGTCACCGCAGAGTTTGATCCACCGATCAACACATCAATTTTCTGCTGGTCAAACCATTCGCGTACTTTAGAGGCTGCAATATCGGGCTTGTTTTGGTGATCGAGCACCAGCAGTTCAATTTTCTTGCCATCAATCATGCCACCTGCATCAGCGATCGCCATGCGGATAGATTCGGCACCCATGGGGCCATCAGTGTCTGCATACAGCCCAGACATATCGGTCGCAAAGCCGATCCGAATCACATCGCTGGTAATTTCTGCCTGTGCGAATTGCGACGTCAAGCCAAAGCCAGCAAGTGCTAGCGCACTAGCAAGTAAACGTAATTTCATTCATGTCTCCAAATTATCAAGCAGTCAAACGGTCGAAATGCCGCTCACCGAGTCTTTCGTGCTTTTGACTGCACTTCGTCCTAGTATATCTGCCGAAAGACACTTGCTACCAACGAGAAATATCAGGGTTTGCACCCAATGCAGGGTTTAGCCGCCCGCCCGACTCCACCTGTCTTGCTGACATTTATCTCTGTTTACAGCGACAGGATTTGCTTTAAGATAAGCTCAACAATCAATAAAAATTACGGTTTAAACCCATTTTCTGAGACAAGAGTTCAACCATGTCAATTGTTGCAAGCACAAATAGCAAACCCGTTTCAAAACAAAATGCCACCGAAGTCGATGCATTGATTATTGGGGCTGGATTTTCAGGTCTTTATCAATTGCTGTCCCTACGTGACAAATTGGACTTGACCGTGCAAGTCATTGAAGTGGCTGATGAGGTCGGCGGTACTTGGTATTGGAACCGCTACCCCGGCGCCCGGTGTGACTCTGAAAGTCATTCTTATCAATATTATTTTTCAGATGAATTAGTCAAAGAGTGGGCATGGACACAACGTTATCCTGACCACGCTGAGATTCGTCAATATCTTGGTCACGTTGCTGATAAATTTAATTTGAAAGCGAACATCCGCTTCAAAACGCGCGTGACTTCAGCAAAATATGAGCAAGCGAGTAACCGCTGGTACATCACCACGGACGCTGGCGATACCTATATTGCCAAGTATTTCATTACTGCGGTAGGTTGCCTTTCGTCAGCAAATATTCCGAAAATTGCTGGGCTGGATTCCTTCGGCGGACATTGGTACCACACGGGGCAATGGCCACACGAGGGTGTTGACTTCACCGGTAAGCGGGTCGGTATCATTGGCACGGGCTCAACGGGCATTCAAGCGATCCCCGTGATCGCCGAACAAGCCAGTCACTTGACGGTGTTTCAGCGCACGGCGAACTACAGCATCCCTTCTCGTAACGCGCCCTTGACAGAACAGTTCAAGCAGTTTGCGAAAGAAAATGTGGCCGATATTCGGCACGTGATGCACACCAACACGAATGGCCATGCCTTCCGAATGGTGCCTCGGTCAGCCATTGCTACCCCTGCCCAAGAACGTCTCGCCATCATGGAGAAAGCCTGGCAGAAAGGCGGTCTAGAGTTTCGAGCCTGCTTTGAGGATATCCTGACCAACAAAGACTCGAACGATACGATGGCCGAATTCGTTCGTGGAAAGATTCGGGCCATCGTTAAAGACCCCATGAAAGCCGAGGTGTTGGCTGATATTGATCACCCGTTTGCGACAAAACGTCCTCCTGTCGATACGCACTATTTTGAGACTTACAACCGAGACAACGTGTCGATTGTTAATTTGCGAAAAACGCCCATCGACGCGATTACCCCGAAAGGTATCAAAATCGGTGACGACGAACACGAGCTTGACATCATCGTGTTTGCCACAGGCTTTGACGCCATGACCGGCCCCTTGCTCAACATCAATATCACGGGCAAAAACAACCTCGCCCTCAAAGACGTTTGGTCGACCGGTCCTCGAAATTATCTGGGGCTACAAATACCAGGGTTTCCGAATATGTTCACCATCACCGGGCCAGGCAGCCCATCCGTGTTGTGCAACATGCCCGTGGCCATTGAACAGCACGTCGATTGGATCACGCACTGCATTGCAGATATGCAAGCCAAGGGATTGCAAACGATAGAGGCAACGGCGAAGGCCGCCGACGATTGGGTACAAGAGGTCAATGCGGCCGCGAACGCCACCTTGCTTCCACAGGCGAAGCACTCGTGGTATCTCGGCGCCAATGTCCCAGGCAAACCCAGAGTATTTATGCCATACGCAGGTGGTATGGCCAACTACAGAAAAATATGCGATGACGTTGCGAAGAACGCTTACACCGGGTTTCAGCGCGCCTAAATCTGGTTATTTTGATGTCAATCGTTGATCGACCGCTGCCTCAGAGACGAAAACCCCGGCTAAAAGGGGTATGTTGCTCTGATCCAGCCCTGAACGCCACGGTAGGCACTATCCACGTTCAGCTGCTGGCCGCTTGAGTTGTAGAGTGGATTGTCGCCGACCCGAAACGCAACAGCACCGTTGACTACCCAGTTTTGGTAGGTAAATTTTGCGGTTGGACCGATCGCGGCAAGATAGTATCCATTACTGGCATTAGTCAGACCTTGCCAGTTGGGATACAGGTTCGTGTATTGCTGAACATACCCAAGATCGACGAATGCACCGAGTTGCCAGAATTCGTTGTATTTATATTGCAATTCGTTGCTTAAGATGACCCCTTGGCTTCCACCGCCCTGGCTCACAGGATAGGCTCGTACTGCATAGGGCCCACCCATGTAGATTTGTTCCGACGAGTTTAAGTTGGTATTCGCCCACTGACCCGAAGCTGAGAGAACCCACGACGTGTCCGGTAGCCACTCAAGCTCTTGCGTTCGGGTCGCATTGAAGGCCACTTTTAGGTAATCGCCTGCGGTGGCAGGCCCACTCGCGTCCGAGGCCGCTTGGCTCTGATTATTAATTGTCAGATTACCGAAAGTAGCGGTGAGCCCATAGGAAACCAACGATTTTGGGGTATCAGTCCAACTACCATTGATGCCCGTACTAAAAGCCAGAATTTGGTAGTTGCTGATGTTGGCACCCGCTTCGCTGTTTGAGTACCCGCGGCTCTCCAAGCCAAAACGCACTTTGATGACATGGTCTGATTCGCGCAGGAGAGGATAGACGGCATTAATACCCATCGTGCTTGCAATACCGGTACTTTGGTTCGTACTGAAGCTCGATAAAGTCTGATACTGCAGATAACTACCCTGCGCCCCCAACCGCCATCCCGCATAACCCACCGGCAACGTGTAGCCCAATTGACTGTAAACAGAACCTCGCGATGTGATGAGGTCGAGCGTGACTTGATCCCCGATACCTGACGGGTCGTTCATCGCTAAATTACCAACCACTTGTTCAACACCGGTACTTGCCGCCCCGTAATTGCTCAAGGCAACCTGCCCAGTAAACAGAGGGGAATCGCTCAGTTTGACCCGAAAATTGCTCTCACCAGAGGTATTGCCGGCCTCGAACTCGCCTGTCGCGCGGACACCGGGAAGATCATTCACAAGCCCTAAGGTGGACTCGATGGGCTTAGTATCAATGTAGGGCGTACCCAATACCGTTCGGCCAAAATAGAGTCTGATCATCTCGGCATCGACTCTCAGCGCCTGATTCGGATCGGCCGCTTCAACGATAATGCCACCGAGTTTCGCTTCGATGACATCGATCAGCACCAGTCCATCTTCAATATCCTGGGGTGGAACGCTTGCTTGACCCAGATATCCTCTTTTTGAATACCGCTCTTGCACGGCAGTCACCACGTCTTTCAAATCATTAAAGCTGATGGGTCGATTTGACCAAGGCTTAACCGCTTCAAGCAGATCTGCTTCACTGATCAGGCTATTGCCTTTGAATTTATAGCCTTTGACATCAATTTTTTGCTCATCTGCCGCTGCCTCGGCGGGTTTCGGTGCCGGCACGTCGGCAGGCTTTTGATTGGATTTGGATTTTTGCGTTTGCAACTGCAACTCTCGTTGCAGCGCCCCAGCATCCTGCGCCGAAGAAGGTTGGCTCAGCGGCGCCACAATCATGACGATTGCGACGCTCAGCATCAAGCGGTAGTGATGAGCCTTCACTTTAGACACCAGAATAATTCACGCCTTTAACGTGCGGATCAAGGGAAATTGACGCCCATGGCAATAGGGCGAGTCGATCCGGTCACTCGCCACGCTGCATTGTAGTGAAGCAAAGATCGTATGTCTTGCATTCAATTCATGCAGTAACACCATGATTACCCAGCTTTTCATGGATTTCATTGGAGACGAGACGGTTGCTGTCGGTAGGGTGCAACACCCGCCAACAGATCCACAAACGCGGTTTCCGTCACCGTCAGCAAATCTTTCATCTGGAAAGGTTTCAGCAAAAAATCAACCGCCCCCCCTTTCATGGCTTTGACACTCTCGTACACGGTGCTAGATCCAGAAATAAAAATAATGGGCAAATCCAGACCTTTAGTCGCTAAGCTCGTTTGCAACTCGACCCCGGTCATATCGCCCATCCTCACGTCCAATATTAAGACCGCAGGCCAACGAGGCTGTTCGACAGACAAGAAGTCAACGGCCGACGCAAACGCAATGACGTCGTAGTGCGCCAATTCAAACGCGTGCACGAGCCCCAACCTGATCGATGGATCATCATCGACCACATAGACTGTTTTGTTATTGTTCTCACATGCCATAACGTGATAATCGATGTAACCAATAAGCTCGGACCAATGCCCTCATTGTATATCCGTCTACCTAAGCATTAAAGTCATGCTTAGTATAAATGAGTGAGTCATCACTCACTCATGGCGCCATAGACCAGATTTTGCACTTGCTCGCGATAGTATTTGCGCAAATCGCCTGGTGCTGCCGTCCCCAACACGACAACTAATTCCTCTTGAGGATCTGCAAAGAAGGCAGTTCCGTAGGCGCCGTTCCAAGTGAACTCACCCACATTACCTGGCACTGCAGCTATCCCCGGTTGGGTACGGACTGCAACCCCCAAGCCAAAGCCATAACCTTCTCGGTGAGGTTCAATCCCAGCGACGAAGTTCTGGATGTCGGTGCCGAGATGATCTGACGTCATCCACGCTACGACTTGTGGGCTCAAGATGCGTTTTCCATCCAAGACGGCACCGTTGACGAGCATCTGTCCAAACCGAAGATAGTCACCCACGGTGGCAAACGCACCGGCACCGCCACAATCAAACTTGGTCTCATGCGTCAAGAAGCGGATCTGCTGCGGCTTGCCATCAAGTGGATTATTGGCAAAGGGCTGAGCGAGCAGCGATTTTTTTTCTGCAGGTACGCGAAATGTGGCGTCCGACATTCGCAAGGGTTGCCAGAGTGTTTGCGCTAAAACGTCACCCAGGCGTTTTTGGGTGACTTTTTCAATGACCGCGCCCAATACATCCGAAGAAAAACCGTACTCGAAAGCGCGTCCCGGCTGTTGCATCAGCGGCAGTTTCGTCAGTCGTTCAATAAACTGGTCGATATCGCCATCGATGGGTGGCGCATCACCGGTGGGATAGCGCTTTGCCACTGGATGATCGCTTCGTCCGCCGTACGTCAACCCGGACGTATGGCGCAGCAAGTCGTGAATCAAAATCGGGCGCTGTTGCGGTTCGAAGCTGAGACTGCCGTCCACCTGCAATACACCAACCTGCATGTCCGCAAACGATGGGAAATAATCGGTCAGTTTCGCTCGAAGCGGCAACAAGCCCTGTTCGGTCAAGGTCAGCGCTGCCACCGACGCCATGATCTTAGTCATCGAAGCGAGGGCAAAAACCGTGTCTGTCGTCATCGGCACAGCGTTCACCCGGTCACGATAACCAAAGGCTTTGTGATAGGCCAGTTTGCCACGTCGAGCGATTGCCAATACGGCGCCAGGGACTCTTTCTGCAGCGATCTCTCGATGAAAAAAACGATCGATTCTGTCTAGTTTTTCTGGTGTGAAGCCGATGAGTGCGGGCGCTACGGCAGGTAAAGGCGGTTGCACAGAAAATCTCTCGCGGTCGTTGGCTTGTTTCATGATTAGGGTCCTCCTCTCTTTTTGTGTCGTCTTTGGTCGTTCCCGACTCTCTAGATCTTAACGAGCTGATACCTTTCAAAGTCCAGTCCGCAGACATCGTATGATAGACGTTGGGCGAGCCCGAACTTTTTGACGACTATCGTCGCTCAATCCAACCACTTAAAAGTGCAAAACATGAAACATCCCAATATTGTTGTGATGGGTGCTGGTGCAGTCGGTTGTTTTTTCGGCGGCATGCTGGCGCGCGCCGGCCACGACGTCACCTTGATTGCCAGACCAGACCATGTCCAAGCCATCAATCGCGATGGGTTGTACATGGATTGCCTGTCGTTCAAAGAGCACGTCACGATTAAAGCGACAGACCGTCTTGAGGCCATCGCGCAAGCGGACATCATCTTGTTTTGCGTCAAGTCGCCAGATACGGGCAAGACAATCGAAGCCATCAAACCATTTCTCAAACCCACAGTCATCCTGCTCAGCCTACAGAACGGTGTCGACAACTGCCACCGAATTCGTGCGCTAACCGATCACGCCGTTTACCCAGCCGTGGTCTATGTGGCGACTGCCATGGCTGGGCCAGGTCACCTCAAACATCATGGCAGAGGCGAGCTGGTGATTGGCCACTGGGAGCCCGAAGGCAGCAGAAAGGATCAGAGCACTCAAGAACTGACCGCAGTCTCCCAACTTTTCGACGCCTCAGGCGTCCCCTGCGCGATCTCGATCGACGTGCGTTATGAGCTTTGGTACAAATTTCTGGTCAATTGCTGCTTCAACGGCATCTCGGCGATCGGCCAGATCAGGTATGGCGACATGGTTCAAGTTGAATCGGTCCGCAACTTGATTGATGCCTTGGGCCACGAAGTCGTCGTCATCGCTCGACACGAGGGGATTGCCCTGACCGATGCCGAGGCTCACCGAGTCATCGACCAAATCCCTAAGACCATGGCAACCCAAAAATCATCCACCGGCCAAGATATTGCCCGTCGAAAGCCAACTGAAATTGATTACCTGAATGGCTTTATTGTTAAAAAAGCAAAGCATTACGGCATTGAAACGCCTGCGAATCAAGCCGTCTACGCACTCGTCAAAATGATTGAACAGTACAACACTTGAGTATGATGTTGGTGTTGGAACTAACACCACAAGAAGGATTGCCATGCTAGCGCGCGCTGATATCACTCCCTACTTGGGTAGCCTGTTGAAATTTCGACGGGATATTCATGCACACCCTGAGCTCAAGTTCGAAGAAGTCCGGACTGCAGATCAGATCGCCCATTACCTCGCGTCTTTAGGGCTACAGGTGCATCGAGGGTTGGGTAAAACAGGTCTGGTGGCAAGCCTCAAGGGCAAAGGACCCAACGCGAGCGACGCAAGCCACGCGCTTGCACTCAGAGCAGACATGGATGCCTTGCCCATTGTTGAAAAAAACAGTTTTGATCACGCGAGCAAAAACATCGGCCGAATGCATGCCTGCGGACACGACGGCCACACAGCGATGTTGCTAGGCGGGGCCACCCTGCTAAGCAAGAATCCGGATTTTAATGGCACCGTCCACTTCATCTTCCAGCCAGGCGAAGAAGGTGGTGCCGGGGCACAGAAAATGATCGAAGACGGTCTATTTGAGAAATTCCCCGTCAAAGCAGTTTTCGCACTGCACAACTGGCCGCCCTTACCCAGTGGGCAAATGGCGGTGCGTGTTGGTCCCATCATGGCAGCAACCGATAAGATCGAGATCACCATTTGCGGCAAAGGGGGTCACGCCGCTCAACCACACTCGACCATCGATCCTATCCCCGTCGCCTGTGCATTGGTGATGCAGCTACAAACGTTGGTCTCTCGCACGGTCAATCCTCTGGATAGCGCTGTTTTGACGATTGCTCAAATTGAAGCGGGTACTGCAGTCAACATCATTCCGTTTGAAGCCAAAATTTCCGGCACGCTTCGCACCTTGGGTACTGAAACCCAGACTCATTTGCTGAAGGCCATTGAGCGCATGAGCAATCATGTCGCTGCTGCGCACGGCACGACCGCAAAGGTCGAGCTGACCAAAGGCTATCCTTGCACCGACAATCACCGTGATGAAGCCCACTTCATGGCTGAGATCATGGCAGAGTGTGTGGGCAAAGAAAATGCATTTCCCGATGTCTTGCCAGCCATGACCGGGGAAGACTTCAGCTTCATGTTGTTGAAAGTGCCCGGTGCCTACGGGTTCATCGGCAATGGGTTGAACGGCCTGCCGGGCATCAATTTGCATACCGCTGAATACGATTTTAACGATGACAACCTGACCATCGGATCACAATTCTGGGATCGTCTGGCCAGGCGCTGGTTTGAGAAACTTACTGTGCAAACTGCTTGATCATCTGATACATGAACTCACGCCCGTCGTACAAACGTTTTTGTTCGACGCGTTCGTCGAGCCCATGAGAACGGGAGTCGCTGGGCTCGAAAAAGATACCGGACACGCCGTACATGGACATTCCTGCGTTACGCATGAAACGGCTATCCGTAGCACCTGTACTCATGAACGGGACAACGGTGGCGCCTGGCCACATTTTTTGCGTCAACCCTTCAATGACATCCACCACATCTTTACGAAGCGGTGATGGAGGACTTGCCAAAGGCGGGTTGACGGCTTTCATGTTGATACGGTCATTGCCAAGCAATTTGCGCAACGCCGCATCAACCGCTGTAGGATCATCGTGAGGCAAGATGCGGCAATTCACCGTCGCTTTTGCAGTTTGCGGTAAGGCGTTATCAGCGTGGCCCGCGTTAATTCGAGTGACAACGCAAGTTGTTCGGAGTGTGGCGTTATAGAGCGCCACCTTAGATAGACGATCGACGGCTTGCTGACTGGGCTTGCCCGCTGCCACGGCCAGCATGTCCTCTTTAACTTGGCCTGTTTCAAATTTGGCACTGCGCTCAAAGTAGACTTTAGTGACCTCAGCCAACTTGACCGGAAACTTGTATTCACCGATCCGGGTCAACGCGGCTGTCAGTGGGTAGGCGGGATTGTTCGGGGTCGGTAAGGAGCTGTGTCCACCGACATCCTTAACCTCAAGCTCATAAGTGGTATACATTTTTTCAGCCACTTGTACCCGCTGCAGAATAGGCTTTCCGTTGTTGAGCTGCCCTCCCCCCCCTTCGTTGATACCAAAATCGGCGGTGATCAGCTCAGGATGATTTTTAATCAACCACCAGGCACCATTGGTCGGGACATCACCTAGTTCTTCATCAGACGTTAAAGCGAGAATAATATCCCGCTTAGGGGCGAACCCTTCGCGCTTGAGTTGCCCCAGAATGGACACAAAGGCTGAAGCCATAGCCTTATCATCCACTGCGGCTCTTGCGGTGAAATAGCCGCCGTCTTCCTGCAGGACAAACGGGTCGGTTTTCCAGTCTTCTCTTTTTGCCTCGACTGCATCGACGTGTGCCAGCAACAGAATGGGCTTTTTGCTGCCGTCACCTTTCAGTCTCAGCACAAGATTCCCTTTGCGCGGAAAAGGCTCAAATATCTGGACATCCGCTTCACCAAAACCGTCTTCAACTAAATACTTTTTCATGGCAACGACAGCTTTCGTGTTGTCACCCACAGAGTTGGAGGTATTGATGTTGACGAGCTCTTTGTAGATATCGTGAAAACGTTGTTGCTCTGGTGTTAACGCAATAGCAGTTTGAGCTGACGCAACAAGAGCGATGCCTGTCAGAGCAAAGGCCAAAGCAGTTCGGTGAAAGGGATTCGTGACCAAGGTGTCTCCTTTTTTTTATAAAAATAGGTGAAATTGCTGAAACAGAATACTGCATCTCTGAAGACTGACCCAAACCTTATGCTAAAAACAGTAAAAATCTAAACAGGCCTCAACGCCAAGCCCAGGAGCAAATACAGTGGAGCTCATCGAAGGACTCGAAACCCGCCGCAGCGTCCGAGGTTTTAAATCAACACCAGTCTCACCCGAACTACTTAGAAAAATGCTTCATGCTGCCAATCGAAGCCCTTCTTACACCAACAGTCAGCCGTGGGAAGTCGCGGTCATAACGGGCCAGAAGCGTGACCTGTTGAGCAAAAAGCTGTACGACCTTGCGGCGGCAAATACCCCAGCAACCCCCGACGAACCATCACCCAAAGGCTGGCCCGAGGCAATTGCTCAGCGAACCAAAACCCACGGGGCCAACCGCTTTGCAGCGCTTGGGGTCGGTCGCGATGACACGGTCAAACGGGAAGAATTACGGTTAATTAATTTCAAATTTTTTAACGCGCCGGTTGCCATGCTTATTTTTATGGACGCATCACTGGGCCCTTGGTCAACACTGGATATGGGTATCTTCATACAGAGTTTGACCCTGGCTGCGCATGGCCTCGGCTTGGGTGCGTGCCTGCAAGCATCCTTATCTTACTACCCTGACGCAGCCCGCGAACTCCTTGAAATCCCCAATACCAAGAAGCTGATCTGCGGCGTTTCAATTGGTTATCCGGATATGGATGCACCTCTTAATATCTATCGCAGCGCTAGAAAAGAAGTGGATGACTTTACCCTTTGGTACGACTAAATTTACCAAGAGTAAAACACGCTGAACAAGCTATATAAAAGGATAAAACATGAGACAAATTCATGCTGTCGTGGCTACGATGCTTATAGTGCTCGGCTCGAACTTACTTATCACTAGTACCCAAGCTCAAACGATCCCAGCAGGGATTCCTTCAAGGATAGAAGTTCACGCCTTGCCAAGCGTCACGCTGGAAAACGACGAATTTCTGACCGGAAGCAGCAAAGGTAAGCCTGTCACACTGGCGGGCGAATTGCGTTTACCCGTCCGCACTGCAGCCAAATTTCCAGCGGTGGTTTTAGTTCATGGTAGCGGTGGCGTAGGGGGTGCAATGGATATGTGGATCCATCATCTGAATCAGGCGGGGATTGCGACCTTTGTGGTCGACACCTTCAGCGGTCGAGGCATTGTCAGTACTGTCCAAGATCAGACCCAACTCGGTAGCCTCGCCATGATGGTGGATGCCTACAAGTCGCTCGACCTGCTGGCCACACACCCCCGCATTGATGCTAAACACATTTACGTCATGGGATTTTCTAAAGGTGCCGTTGCTTCCATATTTTCAGCGTCCACTCGCTTCAAGCAAATGTATGGGGGTCAGGCCCAGTTTGCGGGGCATATTGGGCTCTACACACCATGCAACACCCGTTACATCGGTGATACTGAGGTCACCGGTGCCCCCATGCGCTTATTTCATGGCATCACGGATGACTACGTCAACAGCGATCATAGCTATGACGGCCCACTCACCCCAAAGCGCCTCGAAATCGCCAAAGCACAGAGCACACGGAATTGTAAATTTATTGAGGATAAGCCTGGCAACATCGTGAACGAGGCCTCAAAGCTCTCGTTCAGTTACTCAGATCCTTGTATCGCCATGGGTGCGCATGTTGGCTACAACCAAAAATCAACGGAAGAGACGATCAAAGCTGTCCTGGGTTTCATCAAGGCAACAGCAAGCAAGACGTAACGTCGGGCAAGGGGGCTTTAGCGCCCCTTGCCGGATACGCCCGCTCACGACCAATTATGGCCTGCTGGGTGTCTCTTCAAGCGGTGCACTGCCAGTATGCAGATTCAAGCGCATATGGTTGGGTACCTCTTGTCCGACGTCTGTAAATGCCTTGCGCAACGCCCCCATACTCGGACCGAGAATTCCGCTTCGGTTTGCGCTTAACCATTCACGCGAATCTCTTAAGGTATTCAGACTTCCCTGAAATCTCGGCATGACCCAGCGCGCAAACAACTCGTAACTGCGCAGCGTCTGCTCGCGTGTTGCCCATTCGTGAGATCTAAACAAAACCGCACCTGCGCCACCACCCGTGAATGTCAACAAACGTTCGATGCCCGCTGCAACTGTGTCGGGTGAACCGACCAAGGTCGTGCCTGCAGCCAGCCCGTCACCCAGCGGATTCTCACTTCGCATGGGCGGACGCCCAAGTGTCTCACTAAAATAGCTCAGCGTTTCAAGGCGCTCGCCATGTTTGACCTCTCTGATGGCTTGCTCATCGTCTTTTGCTACATGCAGGTTGATCACCAGACGCCAATTATCACGACTCATGGTTTTGCCATGTTTGGCCGCCTCAGCCTCGCCCAGCTGCCACTGCTCGGCAAGCTTTTGCGGGCCACCGGGCAAGGCCGCGCCGAGCGACAGCAAGCCAACACCATATTTGCCAGCCGTTAACACACCCGAAGGCGTTGTCGCGCTCGCGACCGCAATCGGGAATCCCCCTTTTGTGTAAGGCGCGAGGTGAAGCCGTGCATCACGCAACTCGAACCAGTCAGTTTTGAGCGTCAAGGGCTCTTGACCGTCGAGCAAATGCATGATGGCACCCAGCGACTCATCCATCCGGCGACGTTGATGGTCAGCGTCGATACCCATCATGTAGGCATCTGAGACCAGCGCACCGGGCCCACACCCAAGCATGGCTCGACCGCGCGTCATATGATCCAGTTGAACAAAGCGTTGAGCAACCAAAAACGGGTGGTGATAAGGCAGGCTAGTCACACCTGAGCCCAGCATAATGTGCCGAGTGCGCTCAGCTGCAGCGGCGATGAAAATCTCGGGTGAGGCAATGGTTTCCCAACCGCCAGAATGGTGCTCACCAATCCAAGCTTCATCGTAGCCAAGCTGATCCAGCCACTGAATCAGTTCCAGGTTACGCTGAAATCCCAGTGTCGGGTTATCGCCCAGACGGTGAAAGGGCGCCAGAAAAATCCCAAACCTCAGCCCTGCATGCGACATACTAGTCTCCTCTTTTTTACGTTTTATTTTCTGATGGACGCTCTTTCGCTCAAAGAATCGTCCACGTATTAAGCTTTGTAGCTACTTTTCACCGTCAGAGCAACACAAACTACGCTGGCGATACACATTTTTAGACGTATATTGTTCGAACATTTTTTAAATAGAACTCGCCACGATGCCGCAGCTGATCGATTCACCCCGTCTTGTGTTTGTTATTACCTTTGTTTGCCTATGTATGGCGATGTGGTGGGGCGCAACCACACTCGCCTCTGCACGCCGATCACTCGAAGGGGCAAGAAGCAATCTCGGGGTGATACAGACGACCACGCTGACCTTACTCGTCTTGATTATCAGCTTTTCTTTTTCGATGGCGCTAGAGCGATACGACGCTAGAAAAAACCTTGAAGAAGGTGAAGCCAATGCGATCGGCACCGAGCTACTGAGGGCAGACTTGTTGCCCGCCACCACCTCACAGAACGTTAAGCAATTACTGAAGCAATACACCGATTTGCGCATTGCCTTTTACACCGAACGTGACGACACCCAGTTAGCGAAAATTGCGCAGTCAACGACGGCAATTCAACAGAAACTTTGGATCGATATCCTGGCACTGGCCCAAAACCAACCTACGCCCATCACCGCTTTGGCCGTATCCGGGATGAATGATGTGTTCAATTCGCAGGGATACACACACGCGGCTTGGTCCAACAGAATCCCAATCGTGGCTTGGTTTCTGCTGTTTGCAGTTGCTCTCTGTGGTGCGGTCATTCTTGGCTTAGGGGCTCGTCATTTCAAAGCCCACTGGAAACTCTTTCTCGTGATTCCGTTCATCGTTTCGCTGTCATTTTTTTTAATCGCGGATATCGATAGTCCAAGGCACGGCATCATTCTGGTCATCCCTCAAAATCTGATTTCACTGTTTAACTAACCCCTGTCTCTCGTACGATTGCCCTGTGAACAAAAAAGGCACGCGCCCGAGCGCTTATCAATAAACCACTTAATCAGAGGACTCACGCGTGACTGATCAATTAATTTTCGATGTCAGAGAAAAAATTGCAACTATCCGGCTCAATAGACCCGAGAAGTACAACGCGTTTACTCAAGAGATGTTGATCGCTTGGGCAAACGCGCTAGAAGCTTGTGCCGCACGCGAGGATATTCACGTCATTGTGTTGACCGGTACAGGCAAGGGATTCTGCTCTGGGGGTGATGTTGGCAATATGAATAATCGGACAGAAGATAGTGCCTATCAAAGACGTCGTTTTCTATCGGACTACGTGCATCGGATCCCGACGCTGCTTGAATCTATCGACAAGCCTCTGATTGTGGCGGTCAATGGCGTTGCAACAGGGGCTGGCATGGATATGGCATTGATGGGGGACATCCGTATTGCTGCTCGTAGTGCCCGCTTTGCCGAGACGTATATCAAGGTCGGTCTGTTTGCCGGTGATGGCGGTACCTGGTTTCTACCGCGTCTGGTGGGTTTGCCCAAAGCACTTGAATTATTTTGGACGGCTCGATTTGTTGAAGCCGACGAAGCCGAAAAACTTGGTTTGGTGAACAAAGTGGTCGATGATGATCAGCTGATGACAACGACCTATGAAATGGCAGCGCAAATCGCGGCACAGCCGCAAGTTGCGGTCAGAATGATGAAACGCGCTGCACGGCAAAGTGAGCGTGTCGACTTGCGAACGCATTTAGACATGGCCGCGTCACACATGTCGGCGATGTACTCAACCGAGGACCATCGAGAGGCCGTCGCTGCATTTGTTGACAAACGCCCCGCCGTGCTTAAAGGTCACTAGCTTCATACTTAGTCGAAAAGAGATCCTGTGATGAGCGACTCCCCTACTCTGCTTGAGCGTTTTGCCGAGTTCTTCTGTCAAATCAAGTTTGACGATCTACCTCAGCCCGTGGTGCAGAAAACAAAAATGCTGACGCTTGATCTGGTCGGTGTCATGATCGCCGGTCTGAAGATGGATTTTCCGGGCATGATGATTGACTATCTTGCGGGCTTAAAAGGGATTGAGGAGGCGACGCTGTTTGGGACCTCACACAAGGTACCCGCCATCCACGCCGCGCTTGGCAATGGGATCAGCGCCCATGCGCTCGATATGGATGATGGCTATAGGCATGGCGGCGTGCATGCGGGGGTCGCAGTCATCCCAGCCGCACTGGCCTACGCCGAATCTCGACAACTCAGCGGCAAAGCGCTAATACTCGCCATTGCAATGGGATACGAGATAACGAACCGCTTGGCTAAAGCGATGAATCCTTCGCATTTGAATCGCGGATTTCACACCACCGGTACCTTGGGCGTCTTGGGCGCAACGGTGGCGTGCGGCGTCCTGGCAGAGTTGAATCCTTCTCAAATGGCCAACGCACTTGGTATCTCAGCACTACAGGGTGCTGGTTTGCTTGAGATCTTGCACCATGGATCGATGGTAAAGCCTTTGCACCCCGGCAAAGCTGCGATGGCAGGCATTCTTTCCGTTGAGATGGCCCTGCGAGGTGCAGTCGGGCCCACGACGGCGCTGGAGGGTTCGAAAGGGCTATTCAAGGCAATGGCCGATGACGTCCAAATCGATCGCCTGTTCGATGGCCTAGGCACTGAGTTTTATATTATGGATCAGTACGTCAAATTGCACGCCGCTTGCCGGCATATCCATCCAGCTATTGACGGATTGCTATCAGTGATGGCCAACCATCAGCTAAGTTTTCAACACATCGACAGGGTCATGGTTGCAACCTATCCCGTTGCCGTCAGTTTTTGCGGCACTGCAGGGCGCCCCGACACCGTGGAAGGCGCAAAATTCAGCATCCCCTATTCGACTGCCATGGCGGCTTTTTATGGCGACGCGAGCGAGGACAGGTATCGTCATTCTGTCTTGCAGAATCCTGAGATTCTTCAACTCGCGAACAACATTCAATGGTCAACGGATGAGCGCTGGGCACTGAGCTATCCGCGTGAGCGGGGTGCGACGATGACCATCATGACTAAACAGGGCCAGTCATATGGGATCGAAGTACCGCTTGCCAAAGGCGAGCCAGAAAACCCTGCCTCTGACGAGGATTTCTTTGCAAAATTCAAGCAAAATAGTAGCGACTACGCTCATGAGCTGACAATAAAGATTCTCGACATCACGGTTGCACTTGATGAGCATCCCGCCATACGTCTGACGCAGGCGATAGGACAATTAACCGCCTAGCTCGTGACCTACTGGCTCTTCAGATCGAATTTGACGCCGATTTGTACGCGCTCAGAAACAGGCTTTCCGCCTCGAATCGCTGGCGTAAAAAGCCAAGTCATGGCCGTGGTTAACGCTGACTGGTCTAGCGCTTGAACGCCGCTGGTTCTAGCCAACTCTGCTCGATTGACCAAACCATCAGATCCGATATCCAAGTTCATCACGACGATCCCTTCCTGTTTGGCTCGCAGCGCGGCGTGGGGATAAGGCGGTTTACCATTCTTAAGGGGCTTTGGCCCCCTGTCATCCCCGGTCGTTGGGGCACTCGCTGCTGATTGGCTTTGAGTATTGAGGCCGTTTGAATTCGTCATAGGCCCATTCGTTGACCCAGATGGTTTGTTGACGTCGATGGCGCTGTCTTGCGGTGCGGACGGTTTGACTGATTTATCGATGACCTCTCGTTTGGTACGAACAGGTATTGGCTTTGGCTTGACAGGCGGGCTCTCAAGTTTTCTGGGGGTTGCTACTTCGACTGGTTTTTCTTCTGCCGGTAACGCGCGGCTGTCGTCAAATGGATGAGCAACTTCCTCGGCGGGCGAAGTGCTCGCGACCTGAGCAGCATCGGTGGCACTCGCTTGAGTCGCTTGTCGCGAAACAGCTGCCTCTACATTGACATCATTGTCTTGCATGGCGGTCGAACCCCAGGGGATCAAATCAACTTCGGCAGTCACCACGCTTGTGTCAGCCAGATGGACACGCCCCATGCCAGACAAAGCGATAGCGGCGGCGTGAACCACCACTGCCAACGCTAACCACGCATAGGCCTGCCCTGATGAGTTTCGACGCCGATTGACGTAACTAGGGGTTTGCGCGACGACAGCGTCGCTCTCATTGACGAACATTCATTCACTCAAGTACCGGCAGATAAAACCACAAACCCGTCAACGAGCTAGTCTTTTAATCGCTCTGCAATGATTCGCATTTTTGGCTCAGCACGCACAAATGCTTCTACCACTGCCGGATCATACTTGATGCCGCTCAAACTCGTGATTTCATCGATGGCTTGGTCGTACTTCCAGTAGCCGATGTCTTTGGAGATCGACGTCAGGCTGTCGTATGCATCAATGACGGCGAGAATTCGCGCCCCAATCGGGATTGCTTCGCCAGAGAGCCCTCGCGGATAACCCAGACCATCCCATGTTTCATGATGGCTACTGATGAGTTCGAGCGCTTCATTCAAAAGTTCAGTTGCGCCAGGGCTTGATCGCATGACCGAAGAAATCACCGACTCACCGATCGGGACGTGCGCCTTCATGATCTCTTGGTCGGTATCACTCAAAATTCTATTTTTCTGCATCACGTAATCTGGCAAACCCATCTTACCGATATCGTGCAAGGGGATCACATCGATCAAATTGGCTAATCGATGGGCGTTCAAAGCGTCAAGGTGCAGGTTCATTTCCCTGAGTTCGGCAGCGATCGGGGGCACATATTGTTGCAACCGTTCAATCTGCCCCGCTGACCCATGATCTCTCGCCAGCGCCAGCGTGTTCAAACCATCGATAATTTGGTGCTTCAAGCTGGTGTTCTGCTCGATTTCAGAGGTAAGCCTGTTATTCGCCAAGAGGTCGAAGCGCATCATGATGTAACAAATATGTCGGAACATCAGTTGTGTAAAGACTAGCGTCACAAACCAATAATTAAGCGTGTTTTGATCTGGCGCAAATGCAAAGTTAACAGCAGGAAGTGCGCAGATTCGTGCCACCCAGATCACGCATCCAATGAGGCCTGCCAACCCCAGTAGTTTTACAAACCGAGTCTGCGTCGAATCTGCGAGCGAGAACATGGCTAGAAATGCCCAAGCATTCACCACCGCAAAGACAGAGCCTGCCAGCACCGGCATCCACTCGACGTAATCGAGCTTCCAGAGCAGGCAAACCGCCAAACCAGCAACGAGCGACATCAACAAATGCCAGCTCACCGCTCCCGCTTTCTTGTTTAAAAGCGAACGCACCGAATAGACGTAGAAAAACTGGTTGTAGATGAGTAAAAAATTAACGAGTGCGATGCGAATCAGACTACCCGTGGAGTCTGCTGTGATGACCAGCAAGGCGCCACAGGCATAGAGCAGCGAACCGACGATCCACAATAGCGTCGATCTATCTTGCCGTAGCTTGAAAGACAGCAGCAATGCAATGACAACAACCAAATGCAATGCAATCGACAGAGGGTAGAGGGAGGAGACAGAAAACAATCGAAAATCCTAGGCAGGCATCATCCACATTTCTAAATATAACTGAGCGCATAGGTATTTCATTTATCCGACAACAGCCCTCGCAAATTAAGCGATTTTTGTGGTTTTTTTTACAACTTTTACGTCAACTCTAACGGCAGGGCGTCGAAAAACTTTAGGTGATTTGTGTAAAAAAATATATTAAAGCTTTACTGTTAAAGTGATTTATTAAGTAAATATCTATTATATTTCAACTAGTTAACATATGATGTAAGTAAAACACTTACAACATTAAAGATGAAAACGCCACAGCAAAAACGGCTTTTACCTTATTTTTTATTCTTAGCATGCAGTCAATAATGCACTCGTGGGACAAATTTTGTTCAACTATTCCTTAATGAGTGAGTACTGCCATGAACCAAATCGATCAAATGCAAGAACAAATGATGGCTGAAATCAGAGATGCCAATCTGAACTATTTGATTTTGGCTCAACAAATGATTCGTACCGATAAAGCCTCTGCGATCTATCGACTCGGCGTCAGCAAAGACATCGCTGATATGCTCGATACACTAAGCAACGCTCAGCTGATCAAGCTGGCAAGCTCAAGTGTCATGTTGACTCGCTTCAGATACGACGATGCCACCATTTTGGGCATGCTTACCCATCACAACAAAGGGTACGCTCAAGCCATGGCGCACAGTGCTATTTTGATGGCGGGTCAGGCGGTTGAAGCAGTAGCCTAATTACAACAGTCTAAACCGAGTTTGAATCATGACCCATACCGCTTCGGCAATAAAACAAAAAACAGTGGTCGGCGAGGCCGAGCAACTGCAGCTGGCGATTCGATTGATCAATCTGGGCGCCAGACTGCAATTGCTTGAGTCGCAGACGTCGTTATCGCGCGAGCGTTTGACCAAACTTTACAAAGAGCTAAAGGGCATGTCGCCACCGAAAGGTATGTTGCCGTTTTCAACCGATTGGTTTCTAACTTGGTTGCCCAACATCCATTCGTCTTTGTTTTTAAACATTTATAACTTTCTGATCGCCAATGCTGGCATCGACGGCATTGAAGCACTTGCCAAAGCGTATGAACTGTACCTCGAACAAGCCCGCGAACTAGAGAACGCGCCTGAGTTTCAATCCAGCGACGAGCCGGTGCTAAGCTTGATTCGCGCCTGGACACTCGTTCGGTTTGTCGAGAATAAACTATTGAAAATGGAAAACTGCTCGAGATGCAGCGGTCATTTCATCGTCAACCCCTACGATTTGCACAATAACTTTCTATGTAACTTGTGTCATATCCCGTCGCGTGCGGGTAAGTATCAAAAAAATAAAAAGCCTGCCTTGACAGACGATTCGATCGACGCTTGATCCCATGCGTTGGTGGAAGACACCTGCGAGTAAATCGCTCGCCATTCAATTCGTTAGTGCGCTCACGCTCTGGCTGATCCACATGATCAGTCAGTTTGTCCCCCATACAGACACGATCATCCATCCTGTGGTTTGGGTGTTGGCTCAAAGTAGCTTAGCGCTGCTCATTTCCCAGCGAGCGCTTCAAGAAACCTGGTGGCTGGCGATTCATTTCATCTTTCCGTTTGCCGTGTATTTGATGCTGCAACTAGAGATCTCCAATCACCTCTATTTAGTCGCGTTTGTCCTATGCTTAGGATTATTCTGGAGCAGCGTCGGTAACCGTGTGCCCTACTACCCATCAAGGCAACTTGTTTGGGATGAGGTGTTGAGTCTACTGCCGCAAGACAAACCCGTCAGAATGATAGACATCGGCAGCGGTCTGGGCGGATTGGTCATGACTGCCGCGCGCAAGTACCCACAGCTCTCGGTCACAGGCATCGAAACCGCACCGTTGATCTGGGCCTACAGTGTGCTGCGCGCGAAGCTGACGCGTTCGCGTGCCCAGTTTCTCTTAGGTAACTACGAAAACCTTGATCTTGGTCATTACGACTTTATCTTCGCCTACCTCTCCCCTGCTGCCATGCCCGCCTTGATGACAAAATGTGATTTAGAAATGCAACGCGGCGCCGTATTCATTAGTCATGAGTTTCCGTTTCCAGACATAACACCCACCATGCTGTTGGATCACGGCGGTGCAACAAAACCAAGCTATGTTTACAGAATGTCATGAAAAGAGCTGAAGCGACTCAGTTCATCAGCAGAAATAAGTGTTATCACGTGTCAATATCCAGATAAAATCCGTGAAATTGGTCTTGATCGCTCAATACACGTTCGGGTTAAACCAGTAACCTGAGCTCCTCAACTGCTCATTAAGTAAAGGGTTCACGGTGTTTGTCATCATAGGTTACGTCGCCGTCTGTGCGAGTGTGTTTGGTGGATTTGTGCTGGCGGGTGGTCATATTGCGGCCCTGTGGCAGCCACTAGAATTGCTGATGATTGGCGGTGCCGCGTTGGGTGCTTTCATTGTCGGCAACGAAATGAAAGCGATTAAGGCAACGGTCGCTGCGCTGCCGACGTTGTTCAAGGGATCAAAATACACCAAACAACTCTATATTGATTTGTTATCAATGATGTTTGAGTTATTGAGCAAGGTTCGCAAAGACGGCATGATGTCGCTTGAGAAAGATGTTGACGGACCAGACGATAGTCCTCTTTTTTCGCGTTACCCAACGATCCTGAAAGATCATCACTTAATGGAATTCATTTGTGATTATCTGCGGCTGATGCTGACAGGTAATCTGGATCCGTTTCAAGTCGAAAATTTAATGGACGTGGAAATTGATACCCATCACCAAGAAGGGCACATCCCTATTCACTGTATCGCTAAGATAGGTGATGGTTTACCTGCTTTCGGTATTGTTGCCGCTGTGATGGGTGTCGTCCACACGATGGAGTCCGTGGGTGTCCCGCCCTCTGAACTCGGTGAGATGATCGCGCATGCGCTTGTCGGCACCTTTCTCGGCATTCTGCTTGCCTATGGTTTTGTCGGGCCGCTCTCTTCCTTGCTCGAGCAAAAGCTGGCTGAATCCAGCAAAATTTATCAGGTCACCAAAGTGGTGCTGCTGGCACACATGCAGGGCTATGCACCGACCATCGCCGTTGAATTTGGCCGCAAGGTGCTGAACTCGACCGAAAGACCAAGCTTCAGTGAACTCGAAGAACACATTCGCCTCACGAAGACAAAATAATGACAACTGATGCGCTGACCTCGTTCAATCATGGCTGACAGCGAAGCACCCCGCCCGATTATCGTCAAACGAATCAAGAAATCTGATGGCGGCCATCACGGTGGTGCGTGGAAGATCGCTTACGCAGACTTCGTAACCGCCATGATGGCGTTCTTTCTTTTAATGTGGTTGCTGGGTTCGACGACGTCCGGCGATTTGAACGGTATCGCCGAATATTTCAAAACCCCATTACGAGTGGCAATGGCTGGCGGATCCGGTGCGGGGGCTAGCGACAGCATCATTAATGGCGGTGGTAAAGATCTCACTCAAAAGTCTGCTCAGGTCCGAAAGACGCGTGAGAAGGTTGAGAAGAAAGAGCGTCGTAACCCAAGAGTTGTCGACTTGGACGCTGCGACCAAAAGAAACATGGCTAAAGAGCTGCAAGAGCTCAAAAAGCTGATGGCTAATATACAAGCTGAAATCGATGCGAATCCGCATCTTGGTCAATATAAAAACCAGTTGAGTTTGAACATCACGGCTGACGGCTTGCGAATTCAGATTGTTGACGAGAAAAACCGGCCGATGTTCGCGGTCTCTCGAAGCGAACTTGAGCCCTATGCGAAAGTGATTTTGCGTGACTTGGGCACGATGTTGACCGGCATCCCCAATAAAATCATGATTTCAGGCCACACGGATGCATTGCCCTACCCCAATGGCAATAAAGCGTATAGCAACTGGGAGCTCTCTGCCGAACGAGCCAATGCGGCAAGACGGGAACTCGTCGCCGCTGGCCTACCCGAATCCAGTTTGATTCAAGTGATTGGCCTTTCATCGGCAATCCCTTATGACAAAAAAGATCCGCTTAATCCGATTAATCGGCGGATCGCAATTACTGTCTTTAATAAGGCGGCCGAAGAGCGTATCACCAAAGAGATGGAATCTAACCCCGTCTCTAAATCCAAAGAGGCCGAGACGTTGCTGAATGATCTAAAAGAGGACGACAATCGGTCTGCCGCGAAGCCATGAATGGAAGATGAGTGAAACACGACGCCTGTTCTTCGCAGAAGCCCAAGATCTGTTGGCACAAGTTCAAACGTTAGCTGCCACACTCACCGACGACGAGCCGTCGAAACCCAATTTAAACCGAATTTTTCGATACATCCATTCGATCAAGGGTGGTGCCGCGGCGTTTGGGTTTAAACAAGCAGCCGAAATTGCCCATCGATTAGAAGATTTACTGGCCCAACTGCGCCGCGAGTCGGTCACCATTGAGCAAAATCACGTTGACCTTATTCTTCAAGCCAAAGAACATCTTGCAGCGGTGTTGTTTCACAACCAATCAGGCACTACCGTTGAGCGATCAGGCTTGCATCCTATGATTGCCAAACTCGACGCAAGTGCCGAACAGGTCAAGCCGCCCCCCTCACCTGCACCGACGTGCTATCAAATCGAGCTGGTCAACCCTGAACAGTTTAAGCACTGGGCAGATTTGCAGGTTCAACTGTCTGCTCTGGGTCAGATAGCGGTAAAAAAAGCCACGCACGAACATCGGATCTTCACACTCAGCACCACCACTGACAAAAAAGGCATCTTGGCGGTCTGCTCCTTTATCGTCGATCCAAAAGATATCGTCATCAGGGTAGCACCCCTCTCGATGGGCGAGCTGTTGGCTCATTTTCCTGCGATGATCGACGAACTGAATCAGCAGCTTGGGAAATCAGCCGTACTCATCAGATACGGCGATGATATTGAGATTGACAAAGATCTCGCGAAGCACTTATTGCTGCCCATCACCCATATCGTGCGCAATTGCATGGCACATGGGATCGAATCACCCGCGCGGCGCAAACTGGCAGGAAAACCCGATCAAGGTCGGCTAACGATCACCAGCGCGATAATTGGTAGTAACCTATCTATCCGCATTGCGGACAATGGCGAAGGCTTGAACCGAGAGCGTATTCTCACGCAAGCGTATGCACTTGGCCTGCCGTTACAGGACGACGACACCGACGAAAGCGTTTGGCAGGTGTTATTTGATCCACGATTTTCAACGGCGGCGGAAACATCAACATTAGCGGGCCGAGGGGTAGGTTTGGATATTGTAAAAACGGCGTTACACGAACTGGACGGACAGATTCAAATCACTTCACGGCTTGGTGTTGGCACAACAATGACACTGCTCGTACCCGTGAATGTTTAAATACGTGTCACTAACCTGCAATTCGAAAAAAATAACTTAATCGCATAATCTATAAGGAGTGACTGCGATCCATGGCTGTCAAATTTAATGCCCAGGCCCGTCTCAATATGCTGGCAACGCTGTGCCTCATCACCATCATCGCTATCGGTGGATTTGCCACATACTTAACGCGTACCAATGTCGAATTGCTGAAGGCGAATCACAATGGTGACACGGCTCAGGCGGTCCTCATCAGCAACATTGCAGCCAAGGCGGCTGAATCAACAGTCATCCTGCAGACGACGTCAAGTTACTTTACGGCCACTGCGCCTAACGGAATGCAGAACACCCGTGCCGGCAGCCTGCCTTTCGCAGAGGAACTGATCAGTCGACTACAAAAGAATGTCGAAACGACCAGGGGGCTGTGGGCGCAATTAGCCAAAACCATCCAGGACGGCGAGATTAAGGCAAAGGTTGAAAAAGCGGCGCAAGAGTATATTGATCTGACGAACTCATCCGCCATACCAACCGCCAACGCACTGGTCGCCGACAACAACACAAGCGCAACGAGCCTGATTGAGCGCTTGATGAAACAACAGGATCAATACAGCCAGCAGGTAAAAGAGCTTCAACAGACCGTCTTTGAGGCGCTCAAAATCTCTCAAACAGCCATTGATCAAGATAATCAACGAAACCTTTATCTGGCCGTTTGCCTAGCAGCCATCATCACCATCGTGATTGCCGTGTTTTTGTTAATGAGTCGTCTGCTAACGGTCTACCGAGGAAAAATCGACTCAGCGGTCAAAGCCAAGTTGACCGACGCAGACCTCTTCAAGCCACAAGCACCGCCCATTGAACCCCCAGTCGCCCAACCAAGTGTCATCGTCTCGCACCCAGAGATCGTGCAGCAGCTCTATAGCAAGATGAATGGTTCAATCAAATTGGTATCGACGGTGAATATCGAGCTGATGGAGCTTAATCAAGAGCAAAAGTCGTTGACCAACAAAGTGCTCGAAGCCTTGCCGCAACTGAAACAGTACCTGGGCGAGGCAGAGAATAATGCCACGCACATGCAAGCGTTTGGCACTGAAGTATCTGGTGTCGCACGGTCGAGCGATGTATCGCTCAAAGATATGCAAAGTTTGCTCAGTCAGATTACCGAAGACGCGCGAAAAATGGATTCGCTCGCCAGCGCCATTGATGCGATCTCGTTGCAATCGGACATGCTGGCTTTTAACGCCACCCTCGAAGCCGCAAAAGCAGGGGACTTTGGCCGCGCCTTCTCAGTGATCGCCAGCGAGGTCCGGCTACTGGCACAAAAATCCATGACAGCGACCCAGGATTTAAAGTCAGTGATTCACGACATCAGCCATCGGTCAAGCGCTCATGTTGAACGGATGAATGAGGCTCAAACGTCGCTCGGCCGCTTGACCGAACGATCGGACGAGTTCGTCACGGCAGCCTCCGCACAGTTAGCGACCCAGCTCAGTGAAATGGAAACACTTGAGTTTGCAGAGCTGGCTTACAAACGCATTGAGCAATCCATCGATAAGCAGTTACAGCTGTTCAAAGACATCAACGGGGCCTTAGGTATTGACGATCCAGCAGCGCCCGAGGCTGCCACAACGTCAATGATGACAAGCGCACAACCCGCGAAAGACCTGGTGCCCCCATTGACCAAACCGCCGTCGAATATGTCACCAACGAACAACAAAAATGATTCGGATTGGGCGCTCTTTTAAACCAATCACTGTGATGGATTGAACGATCAATCTCAACATCAGTGAATAATCACCTAGAATATTGCGAAACAGTGATCTGTCTAACGTCTAACAAAGTGCAGCCGCCCCATGTCTGAGAGAACGCGATACTCGAATACCCGATTTTTAATCGCGGACGACTTTTTGACCATGCGACGTATTATCCGAAACCTATTAAAGGAAAACGGATACACCAACGTAGAAGAAGCCGATGACGGCGCAGCAGCTGTGCAAAAAGTTAGGCAGGCTAATTTTGACTTTGTCATTGCTGACTTGAATATGCCTAACATGGACGGGCTCAGTCTTTTAACTGCGATCAGGTCCGACTCACGCACAGAAAACCTGCCTGTGCTGATCATTGCGGCAGAAGCTAACAAAGAAAATATCGTTGCGGCAGCAGAAGGCCGGGCTAATGGCTACATCGTCAAGCCCTTTACCGGCGCGACATTGACAGACAAAATCATCCAGATTTTGGACAAAATAAACAAGTAGTTCAGTAATTCAGTGCCCACCAGCCCAGAGAATTTTCATATTAACGGTTGATTCTCGGAAATCTTGAGCGAAAAGGGGGGATTAGTACCCCTTATTCCTTCGATTCAAACGCCTGCTTCTAGCGCAAACTGCCTTCTAATAGCAATCCACCTCGTTCTTGGGGCTAGCCGTGGCTGAAGACAGTGATTTAGAACGTTCCGAACAGGCGAGTCAAACCCGCCTCGATAAGGCACGCGAAGAGGGTGATGTTCCCCGGTCGCGTGACCTGTCCACGTTCGTCACGCTCATTTGTGCTGCAACGGGCCTCGCCATTTTTGGTAGCCAAATGTGTCACGCGATCGAGCAAACCCTCACCAGCAGCCTGACTTTCGACAAATCTGCTTTATTTGACACCACCATCCCACTCAATCAAATGGCGATCAAAATTGCCGACTTGTTGTTGGCCTTTGCCCCCTTTGCACTCATGATGCTGATTGCCGCACTGGCCTGTCCTCTGCTCATCGGCGGATGGAACGTCAGCGCGACCCATTTGACGCCAAATTTTGGTCGACTCAACCCCTTTGAGGGTTTGAAGAATATGGTGTCCCAGCGCTCATTGGTTGAGCTCGTGAAATCGATTCTCAAAACACTCGTCGTCGGCGTGATCGCGTATCTGGTGATTTCCAAGGACTTTCCGATTCTGTTGACCCTGTCGAGCTTGGCGGTCGACGAAGGCGTGATGAAGACAAAAAGCCTTCTGCTGGACGGTTTCTTTTTTGTTGTTTCCGGGATTGCACTGATTGCCATGATCGATGCTCCCTACCAGATGTTTGCCTACGCTCAAAAGCTCAAGATGTCCAAAGAAGAGCTCACTCGAGAATCCAAAGAGCAGAACGGAAATCCTCAAATCAAGGCTCGCATCAGAAGACAACAGCGTGAGATGGCTCGCCGGCGCATGATGTCTGAAATACCCAACGCAGACGTCATCATCACGAACCCAACCCACTATGCGGTTGCCATTCGGTATGACGACCAAACGATGCAAGCACCTCGTGTGGTCGCGATGGGTGCCGATGAAATGGCCCTTAGAATTCGCGCCATTGCCCGCGAGCACGAAGTTCTCATCATGGAGTCACCGAAACTTGCGCGTGCGCTCTTTACACACACTGAGCTGGGCGATGAAATCCCTGCTGCCCTTTATATCGCTGTCGCTGAAATCCTCGCCTACGTGTTCCAGTTACGCAACTTCCGTCCTGGCTTTGGCGCTTATCCAGTTGCGCCCGGCTATGTGGATGTGCCAGATGAGCTTGACCCCCTGCTGGCTAGTCTGGATCAAGGACGTGCATCATGAACTTCACCTTGCCAGCCTGGCTAGCCGGGATCAACACCAAGTCCATCGCTGCGCCGATGATCATTGTCCTTTTGTTGGCAATGATGGTTCTGCCCTTGCCAGCCATTGCACTGGACATCTTGTTTACCTTCAATATCGCACTATCCATTCTGGTGCTGTTGATCGGTTTGCAAACGTCTAAACCGCTGGACTTTCTGGCGTTTCCAACGGTATTGCTGGTCACCACCATGTTGCGGCTATCGCTCAACGTTGCGTCAACACGCGTAGTCCTGACCAATGGTCACAGCGGCGCGGCTGCCGCAGGTAAAGTGATCGAATCATTTGGTCACTTCCTGATTGGCGGCAACTACGCGGTTGGTATCGTGGTGTTTGTGATCTTGACGATCATCAATTTCACCGTCGTCACCAAGGGTGCTGGTCGAATTGCAGAAGTGGGCGCGCGTTTTACGTTGGACGCGATGCCTGGCAAACAAATGGCGATCGACGCTGACTTGAATGCAGGCATTATCAATCAAGATCAAGCTCGTATCCGTCGCTCAGAGGTCGGGCAAGAGGCAGAGTTCTACGGTGCCATGGACGGTGCAAGTAAGTACGTTCGCGGAGATGCGGTAGCCGGCATCATGATCACGATCATCAATATCGTCGGTGGGTTGATTGTCGGCATCGTCCAGCACGACATGGCTTTCATGGATGCGGTCAAAACCTTCACCTTATTGGCAATTGGCGACGGACTCGTCGCTCAGATCCCTTCGTTGGTGATCTCGATTGCAGCGGGTGTCGTGGTCTCGCGCGTCGCCAATGAACAAGACTTAGGTAGCCAGCTGGGCACACAACTGTTTGCCAATCCCAAAGTGTTGAACGTCACGGCAGGCATTATTGGTGGCATGGGCGCTATCCCCGGCATGCCGCATCTGGCGTTCTTCATGCTGGCGGGTCTGTTTGCGAGCATGGCTTATCTCTTGAAACGAACCGCTGACAAGAAGACAAACGAAGTGGCTCCGGCTAGCACTGAGCCCTCTAAAGATGCGCTGGAAGCCTCGTGGGATGACATTACAGCCGTCGATATTCTGAGTCTTGAAGTTGGTTTCCGACTAGTGCCCTTGGTTGATGTCAGACAAAATGGTGAATTGATCAATAAGATCAAAGGATTACGTAAGAAGTTTGCGCAGACAGTGGGCTTTCTTACCCCTTCGGTTCACATCAGTGACAACCTCGAGTTAAAACCCACAGGGTATGCGATAAAAATTCGCGGTGTCACCATGGGCGTTGGTGAATCCCATTACGGTCAAATGCTTGCCATCAATCCTGGCATGGTAACCGGTGACATACAGGGTATGCACACCCGCGATCCGGCCTTTGGTTTACCTGCTGTTTGGATTGACCCCCAACAAACTGACGACGCACAGAAAATGGGCTATACGGTGGTCGATGCCAGTACCGTGGTTGCAACTCACCTTAACCACATTGTCGGCATGAACGCCGCTGAATTGCTGGGTCGTCAAGAGGTTCAGCAACTGCTTGATTTACTCGCAAAAGACTCACCCAAGTTGGTCGAGGATTTTGTGCCGAAAGTGGTACCGCTGGGTGTATTCGTACAAATCCTTCAAAATCTGCTGGTTGAAGGCGTACCCATCCGAGATCTCAGAACGATTGTCGAGACGATTTGTGAGGTAGCACCACAAGTGCAAGATCCTGACATCATCACCGCACGCGTTCGAGTCCGTCTGGGTCGTGCAATCGTTCAACAGCTCTTCCCCGATGGCAATGAAATGTCTGTGATTTCTCTTGAACCTAACCTCGAAAAACTGCTGATGCAGTCGGTGCAGATGGGCAACCAGGGCAACGGGATTGAACCCGGTTTAGCCCAAAGTATCTCGCGCCAAGCCGTCGATGCTAGTCAGCGCCAAGAGCAAATGGGTCATAGCCCTGTCTTGATTGTGCCAGCTGCCATCAGACAAACGCTGGCGCGCTACTTGCGCAGGGTCAGTCCGAATTTACGAGTACTCGCTCACGAAGAGTTACCCGAAACAAAAACGATACGCGTGAACAACTTAATAGGTAGAACCGCATGAACGTCAAAAAATTCTATGCACCCCGGGCGCGCGAAGCTTTGAACATGGTTCGCGGCGAATTTGGCGATGAAGCCGAGATCATCTCTAATCAAATCGTGAATGGTTGGGTTGAAATTACCGCGAAGGGGCCTGAGTTGTCCGATGGACCCACCAGCTTGGACAACGAATCACAACCGCCTTCCTTTGCGCCGCCTAGCAATGATTCTGAAATCAGCCTCATGCGCGTTCTCGATGAAATTCGTGAATTGAGAACCACCTTTGACTCTCGATTGAAAGAGCTCAGCTGGACCCACGCCAGACCCTCGATCACTAGACACGAAGCGTGCCTGAAAAAGACATTGGCCGCAGGGTTTTCAGACGATTTGGCGAATCGCTTGATTGCAAAGCTGCCAGACGACTTTACCGACGCTCAGGCAGTTGCCCAAGCTCGCCATATTCTCGCGAAAAACCTCAACGTGGCGCAGAATGAGGATGAGCTACTCAAACCTGGTAGCGCCGTTGCCCTATTAGGGCCGACTGGCGTAGGAAAAACCACCAGCATCGCCAAGATTGCTGCCCGTTTTGCCATGAAACATGGGGTAGAAAAGCTTGCGCTGATCACCACCGACTACTACAGAGTGGGTGCTGTCGAACAGCTCAGAGTCTACGCCAAGATTTTCGGCATCGACGTTCATCCCGTCAAGGATCTCGGTGAGCTGCAGCAAACCCTGAGGCGTTTGGGCCCCAACAAAACCGTCTTGATCGACACCCCAGGCCTGAATCAGAGAGATCCCCGCGTGCATGTCCAGCTTGCCATGCTCGCTGGGACTGACAGGCACATTCAAAAACTGTTGTGCCTGAATGCTGCCACGCATTTCGACACCTCACACGATGTGGTCAACGTGTATAAAACCAAAATGATCGACGGCTGCATCATTACCAAAGTCGACGAGGCGGTCACCCTGGGCTCATCGCTCAATGTCGTGATGCAGCACAAACTAAAGGTCTACTACCTGACGACGGGACAACGTGTCCCTGAGGATATTGAGCTTGTCGATAGCGAAAATCTCTTTAAAAAGGTGCTGAAAGACGAGTACGACAGCTTTAAGTCTTTCGACGAGAAAGAGAAACAACCGATGGTTGCAACCGTCAACACCGTTGTCAACAAGCAACAAAGGGTGAGCATCCATGCTTAATACCGTCGTTGAAATGGACCAAGCTGACGGCCTTCGGCAGCTCATGTTGAATCGATCCAAACGCTATATTTCCGTCAGCATCCCAGGTTCGGATTTTGATCGACACAAAGTGTTTGGTTTAGTCCGTCAAGCAATGAACCTACGCGATGTTGATGAGGTTTCTGAGGCGTTGCTCACCGACATCCAAACGTTTGATACGTCATCAGCCGAAATTATTATTTGCGTCAACCACACGCCCCGATCGATCACCGAGGCTTACGGTATTATTAAAACTTTACGAGCGAACGCGGATTATCTGTCTGTCGGGATATTTGTTCTGGCGCATAATCCGAACCAATCAACTAAGATTTTTCAGAATATACGACAAGTGGCGTCTGCCAACCTGGATGTTGAAATCAACCTGATCGGTCACGCGACGATTCAGGCTGTCATCAATCAACGGGTCTTTTCGGCTCACGCTGCATACACCAGTCGACGTCTGAGCAATCAAGACGCTTTAGTCAATTGAGGCTAGGAAAAGGCTCTATGTATAACGCCACTGGTAAGACTGACGACAAAGAGAAGCTCGTGCTTGCCCATGCGGATATGGTTCGCAAGATTGCGTACCAGATCAAGGCCAAGTTACCTGCAAACATTGAGGTCGACGATCTCATGCAGGCGGGCATGATTGGCCTGCTCGATGCCAGTGACAAATTCCAAGACAACCAGGGTGCGCAGTTCGCCACTTACGCAGCGCAGCGGATCCATGGGGCAATCATGGACGAATTACGTGGTTCAGACTGGGTGCCGCGCAGTGTTCGCAAGCAAATGCGAGAGATTGAAACGGCCATTCATTATCTTGAACAAAAGCTGGGGCGAGGCCCTAGCGAGGCGGAAGTGGCAAAAAGACTTAACGTCACCTTAGATCAGTACCACGCCTACCTGCATGATTCGAGCGGTCATCGCCTGATTTACTTTGAAGATTTTCATCAAGATCAAGAATCTGACGCAAGCCACTACCTAGACAGCCAAGTATCCGATCAAAAAGCAGACGCGCTGCGGTTGCTCATGTCGACTGAATTTAAAGACAATCTGACTCGGGCGATCGAAGCGTTACCGGATCGCGAAAAGACGCTGATGAGTTTGTATTACGAGCAGGATCTGAACCTGAAGGAGATCGGCGCCGTCATGAACATCACTGAGTCCAGGGTGTCCCAGCTGCATAGCCAGGCGGTTGCCAGACTACGCGTATCGTTAAAGGATGACATATGGACTGGTCGAGTGTAATCGGCCTGTTGGTAGCAATTGCTGGCATTGTTATCGGACAAACGATTGATGGTGGCAGTATCCTCACGCTATTTCAACCGGCGCCGTTTTTTATTGTCTTGTTTGGCACCATGGGTGCTGTGATTTTACAGAGCAAGCCGGCCAACCTGATTCAAGGGGTACGCAAGATCAGACAAGTCTTTGTCGTGCCTGTTGATGACCGAAACGAACTCGCCTCTCGTATCAGCCAATGGGCGGTCATCGCTCGGCGCGAGGGCACGTTACCGCTTCAAGCATTCAGAGACATCGAGACCGACCCCATTGCTAAAAAGGGTTTGCGTCTGTTGATTGACAATATTCCGGCCGAAACCATTCGCGAAATTTGTCTCAATGACCTCCATCATTACGAAATGCAACAGTCCCGCATCATCAAAGTATGGGATTCAGCAGGCGGCTATGCCCCGACCATTGGAATTTTGGCAGCTGTCATGGGTTTAATGCATGTGATGGAAAAACTGACCGATCCCACCATGATCGGCGGCGGCATTGCGATTGCCTTCGTGGCTACGCTGTATGGGGTTGGGTTAGCGAACCTTGTCTTTATCCCTATTGCACATAAGCTCAAGAACATCCTCGAAGCTGAAGTTACCCGATCTGAAATGCTGATCGAGTCATTGACGTCGATTGCAGCGGGTGAACACACCGTCATTGTCAATGAACGCTTACTGGCCTATCTCGAATGAGAACGTCAACAAGGCGACAAAAACGCAACCAAGATGACACACGACACCACGATCGGTGGATGGTTTCTTATGCGGATTTAATTACCTTGCTCTTTGCCTTTTTCGTTGTGCTGTATGCGAGCTCATCCGTGAACTCGACCAAGTACGAACAGCTTAAAGTTTCGATGGGGGCCGCCTTTAATACACAGTTGGACACGCTGAAAAAGGATGCATCTAAATCCGCCGTGGCCGTTGCAACTGGCCAAGCCGATCCAGCGGCCCAAGCGACTGCCTCACTGCCGATCTCTGCTGAAACACCGCAGGATCCGCAACAGATCATCATTGCCTTGACCGCCCAGCTTGATAAGCTAACCGAAGAGCAGAAAGCGTTAAAGATATCCATCGATCAGACACAGGGCGATAAAGCAAAACTACAACTAACGCTTTCCGACTTAGAGACAGAAAGGCAGAACCTTCATGTCACTATCGACAAAATGCGAAATCGTTTGAGTCACTCAATGGACTTAAACCGAATATTGTCTGGGGCAAATAACGATCGAGGTCAGCTGTTGCAAGATATGCGTCAATCACTGGATTCGCAGGGGGTTCAAGTCGAAATCGATATGCGCAATGGCATTTTGCGGCTGCCTGAAGCACTGCTCTTCGACTCTGGCCGAGCCGAATTTACCCCACAAGGTGTCAAAGCACTGAAAATTCTCGCTGAGAACCTGATGGGATTTCTGCCCTGCTACGCCTATGTCAATGATGTTGCTGCCACCAGCAGCCGCAGCTGTGACAATTTGACCAATGGCAAACAAAATCGACTAGAAGCGGTCATGATCGAGGGTCATACAGACAACGTCAAAATATCGACCGCGATGTTTAGAGACAATTGGGATTTGTCGGTCGCCCGAGCACGCAATACCTATACTGAACTGGTTAAGATCCAACCTAAGCTCGAGAACTTAGAGAACAATCGAGGACAACCATTGGTTAGCTTTAGCGCCTATGCCGGCCGGCGACCCATTGCTGAGAACAACCTGGAGGCCGATCGACGCAAAAACAGAAGAATTGACCTTCGCTTTATCATGTCGTCGCCCGAGATAGCGACCGATGAAAAATCCCTAGAAAATGCAATTAACGGGGATTAAGGTTGATAAGGTTTTTTTTGTCGACAGAGAAATCAGGTGCCTAAGCGCACACAAGTGATCACTGAAGGCCTACCGGTCAATCTTACTCATAAAGCCGAGAATCGTCGATTGCAGCTTTTTGCCATACTGAGGATCTGTGGCGTAGCCCGACTTTTGCATCGCACTTGAATAACTGATCGGATCATGCACATTTTGCAACACTTGCTTGTATCTTGGATTAGACTTCAATAGATTCACAAAGTCTTTGAACGATTCGGCATACGAATCATAAGCCCTGAACTTCTCTACTCGGGCAACTTTCACGCCATCAATAAACTCAGAGGTGTTGGCGTAAGCCGTGCGTCCAGTCCACTGCTCACCGGCTTTAATGCCAAACAAGTTGTGAGCACTCTTGCCATCGGCAAACTTGATTTCGTGCTTTCCCCAGCCAGACTCTAGCGCGGCCTGCGCCAACATAAAAATCGCCGGGATACCCGTCGCTCGGCTGACGCGCTCAGCTGCAGGGCCCATTCTCATCGAGAACTCGGCGATCAACTCATGCAAGTTTTTGTGTTCATTGGGGTCGCTGCCACCACTAGCCGGCTGACCATCATCTGCGCCATGAGAATCCTGGTAATACGCAAGTTTCGCCAAGGCTTGACTGGTTAAGGATCCATGGGGGGCAATGGCAGCGAACGGGTTACCATGCGAACCCAGTTGAGTGCCAATCTTGCTTTGAACTTCGTCAGCCGTCAACCCTTCAAACGCTTCACCATCGGCAGCAGGATTGTCCATCGTTGGCTTGGGCAGACCCTGGCTCTGCGAGAGCTGTTTCACCAGAACGTCGGCCAAACCGATTCCCTTATTCGCCAACGTCTGACTTAATTGTTGATCGAGCATAGCTGTGAACGATTTGCTTTGCTCACTATCGAAAGGCCCATCATGCGGCGTCGCATCGCGCATACTTTTGAGCATCATATTTAAAAAGATGGCTTCAAACTGCTTGGCAGCACCCTGAATCGCCTCTGGCGAATTTGCATGTGCCGCGTTTTTAAGACCATTCAACCCGTTAGCGTCAATAGCAAGACTGCGGCTAACCGCAGTTGAATCAAAGGATCCGGTAGATAGGCTGCTCGCGGTGGACATTAGCGTGTGCCCATCATCAAATCACTTCAATATCCGCGTTTAACGCGCCGGATGCCTTCATGGCTTGAAGAATGGCCAGCAAATCTTGAGGGGTTGCGCCTACGGCATTCAGCGCACGAACAACCTCGGCCAGGACGACGCCTTTATTCAACTCAATCACCTTACCTTTGGCGGCATTGATATCGATTTGCGACTGCTTGGTGACCACCGTTCTACCCCCAGCGAACGCACCGGGCTGACTGACCAAAGGCGTGGTACTGATAATGACACTCAAATTACCGTGTGCCACTGCGCAGGCATCGAGTGTCACTGATTCATTCAAGACAATCGAACCGGTACGCGCATTCAGAATAACCTTTGCAGAGGCTCGAGGGACAACCAGATCCACACTTTCAAGCTCTGCTAAGAAAGAGACCCTGTAGCCTGCCAAATTATTCGGGTGAATAGAGATGACCCGTGCATTTTGCGCTTGTGCCACCGGACGTCCGAAGTGACGATTCACCGCATCGGCCACCGCGTTGGCCGTCCCGAAATCCGATACTTTCAACTCAATATTAAAGGTATCTTGCTGCGCAACGTTGTTCGGCACGGCCCGCTCAACCGTCGCCCCTGCCGAGATTCGACCGACGCTCAATTGATTAATGACAGTTTCACTGCCGTTGGCGGCGGCCCCCGCACCAGCCACCACTAAATTGCCTTGGGCCATGGCGTAGACCTCCCCGTCAGCACCTTTGAGTGGGGTCATCAACAACGTACCACCCTTGAGGCTCTTGGCGTTAGCCATGGACGAAACCGTAATATCCATGGGTTGACCTGGTTGTGCGTAGGGCTCCATGGTTGCGGTTACCATCACAGCCGCAATGTTCTTGAGCTGTATCTGGGTAGTGCCCCCCGGTGGCAACACAACCCCCATCTGCTGCAACATGCTCAATGTCGTTTGCAATGTGAAAGGCGTTTGTGTCGTTTGGTCGCCGGTACCATCAAGCCCAACGACCAAGCCATAGCCAATCAGTTGGTTAGGCCGCACGCCTTGTATGGTCGCCAAATCTTTGACCCGCTCAGCGGCGGCTGTTTGACTGAACAGCCCAATAAGCAAAGCGGCTACGGCCCCAGCAAATGTTCTCACGATTTACCCCGGCAACATGCTTTGGAAGTATCGGGTGAACGATTTGACGATATTGGCCAAATCAAACGTACTGTTGGTTCTGTACTCGATACGAGCATCTGCGACAGTATTCGAAGCCACCGCATTGTCGTTGGTAATCATATAGGGATTAACAATCCCAGAGAACCGCACAAACTCAGTACCTTGATCAAGTGCGACTTGTTTCTCGCCGCTCACGACCAAATTGCCATTCTGACGTACTTCGATCACCGATACCGTCATAGAGCCTGTAAAACTGTTGCTATTACTACCGGCGTTGGTTAGCTCGTTCTTCGCTTCATTGGCCATGTTGTACGTAGGCTCGACAGTGTTACCGACCGCATTCGTAAACGTACTGGTGCCAGTGCCCTTTTTATCGTTATTGCCTGTCCCTGAAGTCGATGCGGTGACGTTCTCAACGAAATTGATGGTCAAAATATCACCCACCCGACTGGCGCGCCGCCCCTCGAAGATGGGACGGTAGGCGGCCACACTATAAATGGCGCCCGCTGTCGGGCCCGGCAACGGCAAATTCGCCGTCGGGCTCGGCACTTCTGTCTTGGTCACCGTCGAAGGCGTCACAGAACAGCCCTGCAACAGTGCTGTGGCAACCATGCTCGCCGCAAAGAAAAGAGACTTAATTCGCATCTTCATGTTAACCACCCATTGTGGCCAGTTTTTGCAACATTTGGTCAGAGGTCGTGATCGCCTTACTGTTGATTTCGTACGCCCGCTGAGACTGAATCATGTTGACGAGCTCTTCCACCACATTGACGTTTGACGTCTCGACATACCCCTGTTGCAAAGTGCCAACGCCGTTCGACCCTGGCGCGCCAGTCAACGGGGTGCCAGAAGACGCCGTCGCTGAATACAGGTTTTGACCCAAGGCGCTCAACCCGGCCGGGTTCACAAAGTTGGCCAGTTGTATGGTGCCCAGATTGGAGACCGCCGTTGTTTTAGGCAAAGTCACAGACACCGTACCGTCTTGCGCAATCGTCACGCTTTGAGCCGTCGCAGGGATAGTGATCGAAGGCTGAACGACGTAGCCACTGGAGGTCACCAGCTGACCGGTGCTGTTCACCTGAAAGCTGCCGTCACGGGTGTATGACGTCGTGCCATCGGGCATCGTGATCTGAAAGAAGCCGCTGCCGTTAATAGCGACATCAGTATTGTTCGTCGTCTGCGTTAAATTACCTTGAGCAAAAATCCGCTCTGTCGCCACTGGCTTGACCCCAGTCCCCAATTGCATACCAGAGGGTAATTGCGTTTGTTGCGATGACTGAGCGCCAGGCTGTCTGATGTTTTGATACAGCAGGTCTTCAAACACCGCACGCGAACGTTTGAAACCATTGGTACTCACGTTGGCCAAGTTGTTGGATATGACATCCATCTGGGTTTGCTGGGCATCCAGGCCTGTCTTGGAAATCCATAACGAACGAATCATATCGAACCTCTTACATAACGAAATTTAGGGCTTAGCGTGAAGATCAGCGCTACAAAAAGAGCGAACACGCTGCTATGTTGACACCTTATCGATCAATTCAATTGATAGAGCTCACTGGCTTTTGCATCTGAATTTTCAGTTTGAGTCAATAACTGCATTTGCATATCAAACTGCCGTGCGAGTGAAATCATGTTGACCATTGACTGCACCACGTTCACATTACTGCCCTCTAGCGAACCGTTCACGACTTTCACCGTCTCATCGACAGGCGCTGGGCCACTGGACACAAACAGTCCATCAGTCCCTCGCGTCAAGCCACCTTCAGGAGGATTGACGAGCTTTAATCGTCCAATCGGGTTCGATGGGCCAGGCACTGCACCATCGTTGACTGCAGAGATGGTACCGTCGCCTGCGATCGATAACACCACATTAGGCGGCACCGTGATGGGCCCACCATCACCAACGACGGATAAGCCCTCAGGGGTAGTTAACACGCCATTCGAGCTGATTTTGAATGAACCATTGCGGGTGAAGCCTTCAGTCCCATCGGGTCGTTGAACGGCAAACCAGCCCTTGCCTTCAATCGCGACATCCAAGCTGCGACCCGTAGGTTGAATTGGCCCCGGCGTGAAGTCAGTGCCCGAGGTCGCGTTGACGACGAAGGCCCGGGTGTTCGAGGCAGCGCCAATCACCGGCACCGCTCTAAACGTATCGATTTGCGCCCGAAAGCCCGTTGACGTCGCATTGGCGAGATTATTCGAGTTGGTCGCCTGCTGGTCGAGGATGTGTTGTGCCCCACTCATGGCTGTATAAATAAGACGATCCATCATTAACCTCGTTGACTCAACAAATCACAACTGTCTGGATTAGCTTATTTGGATCGCGCTTTGCAGCGATTGATCCATGACGGTAATCACTTGTGCATTCGCTTGATACGCTCTTTGCGCCGCCAGCAAATTCACCAATTGAGTGGTCTGATCGACGTTAGACGATTCAAGCGCAGATGCCGTCAAAGCACCATAACTGCCGCTGCCTGGCGTCGCTACGGTCGCAACCCCGGATTGCGCCGTCGCAGCCCAAGAGTCGTTACCTAAGTCTTTCAACCCATTGGGGGCTGTAAACTGCGCGGTGGTGATCTGCCCCAGGGCGTAGTTCTTTTGACCGCTTGAAAGCGTGGCATCTATCGTCCCGTCGACGCCGATGGTGATCCCATTGACGTAGCCCGTGGTATTGCCGTTGGCCACTGCACTGTTCGTGGTGCTTTGTGAGCCCTGAACGGTCGAGTTCAAATACGTTGTGCCGGTGTAGTCGATGGTGCCCGTGTCACCAGCGGTATCAATCGGCACACCAGCCAAGGGCGCCGTCCCCGTGGGCAAGGTGCCATCCGTGTTAAATGTCAACGTACCGATTTGAGACGCCGTCGGATTAGTCACATAGTCATTTGAACCAGAATTCGCCGCGTTGACGCTTGAATAGACATTCCAACTCGTGCCTGTGCCTGAATAAACGTAGTACGTTGTCAGCGTTTGCTGCTCTCCCTTGGGGCTGTAGGTAGTCACCGGTGTCGCGTAGTTGTACGAGGTCGGATCCGTGGGACTAAACGCATTGGTCGGTGCCTTGGATGCCGAATTCAGATTGAGATTAAGAGCAACGGTGGTGGTTGCGGTCGGCGGCACCACGGCTGAGCTCAGCACGAGAGGGGCAACCGTGCCCACGTTCACGGTGCCATTCGTGGCGTTGTAGCCACAGACTTGCTGGCCCAGCGAATTCACCAGATTGCCAGCCGTGTTAACTTGAAACGTACCATTGCGGGTATAGGTTGTCTGACCCGTGGTGGGGTCTTGCAACTGAAAAAACCCCAACCCGTTGATAGCGACATCCGTGTTTACTTGCGTCCCCGCGATGGTCCCTTGGGTGAACTCTTGCCGGATATTGCTGGTACTGGGGCCGTTGCCTTGCGATGCCTGCACGCCCGAGCTGGCTGAGTTCAGTGAGCTGGACATCACGTTCATGAAATCCATATCCGACTGCTTGAAACCTGTTGTGCTGGCGTTAGATAAATTATTACCAATCACATTGATATTTGCTGCGGCGGCATTTACACCTGCTAAACCTATGTCGTAAAACATCATAACCTCCGGGCTATTTTCAAATAGCGGTTAAAGCACCGTTTGCACGCTGGCGGCGCTCACAGTAGTGTTGTTGTTCAGATTAAGCATGATCCCTGCAGTCCCGTTCGAGACCCCCACCACACCAGCAGCTTGCAAAGGGGTGACACCAACTGGCTGGCCTGCTGACGTTGCACTGACGCTAAAGGTATAGCCGCCACTCGCGGGCACTGGATTGCCATTCATATCACTGCCATTCCAATTAATTGGCACATTGCCGGCTGCTTGCGGGCCCATATTCATCACATCAACCACCTGTCCCGTTTGGTCTTTGACAGTGACAGTAACCGTATCTGCCTGGGCAGCCAGCTGCGCGCCAAACTGCGACTGACCGTTCACAAGCGTCGCGCTGTTACTAATACTCGGCACCAGCACAGATTGGCCGATCATCGAGGTGGCTTGTGACATTTGAGATCCTTGCAAGCTTCCCGCCAGCGAGCTCATGGTCGTGTTCAGCTGATTGATGCCATTGACGGTTGAAATTTGCGCTAATTGGCTTGTCATGTCCTGACTGGACATGGGTTGAGTTGGATCTTGATTTTGCAGTTGCGCGATGAGCATCTTCATGAAGTCTGAACTCATTTGCGCGGTGCTCGTCATCGACGAACTATCTGTTGCGCCCGCAGTGCCCGTTGAGGCAGTACTGCTTGTCCCGTTGATGGCGCTCACTAAGCTGGGTGAAAACGTCGAGCTGGAAACCGAAGTCATGGTGATTATCCTTTCTAAAGTTTAGTTTTGATCGAGCGTCAACGTTTTGAGCAACATCGACTTCGCTGCATTCATCGTGTCAACGTTGTTCTGGTAAGCACGCGAGGTTGAGATCATGTTGACCATTTCTTGCGTGACGTTAACGTTTGGCATGGTGACATAACCATCGGCATCAGCCAGTGGGTTTGCTGGGTCGTGCACTAATCTTGCTGGTGACGGATCGTCTATCACTTGTTTGACTTGCACGCCACCGGCTGCATCGCCATTCGCAATCGTCGAAAACACCACCTGCTTGGCTTTGTAAGGCTGACCCGTTGCACTCGTCGCACTATCAGCGTTCGCAAGATTACTAGCGACTGTATTGAGACGCTGAGATTGCGCACTCATCGCTGACCCTGCAATATTGAAGACATTAAATAGTGAGCTCATCTTTTACCCCCTTGCGTTAGCAACTCAGGCCCAGTTTTATCTTGAACCATCATGCCTGCAGTGCTGTCTGCATATCCTTAACATCGCCATGCAACAACGCCAAACTTGTTTCATAGTGAAGGGCGTTATCGGTAAACAAATTTCTTTCAACATCGCCATCAACGGTGTTGCCGTCAACGCTACCCTGAGTGCCTGTGCGATATTGCGCATCCAACGACGCTGCTTGTGAGTCGTTTCCAGTCGACGCACTTGAGGCGAAGTGCAAGGGTGATGTCGTGAACAGTGCGCTTGCAGCTGTGCCTATCGGGCCAGCGACAGCGGCTAACGGTAAGGCTGCTGCGGTGGCCGCCACACCCGCTACGCCATTCATCCCAGCCTCGATCGATGTCCCTGCATCACCCATGGCCTTTTTCATGGTGTCCGCAAAGCTAATGTCGCGCGCCTTATAGTTAGGTGTGTCAGCGTTAGCAATATTGGATGCCAATAACTCTTGGCGCTGACCCTGCACCCTAAGCGCGGTCTGCTGAAAGTTAAACATGCTATCGAGTTGGTTCATGATTTTTCCGATATCTCGTCAAAATGACCTAAAGTTTTTTATCTCGCCGCCGTTAGTGAATACACCATAGGCAATTACCCATAGTTGACAATGTAAGCGCTGTGTGAGCTGCGCAATCGAGCAATCAATGGCATAAAAGGTCCGTTTTTTGTGCGATTGCGCGGTTTTACTTAGGACTAAGATTCAGACTTGGGTAAAGTGCTATGGGAGTTGAAACATGCAGTTCGGTCATGTCCTTAACAGCAATCAGATGAGTCGTTCGCCAATGAAAGCCTTTGCTTTTGGCTTGGCGATATTCATGAGCCTGCTGATGACCACCGCTGACGGGGCCGGTCGAGTGGCAGAACCCGCAACGCAAGATTTGGAAGTTCTCCATCAAAAAGTCATTGAGTTTCTGGTGGATCAAAGCCGTGGGATGCCTGGTCAGTCGACTGTCAGTGTCACTCCAATCGATCCGCGCTTAAAGCTTGCGCCTTGCAACTCTATTGAGGCCTTCTTTACGGGCGGCAATCGGGCGTGGGGCAGAACCACTGTCGGCTTGCGTTGCAATGATATGCCCCGTTGGAGCATATACGTACAGGGCAATGTGAGCGTCTTCGGTCAGTATTTGGTCGCTGCGACGTCCATGTCGCAAGGTCAGCTGATCAGCAGATCTAATTTGGCTTACCAAACTGGCGATCTAACCACATTACCACCGGGTGTCTATAGTGACGCCTCACAAGTCGTTGGACGTGTCACGCGCATCGCCATGAACGCTGGTGCAGTGCTCAGACAGGATCTATCAGAGCTGCCCATGCTGGTCAGGCAAGGGCAAACCGTCAGAATCATTAGTGCTGGCAACGGCTTTACCATTTCAACCGACGGTTTGGCGCAGAACAATGCAACTCAGGGACAACTCGTTCAGGCCAAGGTCAGTAGCGGGCAGTTGGTTAGCGGGATTACCAATGCCAACGGCCAGATCGAGGTTCAAGCCCAGTAATATGTTGTCAATAAGGGATTAAGTTTTAGTTAAGGCTGCCGTTAACGATACGAAGCGTGCAGTTAACGATATGATGTATCAACCGTCCTTTCACCGGATGGGTTTGCGGCAAATCGTGAACCTCGTTGAGCTTGTGATGGTCTGCTATAAAGTTTATGGAATCTTTGCCGTTATATAGAATAACGTTGCTGGTCAACAATCAAAGTAAGGGGAGGTTATTATGTCCACTATCCATGGCGTGAACCTTTTAAATGTCTCAACTGGCGCCACCGCGCCCACCGCAACACCTGCGACAACGCCTGCTGCTGGCTCTACCGCCAGTGCAACAGCCACTGGCGTTGGGTCGAGTGCTGCGAACTCCAAGGGTGGCAGCTCGGCAATCACGTCGCAATCGACGCAACTGCAAGCGATTCAGTCATCGCTTCAAATAGGTGCGCCGATCGATTTTCTAAAAGTTGATGCGCTGAAGCAAGCGATCAATTCGGGCACTTATACCCCTGACCCCAGTCAAATTGCGAATGGTTTGATTTCGTCTGCGACCGGATTTTTATCAAATTAAATTTTGTTTAATCTCTTTAGTTTTGTAAAAGTCCACCGTTATAAAAAGTAAGTGCTTTGAATGATGTCAAAGAAGCCTTACTCGAAAGGTAGCAAGTTAGTTTGAAGTGCTGAGCATATCAGGGCGATGTTGTAGTGGTCTGCGTATCACTCACTGGTGCTTCTTAGAAGGTTTGCTTGATGCGATAGGGCTCGCATCGCAAAATCAATAAACCAAATCTGAAAGGAAAGTAATCATGTCTGCAATCACTGGCTTAGCCTCTGTTCTCGTATCGGGTGTAAACGATGTTCAGCAGCAAATTAATCAGACGCAGCAAGAGCTTGCGACTGGTATCAAGACACTTAATCCTGCGCAGAAAGGCATTGTGACGCGCTTATCCTCACAAGTTGCCATCTACTCATCCGATCAGACAAATATCACGCAAGCGTCCGACATCATTAGCGTTGGTCAGACCAGCCTGACGTCAATTAGCTCGATTATCACGCAGATGCAGCAGTTAGCGACTCAAGCGGCAAGCGGTGGCTTATCATCGACAGATTTGGCCAGTTTAAACACGACCTTTACAAGTCTTGCCAGCCAAATCCAGTCTGCCATTCAAAATGCGACAGTCAACGGTAACAATTTCTTGTACAACTCGCCAACCGGCACTTATGGCGCAACAACCAACGCATCTATCAGTGTGCAGATCGGTCTGGATACCACTGGCGTCGCCACGATCAGCGGTCAGGCGCTCGACACAACGCTGGCGGTGCTGGTTACAGGCCTTTCGATTTCGTCCGCAGCAAGCGCAAATGCTGCTATTACCGCGCTGGCAAGTGGGTTGACCTCAGTTTCAACAGCACAGTCAAATCTAAATGCTTTTGCGACTGCGATGGGCGCTGATTTGGCATCCGTGACTTCGTTGGGAACCAATTTGCAACAGACGATTAATTCGCTTCAATCAGTGGATCAAACCGCAGCGCAGGCACAGCTGCAACAGCTCAATAACCAACAATCGGTTGACTATTACTTGGTTAGTCAAATGAATACTGAAGCGGCTGCGATTTTGACCCTGTTCCGTTAATTAACAGCAATCGGTTTTATATCGTTTTTACGGGTTGTGGCGCTATCTTGAAGGATTGAAGAACCTGCAAACGGTTCTTCAGTTGATTATCCGTTCAGGCTTCATAGATTTGCAATCCGACTTTACCTCGTACCTATGATTGGTTGCGATTACCAGAGGCAGTTGCCTTTGGCGACCTTGATGCCCAGCGCACATAACGGTTATGTTTAAGCGAGATATTGGCAATGACCTCTCCCCTTGTCACTGCAGTGACATTTGAACTCAATGCAAATACGTTGCAAGGTCAAATCACGTCATTGCAAAACACCCTCAACGCTGGCACCAAGACATTGACGAGTGCCCAACAAGCAACGGTGACTAGCCTCTCTACCCAAGCGACAGCATACGGTAATGTACAAACCAACATTTCTTCCGCTCAAGCAGTCATTACTTCCGCAAAATCAGCGCTGACGAATATTACGAACGTGCTGAACTCTATGCAGCTACTGGCCAATCAAGCGAACGACCCAACACTGCAAAGCTCTGACTCAACATACTTTAATCAACAGTATCAAAACATGGTGCTGCAGATTGAAAAGTACGCGAGCAAATCGAGTGTCAATGGGGTCAATATACTGAGCGGCACGGCAGTTTTGAATGTCACTACGGGTATCGACAAAACACCAAAATCGATGACTACCATCTATCCTGTCAATATTTTAGCAATGGTCAGCGGTGGCGTGCTTGCAAATACAGCACTTGACACCCCGCAGCATGCACAACAGGCAATTGATGGGATTCGGTCAGCCATCTCTGCCATCGAAAACGGGCAGCAAAATTTAACGACTAGCTCTAAAAACTTAACAAAATTAAACACCGTGGCAAGCCAACAACTTGCAAGTGCAAACAACAGTATCACCTCAATGCAGGCGATTGATAAGACGGGCCTCTCTAAGCAGTTGACAACGCTCTTGAACGAGCAAGAGGCTGACTACAAAATCATCAATCAACTGACCGGTAGCGCTTACACCAATTTAAATATATTGCGCCCTTAAGTTTTCAGATAGCTCGTCGTTATAAGGGTATGAAGTTTGAGTTTTACTTGTTTTAAAGCCTTGCAGTTGCTCTAAACTAAGCCAACGCGCCATTGAATATTTAGTCTCTGTTGTTGTGATCTTTGCATCACGCACTGAAGAT
>NZ_CBAZRM010000018.1:0-56211 GCF_964834465.1 Jezberella sp.
GAGCCTCATCGGCGCCGTCCACCAGAACCGAGCGACGGTACTTCGGGCACCATACAACGTGGTACTTGCACGAGAAAACGACGTTACTATTGGATCGGTAGTTACTGGACACAAAATCAGTATACAGCAAGATACTAAATACTGCCATAGCAAATACCGGCCGCTCACCCCATGGCTAAAGCGAGGGGCTTGCGCGGCTTATTTGGTCAATGATGCACTTGGCCTGAATCAGCCCGTTTTGGCAGGTCATGACTGGGGTGCGCGATCGACGGCAAATGCCTGTGGCTTGCGCTCAGAGGTGGCGTCCCACTTGATCATGATATCTGTCGTGGGATACCTGGTCCGCAGCCGGCTGGTTTACTGAAGAAGAGTTTGATGAAACAGCGCGAGCATTCAACAACCCTGATTGGGCCGAAGTAGTTTTTCCTCAGCGTGAAGCAGGGGTTCAAGTTGGCCGCGAAATCGTCAACTTTTGTGCAGCCTAGCGCTTCTTGTGTCTCAAGATCAGGGTGAGTCGTCCAACGCCATTTCAAGGATACGAGCGACATGCAGCGCGTGCACACTGGCGCCATCCTGAATTTGGTGACGGCAACTTGTGCCGTCAGCGATGACAAGGGCGCCCGCGGTTTTGGTTCGGATAGCGGGCAATAGCGACAGTTCGGCCATCGCCATTGAAGCTTGGTAGTGCTCGGCTTCATAACCGAAACTGCCCGCCATCCCACAACACGAGGATTCAATGGTGTTGACTGACAAACCCGGTATCCAACTCAGCACGGTTTGCACCGGCGTCAAGGCATCAAACGCCTTCTGATGACAATGACCGTGCAACAGCGCTTGAGTAGTTGAAGCGATGGGTTTGAGCTTCAGGGTCAATTGCCCGGCGCTTTTTTCACGCACCAAAAACTCTTCAAGTAGAAAGGCATGGTCTGCCAGCCGCTTTGCTTCGTCACCGTAACCGTATTGCAAGAACTCGTCGCGTAGTGACAGCAGGCAAGAAGGCTCAAGCCCAACGATGGCGATGCCTTGGTCTACAAACGTCTTGAAGGTGTTGAGCAGTCGCCTTGCCTCGTGCTTGGCTTCTTCGACTAACCCAGCGGCGAGAAAGGTTCGTCCGCAACAGACGGGTCGCGCGTCACCGGTTGTTGGTAGATGAACACGATAGCCTGCCGCTTGAAGAACCTTAAGAGCCGCTTTTGCGTTGGCCGGTTCGAGATGGTTATTGAACGTGTCGACGAACAGCACGACCTCACGGGTGGGCTGAGCCGAAGGGTTTGCCCCCCCTGGACTGGCCTGGACAAGCGCGCTGGCGGTTGAGAGAAATGATTGTTTAAAGACGGGCAGCGATCGCTCTGTGGCTAAGCCAAAATAGCGTTTGATCTGAGGGGTAATGATAGGCAACTTGTCGGCCAGCTTCAGCAAGCCCGAGAAGCGTGACGCAACGTGGGCGTAGCGCGGCAGGTAAGCCACCAACTTGTCTCTCAATGGGATGCCGTGCTGATCGGCCCAGGCGGCCCTGGCCTCGATTTTCATCTTGGCCATGTCGACACCGGTAGGACAATCACGTTTGCAACCCTTGCATGACACGCATAGATCGAGAGTTTCTTTCACCACTGGGTCTGCAAGGCCTTGACTACCTAGTTGTCCAGTTAGCGCTAAACGTAAGGTGTTGGCTCGTCCCCGAGTGACGTGTTGCTCGTCGCGCGTCACGCGATAGCTGGGACACATCGTCCCCGCATCGAATTTTCGACAGTGACCATTGTTATTGCACATCTCAACGGCTTTCGCTAATCCATGGCTAGGATCCTCACCGGTGCCTGGTGCTGACTCAACACCGGTCAGCGCATCACGCTGTACATCCCAGTTCGACCAATCCAGTTTGGGGTAAACCGGCAAGGCGCGATGACCGGGCTTAAACCGAAAATTACTCGTGTCATCCATTTTGGGTGGATGAATCATTTTGTCAGGGCTCAAACGATGACCTGGATCAAATAAGGTTTTGATTTCGGCAAATGCTTGATTGATCTTTGGCCCATACTGCCAAGCCACCCATTCGCCTCGGCAAAGACCATCGCCATGCTCACCGGAATAAGCGCCTTTATATTCGCGGACCATCGCAGCCGCCTCTTGTGCGATTTCGCGCATTTTCACCGCCCCGTCGCGGCGCATGTCCAGGATCGGACGCACATGAAGCGTTCCGACGCTGGCATGTGCATACCAAGTGCCCTCGGTGCCATGTCGATGAAACACCTCGGTAAGCCGACTGGTGTAATCGGCTAAATGTTCGAGCGGGACAGCACAGTCTTCAATGAAAGAAACGGGTTTGCCATCGCCCTTCATGCTCATCATAATATTGAGCCCAGCTTTTCTAACATCCCATAATGCTTTTTGAGCACTTGCGTCAGTGATGGCAACGACTGAGTCGGGCAACCCGAGATCGCCCATCAATTCGATCAATCGATTGAGCAAAACAAGTTGCTCATCTTTGTTTTCGCCCGCGAACTCAACGAGCAGAATTGCCTGCGGTTCGCCGGTCAGCGCTCGATCGATAACCGGCTTAAACGCGGGATTGCCGCGCGCCAAATCGATCATGGTGCGATCGACCAGTTCGACAGCACAAGGCTTTAATTTGACGATGTGTTGAGTCATCGCCATCGCTTGGTAAAACGTCGGGAAATTCACGACACCCAGTGCTTTATGTGTTGGCAACGGTGCCAGCTTCAACGTGATCTGACGGCTAAAAGCCAGTGTCCCTTCAGATCCGACCAAAAGATGTGCGAGGTTGGCATATCCATCATCGGTGTACGCCAGTGGGTTCTGGCAATCAAAGAGATCAATGTTGTAGCCAGCCACCCGTCGCAGCACTTTCGGCATCCGTTCGCGAATTTCCTGCGCTTCTCGTTGAGCGATTGCTTTGAGGTCGTGCAGCAAGGTCGTTAACCGAGAGCCAACGGGTGGGTGCTTCAACGAACCGAAGTAAGCCTCCGAGCCATCGGCAAGAATGGCATCGATGCCTAGCACGTTGTGAACCATATTGCCATATTCAATCGAGCGAGAGCCACATGAATTGTTGCCCGTCATCCCACCGATGGTGCACTGTGCCGCTGTTGAAACATCTACCGGAAACCACAGCCCGTAGGGTTTTAGCCAGGCATTCAAGTGATCAAGCACAACGCCTGGCTCGACCGTGATGGTTCTTGCGTGCTCGTCAAAATCAACGATCTGGTTGAGCCACTTGCTGGTGTCGATCACCAGTGCCTGACCGACGGTCTGCCCACATTGACTCGTGCCTGCGCCACGAGCAAGCAAGGGCACGCTTTCCAGGCGCGCGATATCTAGCACCATCCGCAAATCATCCTGATCTCTTGGGATGACGACCCCAAGCGGCTCTATTTGGTAGATCGAGGCATCGGTCGAGTAACGCCCACGACTGGCTCGATCAAACCTGACGTCACCTCGCATTTCAGTGCTGAGGCGTTTGGCGAGTGGCGAATCAAACTGATGGGGGTTCGATGGCTGTACGAAGTGCAGTGGTTTCGCAACAGTCGGCAGGCTAGCGTGTGGCATTTGAAATCTCAGTGGATCAAAGCAGTTTGACAGTCACCGGCGCAAACCCAGGGATTTTGCCGATCGCCAAGCCTAAGTGATTGACGATAAAGACCCCGGTATAAGAGCCCGTGGTGACGATCATATCGGGCGTTACGGTAATGCCACGACTTGCACAATGATTGACAAGCCAAGGCAAGGTGCGACGTGGGTCGCCTGAGGGATTGGCGACCGCCGCTTTAATGACACTTTCACCGTTGAACTCAAAACTGAGCGCCGGCGAGAGAAAGTCGTAGTCAGCATCATAGGGAATGGATTCCCCCACGATCAGGGCGCCGTGGCTTTGCAGATCAGCCAATTGTGTCATCGGCTGCTCGTTGGGCCACTGCGATAAGCGGCTTGAGACGATCTCAATGGTGGCGCACATCGTCCCTATGCTCTGCATGACCGTTGCATCGTCATAGGGTATCGAAGAGGGCTCGAAGCTTCTGTTAAAACGAAAGGCGATTTCCAGTTCGAGGGCCAGCGGTGTAAAGCCTTTGCGTGACAGTTCTGCCCCGGTTTTGTGGATGCCGGTCAGGGGAAGGGGGGCGCCGACTACCGGTGCTGTTGGCGTCTTGCCACCGACCTTCCAGCCCCCAATCTGAGCATGCATAAGCCGCATGGTTTCGTGTTGAACTTCGAACGCAGCTGCGGGATGCGGAGGTACCATTTCAGTGGGGATCGCATCCAAGGTCATGTGATTCTCACGGGCGTAATGCAAACGTGCGCTTAAAGTGTGCAGATTGGTGTGCATATTGTTTTTCTCAGGTATTGAGATGATCTGAAAGTTTGCAGCGAACGACGAGGTAAAACGACTTAAGCTAATAATCCGCCTGGGTGGGCGCAGAGGTAATCCATGGCTGCAGGCAATCCACTGCCGGTTAGTTTGACCCCCGCCAGCTGCATACCCATTTCACAACCCGCCAGCGTCGCCATGAGCGTCAAGTCGTTGCAGTCGCCCAAGTGCCCAATGCGAAACATCTTGCCTTTGACCTTCCCCAGTCCCGTCCCCAAGGATAGATCGAAACGCTCGTAGATGATCTTTCTTACCGCATCGGCATCGATCCCCTCTGGCATCATGACGCCGGTCAGCACTGGGCTGTAGAGTGCGGTATCAGCACATTGAATGTTGAGCCCCCAAGCGTCAACGGCCAGTCGGCAGGCTTGCGCTAAACGCTGATGTCGGTGAAAGACTTGATCCAAGCCCTGCTCAAGCAACATATCTAGACACTCAGAGAGTGCGTAGAGCAAATTCGTGTTGGGGGTTGATGGCCAATAGCCTGTCTTGTTCACTTCAATGATTTCTTTCCAGCCCCAGTAGCTTTTTGGCAGCGTCGAGGTTGCACTCACCGCGAGAGCCTTGGGTGAGACCGCGTTAAAACTGATCCCGGGTGGCAACATCAATCCCTTCTGAGATCCTGAAATCGACACGTCGACGCCCCATTCATCGTGCCGGTAGTCTGCACAAGCCAGCCCTGATATCGTATCCACCATGAGCAGGGCAGGGTGCCCTACGGCATCGATGGCTTGACGCACGGCCAGAATATCCGAAGTAACACCCGTCGACGTCTCATTGTGAACGACACAGACTGCTTTGATCTGATGCGCCGTGTCGGCTCTCAATCGGGCTTCGATCATGTGCGACTGCACGCCGTGACGCCAACCTTCTGCGCCCGGCATCGCTAAAAACTCTGAGTGCAAACCCAGGTTGTCGGCGAGCTTTTTCCAGAGTGTCGCAAAGTGACCCGTTTCGAACATGATCACGTGATCGCCAGCGTTTAACGTATTGACAAGTGCCGCCTCCCAGGCACCCGTACCAGAGGCCGGATAGATGATCACGGGTTGTTCTGTCTTGAATATCTTTTTTATGTCACTGAGGACTTTAAAGCCGAGAATGGCAAATTCGGGGCCGCGATGATCAATGGTCGGGTAGCTCATAGCCCGCAACACCCGATCAGGCGTTGGGCTTGGCCCTGGGATCTGTAAAAAATGTCTACCTGCGGGGTGCTGGTCAAGTTTGATCAAAGCCGATCTCCCAAAATACAGTTGTTCTCGTTGAAAGCCAATGTACCAGATTGCGTCGCCTACCCCAAGACGCAAGTTAGCCGTCGCTTGGCCGCGCCGTCTGCTATCGTCACAGTCTATCCCCTATCGACGATCGACGAGGCTGTTTTGCTGATTTCCCGGGCATTTACGATCCTGATGGTTTACCGGATCGCCATCACCCTCAGTTACCAGATATTTACTGTCTCGGTTGGTTGGCATATTTTCGAATTGACGCGAGATGTCATGTCGCTTGGCCTCATTGGCTTGGCAGAGGTCATCCCCTATTTTTGTTGCGCCTTATTTGCTGGGCACGCCGTTGATGTGTTGCCCAAAAGAAATATTGGTGTCGTTGGTTGCGGTATCTATGCTGTCATGGGAGGGCTCATGCTTTGGGTGGCGACGGGCGACTTTCAACACGCTTGGCTGCAGCCCGCCTGGCTGATGTACTTTTCGATCGGGTTAGCGGGTATCGCCCGAGCCGTGGTGAGGCCAATCTATCAAGTCTTGTTCGCTCAGTCACTTGAGCGCGATGAGTTTTCGCGCGGCTCGGCGATAGGCACCGCACTCTTTCAAATTGCACAGATCGGCGGGCCCGCGTTAGGTGGGGTGTTGATTGCGTGGCTGGGTTTGGTCAGTGCCTACGGCGCTGTGCTTATTTTTGCGTTGCTTGGTGTCGCATCGTTACTCGCGTTTCCTTACAAAGAGGAAGCCGGCAAGTCAACCGCTGACACCATTTGGATGAGCATCGTTGAGGGGGTCAAGTTCGTTTTTAGCCGGCAAGTGATGTTGGCGGCAATGGCCCTTGATATGTTTGCCGTTCTCTTTGGCGGTGCCGTGTCAATGCTGCCAGCCTTTATTTCAGAGATATTGTCGGGTCACCCAGAGAGCTTGGGATTGTTGCGTGCTGCGCCCGCTGTCGGTTCGACCTTGGTGGGTGTCTGGCTTGCGCGGCGTCCGCTCGATCAATACGCGGGTCTTTGGTTGCTCGGCGCTGTGGCCGGATTTGGTCTGAGTGCGATCGCCTTCGGGGTGTCGACCAGCTTTGCGATGGCGGCCTTGTGCTTATTGATGATGGGCGTCTTTGATGGGATCTCAGTGGTGGTTCGTAGCACGATTCTGCAACTGATGACGCCCGATCAGATGCGGGGTCGAGTGTCTGCGATCAACGGGATTTTTATCGGTTCGTCTAACGAAATAGGCGCACTTGAATCTGGCATTGCCGCAAGCATGCTGGGGTTAAGTGCCTCGATTGTGTTTGGCGGGGTGGTGACTCTTTTTGTCGTGATGGTCAGTTGGTTGATGGCCCCCAAGTTACGCCATTTGAATATGCGAGATTTGCAGCGTGACCCTCAGCGCGATTAAAGCCAGCGCTTGAACCTTATGGCCCGTTGTCAGCTTTACCAAAAGTCTGTTCATCGGTGAAGGGAGCTGGTGGCGCTGGTGTTTTGATGCCTTCCCAACCACCCCCTAATGCTTTAACCAGATTGACGTTGGCGACAAATTGCCCGCCATGAATCTGCCATTTGGTTCTGAGGGCGGTTAGCTGATTTTGTTGGATCAAAGCTAATTGAAAAGCGTTGTCCAAACCTTCAGCGTAGCGAACCGCGCTGATCCGGTAGGCCTTGTTTAGGTTGACGACGGCTGCGTCTTGCTTTGTCCGAGCAGCATCTAGCTGCTGTAGTGTGCCCATCGCATCTTGCGTCTCTTGTATGCCAGTCAAGATCGTTTGCCGGTACGTGGCCAACGTCGCCCGGTAACCTGCTTTCGTAAAATTGTAGTTGGCCAGAATAGCGCCCCCATCAAAGATTGATTGAGTGGCCGTCAGGCCAATCGACCATATCAGCGAGGGTACTGACAACAAGCTGGCGAGTGACGTCGACTGGTAGCCGTAAGTGGTGGGCGATAGCGTCAATGAAGGATAAAAAGCGGCTTGAGAAACACCAATCTGTGCGTTGGCAGCGGCCATTGCTCTTTCTGCCGAGGCGATGTCGGGCCGGCGCTCGAGTAACTTTGAAGGAACGCCGGTCGGAAAGCTCGGCATGGTGCTGGGCAAGTGACCCTCTGCGATCGTGAGGCTGCTCGCTGGCACGCCCATTAACGTGGCAATTAAATCGACTTGCAGGTTACGAGTTCCTCGCAAAATATCGATTTGTGCACCACTTGACTCGACCAGGGATTCTTGTTGTGCCAGATCTGAACGGTTGAGCGCACCGGCTTCATAGCGCTTCTGATAAAGTGCAAAGAGTTTTTTCTGTAACGTCAGAAGCGTCTCCATCACCCGAAGTTCTTCATCGTTCTGACGCATCAACAAATACGCTGAGGCGAGCTGGGCAGTCACCAGCAGTTTGACGTTGGCGGTGTCAGCAGTGGCTTGTTCAGAGGTATATTTTGCTGCCTCGACACTGCGCCGGATTTGACCCAGCCAGTCAAGCTGATAGGATAACGTCAGCGCGGGTTGAAAGTTATTCTGGATGGTGCTGTATTGCACTGAATCGTAGTTCGATGACGCCCTGTCAGCGGAATAGGCAACTCTTGCTGCTTGACCACCAATCGCGAGGCTAGGATATAGCGCAGCTGTTTTCGCATCGACCTGCGTCATCGCTTGGTCAAGACGGGCTAATGCCACCTTGAGCGTCTGGTTTTGTTCGAGCGCTTTTGCTTCAAAGTCATTGAGAATGGGATCGTTAAACGCGGTCCACCAATCCCCTTTGGGCATATCATCACTGGGGGTTGCAGGTTTCCACACATCAGCTCTCACCCCTGGCAAGGTCTTCCAGTTATCTGGCAACTGCGTCAAAGGGCGTTCGTAATCCGGGCCGATAGCAGTGCAACCCGCACAGAGCAGTGCGACGAAGCCGAAAACTATCTGATGTTTCATTTGCCTGCTTTAGCGTTTTTAGGTGACGGGGTTTCGATTTCAACCTTCTGGCCAACCGCGATGGAGTCTGGAGGGTTGATAATCACTTGATCTTCTTTGGTGACCCCAGCTTTGACTTGAATCAACGCACCATAATCCACGCCAAGTTTGACAGCTTGCCGGATGACTTTGCCATCCTTTACCGTGGCAATCTGAGGCCCAGAAGGCGTGAACAACAGGGCGTTGGTCGGGATCACCAGTACATTGCCGGGATCAAGGTTGATGACCACCTCGACGTATGTACCTGGCATTAACTGCCGTTTGTCATTGGCGACTTCGATGTCCACTTGCAAGGTACGTGTGCTCGTGTCAATGGCACCCGCCGTGCGGGCCACACGCCCCTTAATAGGCACATCGGGAGCATTCGATTTGAAAAGATCGATCTCGTCGCCTACTTTGATGTCGCCAGCACGGTCTTGTGGCAAGAAAACGTACATGTGCAACTTGTCTACCCGTGCCATCGAAAACAGTGGCAATGATGAGGCACCGCCGTTACCTGCATTGACCAAGTCGCCCTGGTTAACGTTACGTTTAGTGATAATGCCATCAAAAGGCGCTACGACCTGTGCAAAGCCGACTTGCTCTTTCAAGCGGTTTAGCACAGCTTCGGTCTGATGATAGGCACCGGTTTTTTCATCCAGTTCTTGTTGAGAGACGGCGTCCTGGGCGCGTAACTTGGTCCAGCGGGTATAGGCTGCTTTGGCTAGGTTGAAGTTCGCCTGCGCCTCTTCGAGTTGTTTTTCAACTTCGGGGATATCCAAAATTGCTAACGATTCGCCTTGCTTGACGGATTCGCCAATATCCTTGAACCATTTTTTTACATAGCCTGTCGCTCGCGCATAAATCTGAGCTTCGGTAATACCCTGCAGTGTGCTTGGGAATTTGAGTTTGAGAAACTCAGATCCTATTTTTGCAGCGGATTCCGCGTGAACGACACGCACATGTAGGATGGCGTTTTCTTCAGATCTGGCGGCTAACACGTTTTTTAAAGCCAGACGATCAAACAAGGTTTTGCCTAGCCCTAAGCCCATCAATAACAGAATGATCAATAACGCCCAGCGAGCCCGAGCCATGACGCTGTTTCGTCGACGAATTTGCTCACGTCGATCTTGGCCGTGACCGCGTGATTTGGCTGGTGTTTGTGACTTATCCGTCATGTCAGAGCATTCCTCTTTGCAGCCCGTTGTTCAGTCCAGCGATGTAGCGAGCCAAACAATACTGGTACAAATAATACGGTTGAAACTGTGCCGAAAAGTAGACCACCAATCACCGCTCGGCCAAGTGGTGCATTTTGTTCAGATCCTTCGCCCAAACCCAAGGCCATCGGTATCATCCCTAGGATCATGGCTAGCGCCGTCATCAAGACGGGACGCAACCGGGTGGCGCCCGCATCAAGTGCTGCCGTCATGGCTGTTGCGCCCTCTTGTATCCTCTGACGTGCAAATGACACCACGAGAATACTATTGGCGGTCGCCACGCCCATGGTCATGATGGCCCCGGTCAACGCAGGCACACTCAGGTTGGTTTTCGTCAAAATCAGCATCCACGCGATACCGGCCAGGGCAGCAATCAAACCGGCAATGATAATAAAGGGATCGAGCCAAGACTGAAAGTTCACGACGATCAGTAAGTAAACCAGCACGATCGCACCAATCAGACCAACGCCTAAGCCAACGTATGAATTCAACATCGTATCGACCTGGCCGCGCAAGTTGATTCTGCTACCACGCGGCAGATCAGCTTGGGATGCATCAATGATTTGCTGAATCTCAGTTGCAACCCCCGCTAAATCTCTACCTCTGACATTTGCATAAATATCGATCGAGGGCAAGATGTTGAAACGCGTCAAGATCCCGAATTCTGTCCCAGGGTCAGCTTTGACCAGATTCCCTAAGATTTGATTGGGTCGTGCGTTCGCCGATGACCCGGTAGCCGCCGCAGCCGCGCTGGCTGCGCTTGATGAGCCGACCGGCAGTCGAAGCAGATCATCGAGTGACTCAAGTTTCACTTCAGGTGCACGGGTCTGAACGTTATAGCTGATGCTGTTGAACGGGTTTAACCAGAAATTGGGTGACGTTTGCGCACTGCCTGACAACGGCAGCAACAAATTCTGCGCGACGTCAGAGGGGTTTAAGCCAAGGCCCTGCAGTCTCGCGCGATCCATGGTCAGCTTAATGGTGGGTGCGTCCAGTCGTTGATGGACGTGTACGTCGGCAGCGCCTCTGATGGCGGCTATCTTTGCATTGAGTTTGCCGGCCAAAATCTGGTTGGCCGGGTAGTTAGGGCCGAGAATCTGTACATCGATCGCGGCGGGGATCCCGAAGTTCAGAATCTGCGTCACGATATCGGCAGGCTGAAAGAAAAACTCAATACCCGGAAAGTTCTTCCTGAGCGCTGGGAGCAAGGCTTCGATGTAGTCGTCGGTGGGCTGGTGGTCACCCTTGAGAGAAATCAAAATATCCCCATCAAGGGATCCGATGGTGCCTGAGTTGCTATAAGACAAATTAATACCGCTGTTTGGAACCCCCAAATTATCAAGAATGGTATCCAATTCGTGTGCTGGGATGACCTCGCGGATAACTTTTTCAACCTGATCAGCGATTTCGGCTGTTCTCTCGATCCGCGTACCCGTCGGCGCACGCATATGCAATTTGAGTTGTCCAGTATCGACGGCGGGGAATAAATCTCGACCAAGCAGCCCGTAGATGCCAAGCGATAAGACACAGAAAGTCAGAAAGCCGAACATGAAGGCTTTGCGGTTAATCAGTATCTGACTCAACAGCAAGACATAGCTTCGACGCATATTTTCAAAATGATGATTGAAGCCTTGATGAATGACATCAATCCAGCGCGAGACAAGCCCAGGTTTGGCGATTGGCCCCAACATCAGTAGCGCAAGGGTTGGTACCAAGGTTCGCGACAAAATGTAGGAGGCCAGCATCGCGAAGATGACCGCTTCAGCGAGCGGTACGAACAGAAACTTGGCGACACCACCCAAGAAAAACATCGGCACGAAAACGATACAGATACACAGCGTGGAAACAAATGCGGGGATTGCAATTTCACCGGCGCCGTCCAGAATCGCTTCATAGAGCGGCTTGCCCATGTGTAGATGCCGTTCGATGTTCTCAATCGTCACCGTGGCATCGTCAACCAAGATGCCCACCGCAAGCGACAAACCGCCCAAAGTCATCACGTTGATGGTCTCGCCCAGCAAATGCAAAATAATCAGCGAGGTGAAAATGGAGAGCGGGATGGACACAGCAATAATGGCCGTCGTTCGCCAATTGCCAAGAAATAACAGCAGCATGACGGCGGTTAATCCCGCGGCAATCAAGGCCTCATGAATGACGCTTGAAATCGCAGCATTGACGAAAATGGATTGATCAAATAACAGCTTGACGTCGATGCCGTCAGGTAACAGGGCACCCAGACTCGGTAATCGCGCTTTAATTTGATTGACAACGTCAAGCGTTGACGCACCCCCGTTTTTTAAGGCCGAGATTAATAACGCTCTTTCGCCATTCTGGCGCACGATATTTGTTTGAGGGCTATAGCCATCACGCACGTGAGCGACTTCGCGCAAATAGGTGGTTGCACCGTTGACCGTTCGGACCGGGATGGAATTCAAGCCGTCAAAACTGTTTGGGGACGAGTTGATGGCAATGTTGAACTCGGTGTCACCAATTTTGGCCGTCCCGGAGGGCAGTATCAGGTTCTGCGTGTTGATCGCATTGATCACATCTGAAGACGTCATGCCTTTGGCGAGCAAGGCTTGTGGATCAAGATCAACCGAAACCACTCGCGGCTTTCCGCCATAGGGATAAGGGACCGCAACGCCGGGGATAGTGATCAGTTGTGGTCTGACTGCGTTCAGCGCTGAGTCAAACAGTTCTTTTTCGGAGAGCGTCTGGCTAGACATTCCCAACTGCACCACTGGGATACTGGAGGCCGTGTACTTAATAATCAGGGGGGGGACAGTGCCGGTTGGAAGGGCTCGCAACACGGACTGAGAAACCGCAACGACTTGAGCAATCGCGGTCGATATATTGACCCGAGGCTGAAAAAATATCTTGATAATTGAGATGCCCGACAGCGATTGTGACTCTATGTGCTCAATATCGTTGACGGTGGTGGTTAAGATGCGCTCGTGGTTCTGCGTAATGCGGTTGCCCATTTGCTCAGCTGACAAACCGTTATACGTCCAAATCACGCTGATGACTGGGATATCGATATCCGGCAGTGCATCAACGGGTGTTCGCATCAGCGAGAGCGGCGTGGCAAGCAGTATAAGAATTGCCATCACGATGAACGTGTAGGGTCTATCGAGTGCAGTCCTAACAATCCACATGCTTGGGTAACCTGGCTTGAGTCAAAAAGTCGCTGACAATCGGTTCAATGTTTAATTGGTCGTCTGCGTCGTGCAGCCAACAAACCTTGTACAACAGAAACTTTCCGTAACGTAGTTATTTTCATCAAATGAAAAACAATTGCAGTATAAATGTTTCACTCGACGAATACGGGGTAAAAACCTCGATAAGAACTACATTGAGTTACAAAACCCACAGATTTTGTAACGTTTTGCTAGAAAGGGCTGCTGAATATCGGCATTCATTCGTTTTGATGGAAAACGTCGGCTGAGCGCGACAGGTTGACGCGGGATGAAAACGACGTGCATTAAACTCGTCCGGTGAGGCGTCATGTGAGAGAGTCCCCCCCATCATGAAAAACGAGAAACTATTAGCTTTTGTGCACAGTTTTAGTGCGTTACTGGAAAGCCATCCCGCTGAACCCGACCTTTTGCGGGACGGTGGCAACTTGCTGCGGCAGTTGGTGGCGCAAGACGACTGGTTACCGGCTCAATTCGCGACGCCTGACCCGAGTTTTTATCAGCAGTACTTGCTCTATGCCGATCCTTTGGATAGTTTTTCCATGGTCAGCTTCGTTTGGGGACCGGGCCAGAAAACCCCAGTGCACGATCACCTGACATGGGGCTTGATCGGTATGTTGCGAGGACGCGAGCTTGACACGCCTTTCTACCGTCAACCAGACGGTAGTCTGCAACCCGGAGCACCGAAAACCTTGCTGCCTGGTCAGGTCGCTCACGTCTCGCCTGCCACGCACGATGTCCACCAAGTCGCGAATTATTATGCGGATCAGACTTCTGTCAGTATTCATGTGTACGGTGGCAATATTGGCCGTATCAGTCGCCATGTGTTTGATCCCGCGACAGGCACCTCAAAAACCTTTATTTCGGGCTACGGTAATGATGTTGTGCCCAATCTCTGGAGATAGTTGAAAATGTCACTTTTGCATGCCGACATGCCAATGGCCGTACATTTCGATTTTGTTCGGTCGAAATTGCTGGCGCGAGAAGAAATTGCGTTTCTTGACGTAAGAGAAGAGCATCCGCATGCACTCGGGCACCCGCTTTTTGCGGCCAACTTACCTTTGGCACGCATTGAGGCAGACGCTTTCTCTAAATTGCCCCGTCGCGATGTCACCATTGTCACGTTTGACGAGGGGGGTGAGGATACGACCGCGCAACGGGCGGCAATGTGCCTCATTGGGTTGGGCTACTCAAACGTGCATGTGTTTGACCAAGGATTGATCGGCTGGCGCCAAGCCGGTGGGGAAGTCTTCATCGATGTCAATGTACCCAGTAAATCGTTCGGCGAGTTGGTTGAATCAGAAGTGCATACGCCGTCTCTGTCGGCACAAGAAGTCAAAGCATTGATCGATCAGCAGGCCGATGTTGTCATTGTTGATGCACGCCGGTTTGATGAGTATCAGACCATGAGCATCCCGAATGCGATTAGTTGCCCAGGGGCTGAATTGGTCTTGCGCGTACCTGCACTGGCGCCCAATCCTCAGACCCGAGTTATTGTTAATTGCGCTGGCCGCACGCGCAGCATCATTGGCACACAGTCCTTAATCAATGCTGGCATTCCGAACCCAGTGAGTGCATTGCGAAACGGGACAATCGGTTGGGTGTTAGCCGATCAGACCTTGGATAAGGGGGCCGCTAAGCGCTTTACGCAGGTGTCTGTTGAGTCGCAAACTTCCTCTTCTCACCAGGCCAGGCATGTGGCAGATCGCGCCGGGGTCAAGCGTACGACGCTGCAAGAGGTGACGCAGTGGCAGTTACAGCAAACCCGCAGCACCTATTGTTTCGATACAAGAACCCCGGAGGAGTTTGCCGCGGCGCATCTCGACGGCTTTAGATCAACACCGGGCGGGCAACTGGTGCAAGAGACCGAGATGGTTGCCCCGGTTCGAGGTGGGCGGATTGTGCTGTGCGATACGGATGGTGTGCGTGCCAATATGACGGCATCGTGGCTAGCGCAAATGGCGTGGGATGTTTACGTGCTCGATGGGCTTGACGCTACGGCAATGCAAGCGACAGGCCCTTGGGTGGCAACGACCCCCGCGTTGCCTGCTGTCAAACTAGTACAGGTTGGCGACTTAGCTGATGCAATGCATGATGCAGATGACATCGTGATCGTCGATATGGGCAAACAAGCCGCCTTTATCAAAGGCCATATCCCCGGCGCATGGCATCTGTTGCGATCACGCATCGGTGATGATGCAACGCATTTGCCCGCGGCGAAACGCTACGTCTTGGTCTGTGCCGATGGCGTTGTGTCTGCTTTTGCAGCAGCTGAACTTGAGCGTGAACTTCAAGCCAATGTCGAAGTGCTCGAAGGTGGGGTGGCTGCTTGGATAGACGCGGGCTTTCCACTCGATTCAGGCGCCGACCAACGCCTCTCACCAACCCTGGATAGGTACAAGCGACCTTACGAAGGGACCGATAATCGTAAAGAGGCGATGCAGGCTTATCTTGATTGGGAGTTCGGCCTGATCGAGCAACTCAGACGAGACGGTACCCACCATTTCTGGGTGCTTCGGCCGACGGCCTGAATGGGCTCAGGTTGTTAATTCAGGACGGCGCTGTCTCGCGCTTGCTGGATTAAGGTTTTCGCATCTTCAGGCAACAAGAAACCTTCTTTCATTGCTCGCGCAGCAGCCTGAGTTACCGCCGTGACATAGCCGTCATGATCTCGATATCGAGCCTGTAAGGATTTGCGTGGATCGTGGTTGGCTAGCCGTGCTTGTTCTGTCTCTGCAAACGGGATCATGCCCCCAACGTAGTTGCAGATCTGACCTTTGTGAAACGGTTTAGCACCGTCGGCCGTGACATTCCAGCCAAGATAGGTACCCAGCGGGGCATCGAGTAGCACCACGGGGACGCCGCCTAACTCGTTGCCATCGGCATCGACTTTCGGTGCGTACATGGGCAAAATTTGTTTGATATGCGGCGGGACATTGGTCGCAATGCCCTTGGCATCTATCGCGTCGAACGTGGGGCCGAACACGTAATCGATCACTGGCATGATGAAGTCTTTTTCAGGGATCGTTGGTCTCAGACCCGGTAAGGTCGGAAAGCCAATCGCAGACTTTTCTGCCAGTGCCAGAGTTCCTGAAGTCGCCCCCGGGGCGGCTGCCAACGTCGGGTAGCGACTGGCCGGCGGTTCAATGCCTTTCATCACCCAGTTTCGAAAGTGCAGACGAATGGCGTTGACGGTTTCTCGGTGCGGTACCGGATTGGCGGGCAACACACCAACACCGAAATTGTTGCCGGGGCACTGGGCACCGTCGGTTGGCAATCCAACGTCTGGCAGACTGCTATTGAAGCCGCCGGCCCCGCCACCGTGGGTGCTACTGGCAATGTAATAGCGCCTTACGTTGGCGGGCAGTGGCAAATCGGCTTTTGCGTCAGTGCCTATCCATTCGGGTGTGAGTTTTAAGGCCCAGACTTCGGCTGAACCGAAGTGTTCAACAATCTTTGGGCAGGTGTCGGTCGCGGTGCAACGATCCAGAATCCCCGCAGCAGGCAAGTGCCGAACGGGATCGTCCTTTGGCAACCACCATTGAGGTCCTTCGCTGCCCGCTTGGTAGAGCTCAAGCACCCCGTCCGGTTGTGCCCACCGCGTATTCAGCGAGATACGTCGTCCAGCAATGATCGGCCAGGCGCCATCGTGAACTCGGTTGCCTTGTTCGTCTTGATTAAATCCCAGATGCAGCCAGCCGCGGACAAAGTTACCTGACTGAGAGACGCCTCTGGTGATGCTATGAGTCACGATGCGAGCAAGCGGGTTGACGGTGCCGGCTTCGTCGTGCTGCGCGGTTTTGAAGAATTGACCTACGTCGCGAAAAGCGGCAAAACCAATGCCGAGAACGTAAGCATCTGCCGAGGTAAACACCACTTGATACAGTCTCTGCGGATCAAACCCCTGCTTTAAGCAAATCTGCGTCGGATCTGGTTGTCCAGGGAAGGGATGTGCCGCGTCGCATTTTGCCCAGGCCCAGTCAGCAGAGGCAATCTCGCGTTCGTCGCTCACGTCGCCCTGGGTCGTCTCGCCCGCCCGCGAGGTCAATTGCGCTTTCTTGGTGTCTAACGAGACGGGTTTGTAGGGCACGGGATTGGTCTGCACAATGAGTGGCTGCGATGCCTTTCCCGAACGATTGACAATGCGGCCCATGATAAGACCTGTCACCGCAGTGCCATCAGGGTGCTTTGCGACGGGGACGCGCAAAAATTGCATACCTGCCGCGGTTGCTGTGGGCCGCACGGTCGTTGCCCCCGCGTTATCGCCCTGCCACGCACTGGCGAGATAAATGTCACCTGCCGCTTGCTCTTCTGGGGCAAACGCATAAACACGACCGCGATTGGGGACTTCATGCCACATCAGACCGCTGGACTGTTGATTGTCAACGGGTTTGTAGATAACGAAAGAGGCTTCATAGCGGACTTTGCCGTCAGCATCTTTAGCTAGCTCAATATCTTGAATGATGGCATTTTGGGCCAGACTGGGGTCAAGCTCGCCGAATGCGCGGCCGGCCACCATTTGATAAGGGATCTTGCTGTCTTTGTTGAGCGAGGTAACGGGCAGAGGCAAGGTCTCATCGATCACAATTTTGGTGACGCGCGCTTGAACGTGCGCGCTGTAGAGAGTCAAACCGAGCGTACTGATAGCTAGCAGATTGAACACCAGCGTCCCAAGCGCTCGGCGGTGTAAGGGCAGTGCATGAACAGACGAGGGATGAATGACTGAGCGGCTATCCTGTTTCATGGGTGTCTCTGCCTCTAAGTACGGATTGGTTGTTATTTTGTCGGTAATGTCTGTAGAAAAGCGGCGAGTTCGTTCTCCCACCACTTTGCCTGACCGGTAGTGCCATGACCAGAGGTTTTTGCACTGGCGGGGATCAGATGTAGTTTGACACTTCGCAAACGTTTGAGTTGGTCGGCAAGCCCTAGCTCGGGGGGATTGCGTTCGTCATCGGCGGAGTTGATCACGAGGATCGGCGCCGTAATTTTTTCGAGATCGGCAGACGGGTTGTAGTCGCGCGACGAATCCCATTGATACAGCAGATCATTGGCATCCCCCGTGAACGGGGCTCGCATCCGATCCTCAATCAATTTGTCTGCCGCCGCACGGGTTGATGCGATTGAATAGAGCCCCTGATTGCCGCCGCTGGTGGCAAATTGAAAATAAATACTGGCAAATTTTGCGCTTGGTGGCTGCGTTGTATAGTTGCCGTTCAACCAAAGGGGATCTTGTCGGATCGAATCGGTGAGCATTCGTCTCAAGATCCAGTTACGACCCGACATCTCGATGGGTAGTGATGCCATTGGCGCCAAAGCATCCATGAAGTTCGGATATTTGATCCCCCAGAGCCACGTTTGCATGCCCCCCATCGAGTTGCCCATCACCAGGCGCAAGTGCTTGATGCCAAGACCTTCAGTGATGAGCCGATATTGACCGAGCACCATGTCGTCATAGTTGTAGAGCGGGAACTTTGCCCGCAATCCATCAGAGGGCTTGGTTGATTTACCTGTGCCAATCGCATCGGGCATGATGACGAAGTATTTGCTGGCGTCCAGTGCCTGCCTTGGTCCAAAAAGCTCGTCAGCGAAACCGGCTTTGATCAGCCCCGATCCTGACCCTGCCGTGCCATGTAGAAACAAGACAGGTATCCCTTGCGGGTCACCGATTGTCGTGTAGGCCAGCTTGATATTTTCGAGTGTTTCACCGCCATGAAACGTGAATGATTTAGCGACCCAGATTGCCTCTTTGGGTGTGGGGTAGGCCGTCACCCTGTCAGCTGCCTGAGCACTCATGATGGATAGGGATAGAAGGGCTAAACCAGCGCGGAGTTTCGTCATCAGTGACATGGCGGTTAGGTCTCACTTGTGTGTTGATCGATGTTAAAACAGACCGGTGATCCGACCATTGTCATCGACGTCGATCGCGTTTGCGGCGGGGGTGACAGGCAAGCCTGGCATCGTCATGATGTCGCCACAGACCATGACAACGAACTCTGCACCAGCGGATAAGCGAACTTCTCTGATGTTAACGACGTGATCGCTTGGGGCACCACGCAACGTTGCATCGGTCGAGAACGAATATTGCGTCTTCGCCACGCAAACCGGCAAATGCCCATATCCGCTTTGTTCGAGCTGTTCGATTTGAGCACGGACTTTGGTATCGGCAGAAATATCAGCTGCCCCGTAGGTCTTTGTGGCAATGGCCTTGACTTTATCCCACAGCGAATCACTGTCTTGATACAGAAACTTGAACTGATTAGGCTGCTCACACAAATCGACCACCACACGAGCGAGATCTGCAGCGCCAGCGCCGCCCTCAGCCCAGTGCCGAGCAAGTACCACATTGACGCCATCGGCAGCCAGAGTGGCTGTCAATCGATTCACTTCTGCATCGGTATCTTCGGTGCGATGATTGATGGCGACAACACAAGGTAGACCGAAATTCTCTCTGATGTTATGCACATGTCGTGTCAGATTGACCAAGCCCGCATCGAGCGCAACGAGATCTTCTTTGGACGTATCTTTGACAGCGACACCACCGTGATATTTCAAGGCTCTCAGCGTGGCGACAATCACAACAGCCGAGGGGGTGAGCCCCGATTTGCGGCACTTAATATCAAAAAACTTTTCAGCCCCCAAATCTGCACCAAAACCCGCCTCTGTGACCACGTAGTCAGCAAGCTTCAAGGCAGTGGTCGTGGCCAAAACGCTGTTGCATCCGTGGGCAATATTGGCAAAAGGACCACCATGTACCAAGGCGAGGTTATTTTCAAGTGTCTGGACAACATTCGGGGCCAGCGCATCTTTGAGCAAGGCTGTCATGGCGCCTTGCGCCTTTAAGTCTTTGGCGAGAATGGGTTTCTTATCGGTGGTGTAACCCACGACAATTCTGCTGAGCCTGTCTTTCAAGTCTGCAAGGCCAGTGGCGAGACAGAAAATGGCCATCACCTCTGAGGCAACCACAATGTCAAAGTGATCTTCTCTCGGGTAACCGTTAGCCGGCCCGCCAAGACCCACGACCATTTGACGAAGTGCTCGATCATTAATATCCATCACTCTTCGCCAAGTGATCCGACGAAGATCGAAGCCCAAGGCATTGCCATGGTGGATATGGTTATCGATCAGCGCAGCGAGCAAGTTGTTCGCGAGGGCGATAGCATTGAAATCGCCCGTAAAGTGGAGGTTGATGTCCTCCATCGGGATTACTTGAGCCATGCCACCTCCGGCAGCACCGCCTTTCATGCCAAATACCGGACCAAGCGATGGTTCGCGCAGACAAATAATGCTGTTTTTGCCGATGTGATTTAAGCCATCCCCTAAACCGACCGTGGTGGTTGTTTTGCCTTCACCCGCTGGCGTGGGTGATATCGCCGTCACTAAAATCAGTTTGCCATTCGGACGATCGGCGAGAGAATTGATGTACTCGAGCGAGATCTTCGCCTTGAAGCGGCCATAAGGTTCTAGTTGATCTTCAGGTATGCCCGCTTGTTGGTGAGCTAGTTCAATGATGGGCTTTTTGATTGCTTTTTGTGCAATTTCGATATCGCTGAGCATGGGATGTCTCGACTAACTAAGTAATTGGTTATGGCTCGAATGATACCTGTTAGCGGTCATGTACTTTTTTTGGGCCAGAGAATCATTTGAGTGCAACGAAACAAGGCAATTTTTTTGCCACTTTGTTCGTCACTGACGACGGCATCCCAGACGTGCGTGTTGTTACCCAAGTGCTGAGCCGTCGCCACGCAGGTTGCTGCCCCCTCGCGGAGGGTCCCCAGGTGGTTGCTTTTTAGCTCGATGGTGGTGAATGATTGGGCGCCCTCTGGTAGGTGCGCCATGGTCGCAAATCCACAGGTCGTATCCGCGAGAGCGACGACACTGGCAGCGTGCAAATAGCCATTAGGCGCCATATGCAAGGGTTGAATCGGCATTCTGCCATTTGCTTGCCCTTGGGCCAGAGCGATGATCTGTATCCCCATCATGCCGGGCAAATTGCCAGCAGCTCGTTGTGTGAATTTTTCAAGCGTTTGATCGGCTCTGAGTTTGCTCATCTGGGATCCTAGTCAGTCACTGTTCATGTTTGGCAGAAATAGTAATACCAAAAGCATGCACAGGTGACTGACACAGTGCCAAAGAAGCGGGATTCAACGTTCAGTGATGAGTGGCCAGATATTTAGCACGCATAGGTTTGAGTACAAAGAAGGCAAGGATAGCTGCAGTTGCGTCAAGCACGATCATGACGGTGAACACGGGCACCCAACTACCACTCGAGCCGTAAATCATCGCTGCAATGGGGCCACCTAGGATGGATCCAATCCCCTGTGCCATGTAGAGAAACCCGTAATTGGTGGTTGCATGCTTGACGCCGAACGTATCGGTCAGTGTTGAGGGGAACAGCGAAAAGATTTCGCCCCAACCGAAGAAAACAACGCCTGAGAGCAACACAAACAGTACGGGATCCTGACGAAAATTCAACCACGCAAACATCGCCAAGGCTTCCAGGCCGAAGGCAATAAACATGGTGTTTTCACGTCCGATACGATCAGAGATAAATCCAAACAGGGGTCGGGTCAGGCCGTTGGTGAATCGATCAATGGTGAGCGCCAACGGTAACGCTGCCATCCCCCACACCATGGCATTGGCCACGCCGAAGTCTTTGGCAAAAGCACCCATCTGCGAGATCACCATCAACCCAGAGGTTGACATCATCGTCATCATGCCAAACATCAACCAAAAAACAGGTGTTTTGAGCATGGTCATTGGTTTGACAGACTCGACTTGAGTGGCTGCGTCAGTGGTCGGCAACTGAACCTGAGCCACGAAGGTTGGCATGCGTAAGCCTTGCGCTGCGAGCATGCCAACGATACCCATCAAGGCCCCGTAGGTCATCAACGTCTGCTGATAACCATATTGAGCGAGACTGGCCGAAATCGGGAAAGTCGTCATGATCGCACCCATGCCGTACCCTGCCGCAACCATGCCGACTGCGAAGCCTCTTGAGGTCGGAAACCAGCGCACCATCAGGCCCACCACACCCACGTAGACGATGCCTGTGCCCAGTCCGCCCAATAGGCCGTAAGTCAGGTAAAGACCCCACACGGTCGATACCTGCGCGGATAGTATCCAGCTGATACCGGTGAGAAGTGCACCTAAAGTCAGTAGCGCACGCGCGCCGAATCGATCGACCAGGTAGCCCTGGAAGGGCGAGAAGAACGTCTGTAACACGATCAATATTGAAAACGTCACCTGAAGCGCAGCGAGTTCGACTTTTAGCTCGGCTAGAAATGGTTTGGTAAACAGTGCCCAGACATATTGCGGACTGGAAATGGCCATCATACAAATCAAGCCCAGCAGCAGCTGGATCCATTTTGAGTTCAATAGACTCGGCGCGGCCTGAACGGGTGTAGGTACGGTTGTGCTAGCAGTCATGATCGATCCTTTAGAGCCTCAGTGAAGAGGCTCTCTGGCAAGCAATAACTATGCCATCGCAGACTAGTCTGGATTTCAAAAGGGTTTTCCTGCCAAAACGGCGCTGTTGCATTGTGCGTAAACGTTGTTGAGTCATCCGCAGGTACGACTGACGGCTGCCGTTCACCGACCGAGCGTTCGAATTGGAGCGTAAAAAACGCGAATTTGTGGTTTATACGTAACGAAAAAGTAACGACACCCCTTGACTTAGTTGAAAACGCTAAAGTCGCAGCTATATAAAGGGTAAGCCAGCGCTAAAATCGAGATCGTCAGTTTGGATTTCATTCAACGCACCGCTTGCTATCGCCCAACACATGGACTCACCTTTAGAGAAAGACGCCTCAGCTGTCACGTTTGGTGCTTTGCTTGTGCGGCATAGGACTGAGTTGGGCTTGAGTTTGCAGGATGTGTCAAACCGCCTGCTTTTGTCGACCAATCAAGTACGCGGGCTAGAGGCTGATAATCGCCAGGCTTTTTACAACGACTGGTTCTATGTGCAGGCGACCAAGAAATATGCCAGCTTTTTAAATCTGCCGCTACCCGCAGAAATTGTCGCCAGTCTCGATCAGGCGGCGCTCACCAATAAGCAAGCAACAGGCCGTATCGGGTTAGAACAACATCCTCAGAATCGCCAGGCTCTCGGTAAGTTTCAACTCCATGAGTCGAGTGACCGCAGGCTAAGCACGATGATTGCGGCGAGTTTTGTGGTGGTCGGCGTGATTGTCGGGTTTGTGACGTTTAACGAACTCAGAACGAAAGACGCAGACTTAGCGCAAAACGAGACGGTAGAAAACATTCAGCAGGTTGACAAGACGGCTGTGGCGTCAACCGCGGCGAGCGACAAGAACACGGATCTTGCCGATGCCCAACCAAGTGCGGCAGAGTCGACTCGCCCAGAATTAACCCCAACCAGCGAAACGACCGCAAGCCAAACCGTGGCTTCTCACCAAAATCTGGCGACGCAGGCGCTCAATGACGTCGTGCAGGCACCCGCACACACGGTTTCAGAATTAACGTTGACGTTCACGGGGGATTGCTGGGTTCAGGCAACCTCGACCGATGGTAACCGCATCGAGAAAATCTATAAGCAAGGTGACACGCTGCAACTGAACTTGACTAACCTCAAGTCACTGGTGTTAGGTAACGCGACAGCGACTTCCATGTCGGCTGGGCCAGTTGACGTCCCGTTAACGGATTTCACTATCCGAGGCGGGGTGGTGGCTCGTATTCTGGCGACTGACCTGCTCACGCATATCGACCGAACCAATTAATCGCGGGTTGCTTGAGTCAAAGCAAAGCTCACCAGCGCTTGTTGCACCGCCTCGTTTTCGCCTGCAGCTTCTCCTACCCGGATACAAACGCCCTCATGATGTTTGCCGGCTTCTGCAAGCAACAGTGGCAGATCTTTGCGCAAGTGCCCACCCACCGCCAAGAATAGCGGAATGACCTCAATGTGCGTGGCACCGGCGCGCGCCATGTCGCCAATCGCCTCAGCCAGCGAGGGTTGCATGTTTTCAAGAAAAGCCAGCGTACTAAGCCCAGCGTGCCGCGCTTTTAAATCCGCGAGCATCGATTCAAACGGTCTTCGCCAGTTGGGATCTCTAGATCCATGTGCGAACAAGACGAGGGCTTTGACTGGTGATTGGTTTGTCATGTCGCCATGTTAGCTCAGGGTGTTGAATGCTTGTTGAATCACCTGAATTTGCTTGAGCAAGGTCAAGGGGGCGGTATTGGACTTTGCCAGCAATGCCCCATAGTGACGAACCGTCTCATTTAGTGCAATTGAATCAAGGGCGCCGGTATCTTCTTCAATGATCACAGGCTCGGTGTCAAGACAAACAGTCGAACGGTTCAGCTTGATGTGCAGGCTGGGTAATCGTCGTGGACTGGCGACAGGCTCACCCTCGTGCCCCCGCATCAAGATGACGTTAGCAGGATGCAGGGTAAAAAATTCGTCGAGAATCGTCGGATAAGCCGGATGCGTGTAATTGCAAAGTTGTAAGGTCAGGGTATCAAAGGGATTGAGCAACTTGGCCAGAATATGGCCGCTGTTACGCAGACCAATGGTCTGCCGGACATCGAGCAGTTGGGACAAGGCAGGGCACAACACAGACAGCGGACAGTAAACCAGTCGCGATTTATCCAGATGCAGGCTGATGTCAGCGTGGGTGTTTGCAATGGGCCATTGCAGCGCTTTGAATACGTCGTCAGACCCGGTACGGGCGGCTTCTTCATGCGCGCCGTGAACGAGAACGGTGTAGCCGAGGTCAGCCAGCATTTTCGCCAGCAAAGGCGTCAACAACATGGTTTTTCTGGCACCGTTGTAGGAGGGCAGCAAAATGGTGGGCTTGTCGCACGACAAACGAGGCATCAGGTCAAGGGTTGCGTCATAGAAACCCGCCAGTTCGTTGGCAGTTTCACCTTTGATTCGCATGGCGAGGCAAAACGCACCTATTTCAAGATCGGAGACAGTCTTAGTCAAGATTCGAGCAAAAAGGTCTCGGGACTGCTCTCTGGTCAAATCGCTCGCGCCTTTGCTGCCACGACCAATTTGTTTGAGATATGCACTAATGCTCATGTATTGCCATCATTTGCTTGATTTCGGGGATGCATGATCCGCAGGCAGTACCACAGGCAAGTTCGCTTTGTAAGGCGGCCATCACCTGCTTGGGGTCCGTCATTTGGATCTTCTGTAGACATTCTACGATGCTACTCTGCGCCACGTTTAAGCAGTTGCAAATTACCCGTCCACGAGCCTTTAACACCATGGGTGGCGCGTCACTCGGGGCCAACAGTAATCGACCTAAGGACGATACTTCTGTTGATTGCTCTAAAAATCCCATTAACCAGTTTGCTGAGGCGATATCTTTCAACCCCCCGCAGGCAAATACCTTATTAATTTGCCGACCCTTCTGCGAGTGCAAGATATGCACTTGCCTTCTGATGCCTCGTCGCTGATCTTTGTAACTCAGGGCAGACTCTCGCTCGGTGCAAGCGCTGAGATTGAACAGATCCAACACTGTGTGGATCAGTTCGTCTTCAAAAGAGGTCGTCGCTGCCATCGTGAGATGAACACCGGTCCGACGGTGCTCATCGTCGCGGCCAAATAGCACGCAACTTGCATAGGTGACCTCAGGCAATAGCGTGCGAACCCTGCTCTGCACCGTCAAAGCGAGATCCTCATCGAACCAAGCAAACGCACGCAAATGCCAAGGTAGGTTGGCCTTGGTCATCTTCACGGCAGAAAACTTCAATTCGGGCTGCTCGGATACAGGGTCATACGCTGAGTTGGTCAAACCGTTGACGCCTAAACTCATTGACTTGCCAGCATGCCCTGCGACGTATTCGGGACCCCAATGCATAGCAATGAATGCCTGAGACGGACGCACACTTTGAGAAATTGACACAGGTAATACTTGAACCCCGCGGGCAGAGGTTACGTAAACCAGTTCATCTTCCCTCAAGTCCAGTCGCTGTGCATCCGCGGCGTTGATTTCAACGGTTGGTTTGGGCGCGTGGGCGAACAACCTAGCAATGGTGCCGGTGCGACTCATGCCGTGCCATTGGTCTCTTAAGCGCCCTGTCGTGAGGGCGATGGGATAGCGCGCAGTCGTGGATTCAGCTGTCGCTTTAAAGTCTTCGACCATAAACCGCGCTTTGCCGTTGACCGTGGGGAAGCGACCATCTTCGTATAAGCGAGATGTTCCCGTGGTGGCTCCCTCTGGATAGGGCCACTGGGCGGGGCCCTCTGTCGCTAGTATTTGGTAGCTTAAGCCGCTGATGTCGAGATCTCGTCCCTTGGTCAATGCCCGATGCTCTAACCAGATCGCCTCTGTGGTCTCATAGTCAAACATGGATGCTTGGCGCTTGCGACGCGCCCGCGAGAGCTTTTTCTCGAGAAGTCGCGCAATATCCACGGCTATCTGCCAATCGTTTTTACACTCACCAAACGCCGGTAAGACTGCGTTGACGCGAGAAATCCGTCGTTCAGAATTGGTGACTGTCCCGTCTTTTTCAGCCCAGGTGGTTGCTGGTAATAAAACATCGGCGTACGCTGCGGTTGCCGTACCGGCATAAGCCTCTTGCAGCACAACGAATTCAGCAGCCTCTAGCGCTTGATGGACTAACGTCTGATCGGGGAGCGATTGTGCTGGATTCGTACAAACAATCCAAATGGCTTTTAACCGGCCTGAGCGAAGTGCCTCAAACATGGGAACCGCGGTCAGGCCAGGTGTCGGCGAAACCTCAGTGACGCCCCAGAAATCCGCGACTTCTTGCCGGTGGGTGGGGTTGTTCAAGTCACGATGGGCAGCGAGCTGATTAGCCAATCCACCAACCTCTCGCCCTCCCATGGCATTGGGTTGACCAGTCAGTGAAAACGGCCCCGCACCGGCTTTGCCAATTTGCCCGGTTGCCAGGTGCAGGTTGATTAAAGCGCTGTTTTTTGCTGTGCCCGAGGTAGATTGGTTAAGACCTTGGCAATACAAGGAGAGTGTCGCGGTTGAGGTGGCGAACAGTCTTGCTGCTTCAAAGAGGTCCGCTTCCGAGATACCGCAAAGCTGCGCGACGGTTTTGGGTGGATAGTTTTTGACCAGCGCTTTTAAATCACTGAATCCCTCGGTGTGTGCCTCGATATACTCCTGATCAAGCCATCCTTCCCAGAGCATCAGGTGCAACATGCCATGGTAAAGCGCCATGTCCGTGCCGGGTAAAATCTGCAAAAACAGATCGGCCGCTTGAGCGGTATCTGTTCGCCGTGGATCCACCACGACGATTTTCAGATCTGGATTTTTCTCTTTCGCTGCTTCGATTCGTCGAAATAAGATCGGATGGGCGTAGGCGGCATTAGAGCCCGTGATGAACAAGACAGTTGCATGATCGATGTCTTCGTAGGTGCAAGGAGGCGCATCTGCGCCGAGGCTGCGTTTATACCCAGCCACAGCACTTGACATGCACAGGCGCGAATTGGTGTCGATGTTATTCGTGCCAATCAGGCCTTTAGCCAACTTGTTAAAGATGTAATAGTCTTCCGTCAGGATTTGACCTGACACGTAGAAGGCAACGGCGTCTGGGCCATGCTCATGAATGATTTCAGCAAAGCGGCTCGCGACGAGTTCATTCGCTTGATCCCACTGGATTGCGCTGCGTGGTGATGATTTACTCTGTCGCCACTCGGGATGTCGCGCGCGCGTTTGTTCATAAACATGGGGTTGTGCTGTCAGGTGAAGCGTGGCCCCTTTGCTGCAAAGGCGACCCCAATTAGCAGGGTGATCAGGATCACCTTCGACGTGCTTGATTCTCAGTTTTCCAGCGATACTTTCGGTTTCGACCAGCATGCCGCAACCGACCCCACAATAGCAACAGGTCGTTTTGACGAGCGAGTTCCTTGTCTCGTCGGCTGGCATTAATCGCTCGCGAGTTCTGCGCGTGAGAGGAAGATATCTCCTGACTCGCAGCGCGTCGCGTACGAGCGAGTACAACCCTGATCCGGGGCGTGGGCGCAACCGTCTGAGAGCTTAATGTTCCAGGCGTGCAAGGGGCAAGTCACCGTGTGGCCGTGAACGATGCCCTGCGACAGTGGTCCACCTTTGTGGGGGCAGCGATCGAGCAGCGCGAACACCACGTCATCCAAGGATCGAAAAATGGCGATAGGGCCAGCTGCAGCACCTTCAATCACGCGTGCGCCCGCGACGGGGATGTCGTCCCGCTTCACCACGAATACCCAGTCTGTTGTTTCCATTGCCATCAACCCGTTATGCCTTCGGTGTAGAGATTTATGTCGTCGTGAGTGTGATCGGCTTGAACTGCCGAGCGTCGACACCTGCTCGCTCAAAGTCTTGCCAAGGATCGGGTGCGTCTTTCAACGCAAAGAGCAGGCGGTCATACAGATCTGCACGGGCTTTGGCATCTCCGAGTATGCGAGCCTTGATGTAATCAAGACCGACGCGTTGTACATAGTGAACCGTCCGCTCAAGGTACCAGCCTTCTTCGCGATACAGTTGGATAAAAGCCCCTGAATATTCTCGAACTTCTTCATCGGTTTTTACTTTGCAGAGAAATTCGGCAACCTCGGTCTTGATGCCCCCATTTCCCGCGACATAGATCTCCCAACCCGAGTCAACCCCGATGACGCCGACATCCTTGATCCCTGCCTCGGCGCAGTTTCTGGGGCAGCCTGAGACGGCGAGTTTCACTTTGTGGGGAGAGTACATCCCGAATAGCATGCGTTCGAGAGAGACCCCCATGTTCATCGACAGCTGGGTGCCAAAGCGGCAGTGCTCAGAGCCGACGCAGGTCTTGACGGTTCGGATTGATTTGCCATAGGCATGCCCAGAAGGCATCCCCAAGTCTTTCCAGACCGCCGGCAGATCCTCCTTTTTGATGCCAAGCAAGTCGATTCGTTGCCCCCCTGTGACCTTGACAGTCGGGACGTTGTACTTGTCCGCAACGTCGGCAATGCGCCTTAACTCGCTCGCGTTGGTGAGACCGCCCCACATGCGTGGGACAACCGAATACGTGCCATCTTTTTGAATGTTGGCGTGGGCGCGTTCATTGATGAAGCGCGATTGTGGATCGTCGATTGCTTCATGTGGCCAGGTTGAAATCAGGTAGTAGTTCAGCGCCGGCCGGCAGCTCGCACAACCTGACGGGGTACGCCAGCCGAGATTTTCTCTAATCTGTTGTTGCGTTAAATATTTGTGAGTCCGAATGGCGACGCGAACATCTTCGTGCGAACTATCGGTACAAGCGCACATGGCTTTCTTGGCGGGTGTTTCAGAGTAATTGGTCCCCAGGCAGTTCATCAGAATTTGTTCGACCAAGCCTGTACAAGAGCCGCAGGAGGCACTGGCTTTCGTGCATTTGCGCACTTCGTCAAGCGTGAAGAGACCTTCGTCCTTGATGGCTTTGACGATCCGACCTTTGCTTACACCATTACAGCCGCAGACCTCATCACTATCAGCCATGGCGGCCGCTTTGTTATGGCCTTCGTGGCCCACGTCGCCGATATTCGTTTCACCGAAAATTAATGAGTCTCTGATGCTCGCAATGTTTTTTTCTTCACGCAAAAGTTTGAAGTACCAGGTACTGTCTGCGGTATCCCCGTAGACACAAGCGCCAACGAGTTTGTCGTCTTTAATGACCAGCTTCTTGTAGACATTTGAACCGGGGTCGGCAAGCGTGATTTCGTCACATCCCTCGCCACCCATAAAATTGCCTGCCGAGAACAAATCGATACCCGTGACCTTTAATTTGGTCGACGTAAATGAGCCGACATAGCGTGCAATCCCATACTCGGCGAGATGATTTGCGCAAACTTTCGCTTGCTCGAAGAGGGGGGCGACGAGCCCATAAACAGAGCCCCGATGGTTCACGCATTCGCCGACGGCATACACCAGTGGATCGAAAGTTTGCATCGTGTCGTTGACGATAATGCCGCGCGAGCAATGGATACGAGCCGACTCCGCCAGCGCGGTATTGGGTTTAATACCTGCCGCCATGACGACTAGATCAGCCCTGATCACGTGACCATCCTTGAGCCTGACACTGGCGACCCGGGTGCCCTCAGCATTTGGTAATAAGGCTTCTGTCTGAGCTTTGAGTTGAAACGCGATCCCGCGACTCTCCAGGCTGGTTTGCAATAAGTTAGCCGCGACTGAGTCAAGCTGTCTTTCCATGAGCCACGGGGCTAAATGCACGACCGTCACCTTCATGCCCCTCGTTCTCAGGCCGTTGGCTGCTTCGAGCCCTAAGAGCCCGCCGCCAATGACGACCGCGTGCTCATGGTGTTGAGCGGCCGTGATCATTTCGTTGGTGTCCTTGATATCTCGATAGGCGATCACGCCCGGTAAGTCTTTGCCCGGCACTGGCAAAATGAAGGGCAACGAGCCGGTGGCAAGTAGCAGCCGGTCATAGGTCTCGACCGTACCGTCGTCGGCAATCACCGTGCGAGCTTTTCGGTCAATTTTGACGACCTGTTTACCCAGATGCAGTCGAATTTGGTTCGCTGAGTACCAATCCAAGTCATTGAGAATGATTTGCTCAAGCCGTTGTTCACCCGCGAGAACCGGTGAGAGCAAGATACGGTTGTAGTTTGGGTAAGGTTCGGCACCAAACACGGTGATTTCGTAGAGATCAGGTGCAATTTTCAACAGTTCTTCGAGCGTCCGTACCCCCGCCATGCCGTTGCCAATGAGGACTAGTTTCATTTTCTTCATCGTCATCTGCCTTATGCCGCGGCAAGCGCGGGGTTACCTTGTTTGCGATACAAGAAATCAATCACTGCCGTGCGGTAGGCTTGATAATTGACGTCGTTGGCCAGTTCAACTCTGTCGCGAGGCCGGTCGAGTTCAATCCTCAATATCTCGCCAATGGTTGCTGCAGGCCCATTGGTCATCATGACGATTCGATCCGACAGCAAGACCGCTTCGTCAACATCGTGGGTAACCATGACAGCAGTACTTTGTTTGGCGGCCATGATGCGCATCAGTTCATCTTGAAGATTTGCTCGAGTCAGTGCATCGAGAGCCCCAAAGGGTTCGTCGAGCAAGAGCACCTGCGGCTCCATGGCTAAAGCTCGGGCAATGCCAACGCGTTGCTTCATCCCTCCGGAAACTTCATGAGGCAACTTATGTTGCGCATGTGTCAAACCAACCAGCGCCATGGCCTCAGCAGTTCGATCTTGCAATTGAGCTTTCGACTCGGATACTGCAAACACCCGCTCAACGCCCAGGTAAACATTGTCGAAACAAGTCAACCACGGCAGCAATGAATGATTTTGAAACACCACGGCCCGGCTCGGGCCTGGCCCCGCAATTTCGCGACCGGCACAAATCAAGCGGCCCTGTGTGGGCATTGTGAGGCCTGCGATCAAATTGAGCAGGGTCGATTTGCCACATCCGGAGTGCCCGATCAGGGTAATGAATTCGCCTTTTTTCACCGTCAAGTCGATGTCTTTAAGTGCGACGAAGGGACCTTTTTTTGTCTTGAAAGTCTGCTGTACTGATTCGATCAGCAAGTAGCGGTCTAGATGAGCAGTCGACATCGTTTTGAATCCTGAGGTTACTCGTAGGAAAAGCGCTTGGCGATGGAAATCAGGCAGTACTCGAGCAACAGGCCTACGATACCGATCACGAAGATGGCGATAATGATGTTCTCTACTTTGAGGTTATTCCATTCATCCCACAACCAGAATCCCACGCCAACACCGCCCGTGAGCATCTCGGCTGCGACGATTACCAGCCAAGCGGTACCAATCGATAAGCGCACACCCGTCAACATGTACGGTAGGGTGGCGGGTAGCAAAATCTTGGTGAAAACTTTCCACTCCGACAGATTCAATACCCGGGCAATATTCATGTAATCAGCGGGAATTCGCTCGACCCCAATGGCGGTGTTAATGATCATGGGCCAAATTGAGCAAATGAAAATGCACCAGATCGCCGCTGGATTGGCTGACTTAAACAGCAACAAGCCAATCGGCAACCAAGCCAATGGGGAAACGGGACGCAACAGGCTGATAATCGGTGAGGTCATTGCACCAAATACCTTGAAACGGCCGATGGCAAAACCCGTCGGGATGCCGATCAAGGCGGCAAACCCAAAGCCCAAAGCGACTCGTCGCAAAGACGATAAGATATTCCAACCAATGCCTTGATCGTTTGGCCCGTTCGAGTAAAAAGGATGCGAGAACAGTTCGACCGCTGCGTTAAAGGTGAAGCCAGGCGAAGGGATCTCAGCAATGGCACCGTGGATCATTTGCCAGATCGCGAGAAACAGCAAAAAGCCAAGACTGCCTAACAGGGCCGGGGCAACAGGCTCAAGTACAGAAAGCAGTTTGTCACGAATCGCAAGGCGTCGAACCTCACGCGCCATCAGTGTGGTGCGTTCGTCCTCCTCGTCGATAGACAGGACTTCGTGAGGTTTGGTCTGGGCCAGCATCTTTCGGTCAGCCTTTGATACTGAAACTGTCTGCATAGGCAACCGGATCTTTGCCAGACCACACTTTGCCATCCATCAACGTCGAGGTGCGCATGTCAGAGGCGGGCACAGCAACGCCGGCGGCACGGGCGGCATCTTTGTAAATGTCGACGCGATTGATTTTTGATGCAACCGCGAGATAGTCGGGATGCTCTTTGAGCAGACCCCAGCGCTTGTGTTGCGTTAAAAACCACATGCCATCCGAGAGATAGGGGAAATTGACGTGCCCGTCGTTGAAGAACTTCATGGCGTCAGGGTCGTCCCAGGTTTTACCCATGCCATCGGTGTAACGGCCCAGCATGCGATCCACGATGACATCCATGTCCGTGTTCACATAGGACTTCGTGGCGATCACTTCTGCGGTCTTTCTTCGATTGGCCACAGAGGCATCAATAAACTTCGAGGCATCGAGAATCGCTGCTGCCATTGCTCGCGACGTATTAGGATATTTGCTGGTGAACTCAGCCGTACAACCCAGTACTTTTTCTGGATGATCCTTCCAGATTGCTTGAGTGGTCGTGGCGGTGAAACCGATTTTGTCGGCGACAGCTCTTGCGTTCCACGGTTCGCCAACGCAGAAACCGTCCATATTACCCACCCGCATATTGGCGACCATCTGTGGTGGGGGCACGGTGATGACTTTCGCGTCCTTGAGTGGATTGATGCTGTTGGCGGCCAACCAGTAATAGAGCCACATCGCGTGAGTTCCCGTCGGAAAAGTCTGGGCAAAGGTGTACTCGCGAGGCTCTTTGGTCATCAGCGCGCGAAGCGACCCACCGTCTTTGACCCCCTTTTCCGCAAGCTTCTGCGACAAACTGATCGCTTGACCATTGTTGCTCAGGGTCATCAATACGGACATATCCTTTTTAGGGCCACCAATGCCAAGCTGCACCCCATAGATGAGACCGTATAAAGCGTGAGCTGCATCGAGCTCGCCGCTGACTAGTTTGTCGCGAACGCCAGCCCAAGAGGCTTCTTTAGACGGAACGATTTTTATCCCGTACTTCTTATCGAAATCCATGACTGAAGCCATCACCACCGAGGCACAATCAGTCAGCGGGATGAAGCCGATTTTGACTTCCGTCTTTTCAGGCGCGTCGCTGCCAGCTGCCCAAGCACCCGCTCTGATCATGGGGTCAACGAGCGACATGAGTCCCGCGGCGCCGAGTGTTTTGGCCGTGCTCAGCGCAAGTTGCCGGCGCTTTAGATTGGCTGGTTGAACAAGAGGTTGCTTGAGGCGCATGTCAGAGCTCCGGACGAGTGTGTCTTTCTGCTCAAGCAACTATCATGCCAAGGCATTGGTCAAATCAACCATCATCGCATTGTTGGTGCATCGCCTGCGCACCATTTGCGCCAAATCAGTGCGTCTTAGAACAATTCACCGATCTGGTGCGGTTCTTGCGATGCGGGCATCGCATTTGCTTCAGATTATTCATTGATGACAATGTTGGCCGCTTTACCAATGGCCTGCGACGCATGAAAATCTTTGTCAACGTAGGCTTGAAACGCAGCGCGGTCAAGCGTAATGATGTCGACCCCTAAGTTGTCAAACCGAGCTTTCACTAAGGTCGTCGTTAAGGCTTGTTGCAACGCTGCAGTCAGTTTATCCAGCACGTTGGGGGGCATGCCGACTGGCCCAAAAATACCGGTATACGTCACCATATCGAAGTCTTTGACGCCCAGTTCTTCGAACGTGGGCACATCGGGCAACAGAGCGGATCGGACTTTTGCACTCTGCGCGATGGCAATCAAGCTACCGCTGCGAATGTGGCCGATCGAGGCAGTCAACTGATCCATCATTGAGTCGATCTGGTTACCTAACAAGTCATTAATGGCCGGGCCACTCCCTTTGTAGGGGATGTGATTGAGTTTGATCCCTAACCGAAACGCCAACAGCTCAAGCGCTAAATGTTGGCTAGACCCATTACCTGCTGAACCAATGGAGACCGAGTTACCCGGCTGCTTGGCATACGCGACGTAATCGGCAAAGCTTTTGATATTGCTCTTGGATGACACGGTCAACACCATCGGCACCGAGTGAATTGGGCCAACAGCAACCAATTCTTTCGTTGGATCGTACGGCGGGTTGCGCGCCAAGGCAGGGCCGACCGAAATCGAACCACTGGAACCGAGCATCAGGGTATATCCATCGGGAGCCGATCTGACCACGCCCACTGTGCCGATAAAGCCGCCCGCCCCAGGTTTGTTTTCAACCACGACTTGCTGCCCAAGGATGTCACTCAAGGCAGGGGCGACCGCTCGAGCAGTGATATCTACGTTGCCGCCTGGTGCCCAGGGCACAACAAGCTTGATCGGTTGCTTCGGAAAGTCTTGAGCGGTGGCTGACAGACTCAGCCCGAGCAACGAGGCGAGCAACACAAACGGTGAACAGTATCTTGCAGCAAGCAGTCTCAATGATGTCTCCCATGCGGTGTTCTAATCGCTTAGGCTATTGCGTCTGGCTGCAATGAGCAAGTTATTTTACTTGCTTGGCGGATACTGCTCTCGGATGATTTTGGATGCAAGGCTCAACAAGGTAATCGCTATCACCGTCAGCCCTAAGGCTTGATAGCCATGATTAGTATCAAAATCCAGCACAGTGGTGGACAGAAGGTAAGCATCTAAAATGGCACCGATCATGAACACCCAATGTACCCACGAACGGCGATTGAACGACCGATCTGAGGCCTTGTTGCAAACTGAAGCGCCCACTAAGCCGCTGAAGATGCCGATCGCTGCCCCAGCAAACACGTCAGCCGGCCAGTGCGCACCGACCGCGACTCTGGCGACGGCCGTGCCTGTGGCGATCAGAAATAAGATCCAAAGAGGCTTTCTTTTGTTTGTGGTCGCGGCAAAATAGAAGGCGGTCGCAACAGAGAACGCAGTTAGCGTATGGCCAGACGGGAAAGAGAGGTGGAGTAGTGGATTTCCAACAATATGAAAGGTACTCGGATCCAGCACACTAGCCGGCCTCGGATGGTCAAACCAAAGCTTGAGCGAACGCGATAGTAATCCTGCGATCAAACCACTGAGTGCGCCAGCAGCGAGTAAGCGGGGCGCGAACAGCGTTAAGGGGAAGACTAACGAATATAAGCCCCATCCATTGCCTAAAAAAACAAAAAAACCCCAAAAAACATCAGGCAGCGCTTGTGCCTGATGATTAATGAAATAAAACAGGGATGGCTCTGGCACGCTGAAATGAACCAATGCCCACAATAGAAGCGGCAGGCCGATCAATAACCAGGAAGCCTTGCTAAAGGATCTGTTCGTGACGTCGCTCAACGGCTCGATCGTCTGGGTCACCGTCGTCTCGTTGTTGTTCAGACTCATCAGTTCACCAACACAGACGGATGAAAGGCTTGATGCGTGACCGCGGCTTGATATTGAATGATGACCTTTTCCATGACTTGATTCACCGAGATCGCTTTCATGCAAACGTTGTCCTGACAGGGCGTTTTGCGGTGGTTAGCGGCACTGACACAAGGCGAGCAAGCCAACGCGGCAGTAATCGGGATTGATTTGCCCAAAGACCCGTAAAGCGCAGGCGTTTCTGGGCCAAACAGGACGACCGTGTGTAGATCGGTAACAGAAGAAAAATGCCCCGGACCGGAGTCGTTCGTCACCATGACATCGGCAAGGGTGTAAAGCGCCGGCAACTCATTGAATTTGACTTCGCCAGCGAAGTTCAGGGCGTTGGGGACATTCGCCCCAAGTCTGACGTTTTCTGCGTAAGCGATCTCTTGCGGCGAACCGGTGATCAAAATCAGGCTATCTGGCCATTCATGTTCGATCTGTACGATCAAGGCCGAGAAGCTTTCGGGCGCCCACCTGCGCTGAACCAGTAACTCGCTGGCATTGGGGTTAATCAAAAACAAGGGATGTGTGCCGTGGCGGTATTCAAGACCGTTTTCGTTGGCTAGTCGCTCGATGCGGCCAATGACCTCGTGGTAGCACGTCGACTCAATTGGCGCTTTTGCAATCTCAATCGCAGAGTCCGGAAAATAAACCTTGCTGTAAGGGACTTCTTTTTGAGAGGTAAACGCGGCATAAACCAGCGCGAGAAAGTTCTTGGCGATGTGCTGATGCGGGTTGTAGTGAACTCGATGCGTCAACATGTTGCCGCGCCATAAGCCTTCGCCATGAAAAATGTCGTAGCCAATGCGTCGACTAGCGCCACTGAGGCCAGTCAATAAAGCCGTGAATCGAGAAAAGAGCTCTAGGTCGATCACGGTGTCGATCTTGTGTCGTCTCGCATCAATCAAGAATTTCAGCGTATCCCGAATCAGGGTGAAAAGTCCTGAAGCGTCAATCGTGAGTATGTTCTCAGGCCTCACCGTATTGAGTAAGGTCAGACTGGCGCGGTTACTTTTAAAAATGAGAAAAAATATTTCAGCCCCTTTTGCTTGCGCGTCTCGCATCGCCGGGTCCACAATGATTGCGCTTCCCATTTCTGACAGCTCGATAAAAAGCAACTTCTGGGGTGTGGTTGGGGCAGGGGCAACAAGATTTCTTAACCAGTCTGCGAGGCGAACAAACGGGCTTACCAATGCGCAGAGCGGCACCCCGACGCGTCGGTCGATGGTTCGCATGGTGTCAACGCTGATGCTCATAATTTATTAAGCTTGTTCTGTCGAGTTGATGGGATGCTTGACCCGTTGAAGCAATGTCCAAGCACCGGGAAGGCTGGTGGTTAAATTGACGAGTCCGAAGGTGACTGAACTGATGAGCGTGATAGTAGGGTCAATTGCCCAAAGCGTCAGCACCGTTGCAAAGGTGCTTTCGCGCAGTCCCCAGCCTGAAATGCTGATAGGTAACAAGCTCAAGAGGCCAAGCGCAGGCAAGGCGACCATCAGCGCCTCAAGCGGTGCCTCGGCACCATAGGCTCTCAGACAAAATCCGAACCCTGAAATCGCACACAGATGAATAGCAACTGCGATGATCAATTGGCCTAGTACCATCGGTGAACCAAAGGCCACGTCAAGGGGAGGCAGCCCATCAGACAGATGCAGCTTTTTCAGTCCAACAACGACCATTGAGCGCGATTTCGACCAAGCAAGCATCGCCGTACAAAACGCCATACCACCCAGCATGGCTGCCAAGACGATGATCCCCAGGTTCTCCGCCCAGGGGGTGATCATGGCACCGGCAAACATGAGACCAGCTGCGCCGACCAGATTATTGCCAATAAAACCTAATCCGCGATCGAGCAACACCACAAAGAATCCTGTGCGTAGCTTCGTTGTTGGTTTCGCATCATCGACCAAGGCAGCGAGCCGATGAGCCTCAATCACTCGATAGCTGTCGCCACCAATCATGGTCGGCAACCCTTGATTGATTAGCATGCCCGCAAAGTATAGATTGATAAAACGAGTGATCGATAAATCGATCCCAGCTGAGCGCGCGAGCCAAGCCCAACGAAGCGCTGCAAGCACCGTGGCAACTAGCATGATGCCGATGGCAAGTATTAACCACTTTGCAGACACGTCGATGTTGGCTTGTCTTAATGTTTGCCAGTCAACGCCTCGAAACGCCAGCCAGAGCAGCAGGATCGAAAAACCGGTTCGTAAGAACGGCGCGATCGCTTTGAGTCGAGTCTTCAAGGGCGATTGCCCCAGTGTTTGCAATAGAAGAACTCAAACTCGGCAATCTCTCGGTTTAGACGGCGAATAGAAAGGTTGGTCAGCCGTTCGCATGACTTGAACTGCCCAGGACCGGTAGGTAAGTCGTATTTCATTTGTGACCAGTTAACGAATATCGCATTGCTATTGTCGGGGATTTGCCCAAACCAGATGTCGAACTGATCAAATCGATCGTCAAGGACATAGACTGGAACAGGCTGTGAGTACCACGTCATCCGGCTGGCTAACGTCCAATTACTCACGGTAATCGCCGGTGCTTCTAGTTTAACCGCTAGATCCCGAGCCACCGATCCCGCTTTATCCCAACCCCAAAGATCCGCAAACGGATTCTGTTTACCGAGACGGTCATTGCGTTCGATAGTCGGCAAACCACCGAAAAAGAGCAGCACGAAAGCAAAGGTGCACACCACGACTTGAAATACTGCCAGGATGCTAATCAGCCAACGGCGTCCGTTGAGCCAATCCTGCACAATGAGTCTTGCGGCAAAGGGAGTAACCGCCAGCCACGCGGGTGCTGTCCAGTGAGGCAAGCCACCGCCACCCGAGAGCGCAGCGGTAATGCCGAATGGGATCAAAAAAAACAACAAAATCGTGAGAGCTGGCGTGTTTTTTTGCTTGACCCCAAGCCATAGAACGACGGCACTCGTCCCGACCAATAACGGGCCAAAAGCACCGAGCTGGATCACAAAAAACAGCAGAAATCGCTTCACCTGCCACTCGCCGCCTGAGCCATGATTGAGCTGATATTTGAACGATATCCAATCGTGGGAGATGTTCCAGTAAAGCACGGGGCTGATGAGGATCACAGCAACGCTGGCCGCCAGCCATAACCCGACATTGCTAAACAGGACCAAACCGAAACGTGAAAGCAAAATGACGGCGACCGCCAGAGCGCTGAAAACAGCGGTGTACTTCGATAAACCTGCGAGGCCAAGCAACACCCCCAACAAGAGCCACTGGGTGACACGAATGCTTTTTGGGGTTTCATGCTGACAGATGGATAGGGTCAGCTTCATTAAACCGAGCGCCAGCGCCATGAGCAGTGTGTCAGGCAATAAGCCCACCGCGAGCACATGCATGAGCGGCGCCAGCAAGACTAAACCCACGGCACATAAACCGGCAAGTTCTCTAGGCTGTGTTTGATCGAATAAGTGCTTTTGCGCCGCGCTGTCTGAGTCGCGTGCCAGAGGCAGGCGGATCAATACAGGCAGAGATGGATCTCGCGCCAGCTGCCAGGCGATGACGCAAGAGACGAACCATAAGGCTTGCGGGATCAGGCGCAATATGCCGACGGGCGCCTGCAGCGTCACGAGCGGCCACTGCAACCAGCCCACTAAGGGGGGATGGTCGAAATAGCTCCAGTCGAGCTTGACGGCGTAAAACGCATAGTGCGCCTCGTCAACAGAAAATCCCAGCAGAAAGCCGAAACCCACATGAATCAGCAGACCGAGCGCCAGTAGCCCCCAAAGGTGTCCCTTAAATGCCCGAGGCAGCCTTGTCTTGCTGTGATTTGATTTTGAGGCCGTGCTTTGCATCAATGGTTCCACTGACAAGGGTTGACGCTATTCGCTCACTGGTGCTGCTGAGTTGGTTGATGGCTGCTTTTTTGCTGCCTCCAGCGTCGTTTTTAATTCGTCTAACTCGGTTTGTAGTCTCTGGCGTTCGATGTTGCTGCTCGTTAATTCATCGGTCAATTTCTGTGCATCGGTGGAGGATAACCGCTTGGGGCCGTAACTCGTTTGTAAAAACAGGACGCCCGAGCCACCCAGTAGGATACCGACGACCAAGATAATCATCCAGGCTGGGATGGTGCGTCTGTGATTGGTTCGCTGGTAAGGGATTGGTTTGAAGCTTGTTCGTTGGGGTTGCACTCGAATGACCATTCATACGTCCTGTTTCTGCTACGTTGGATAAGGGCGCAAGGATAACCTTTTATCAAATCGCGCAGATTTTCCTCGCTTTAAGAAGAAGGGTCAATCAGACCGCCATCGCTATGTCTCTTTGCGAGGGCGTGGAGCGGCTGCGACATTCAAGGACTCTCCTGGCTTGCGGCTGGGTCGGGCATCGTCAGTTGAGCGGTTCGTAAGGCGAGATCAAGTTCGTTGAGCCTGTCTGGCGTCCCAATATCCATCCATGGGCCGTCATAGCGTTCGCCGCCCACCTGCCGGTGCCTCATCGCTAACCTCAGCAAGGGCGCTAATTTTGCCGGCTGACCGCGTGGTGTCCTTGCAAAAAGCGCGGGCTGATAGACGCCGATGCCAGAGAAAGTCAACTGGCGCGCTTGATCGGTGTGGTCTGTTAAGTGATCGTCCAAACCCAAGGTGAAGTCGCCAAGCGGGTGATGCAGCGGGTTGGGCACCATGACAAGCCAGGCAAGGGCATCGCTTTGTTGCAACCGGCTGGCTGCCCGAGCCGCCAATCCTAGATCCCAGTCACACCAGATGTCACCATTGAGGACCAAAAACGGCTCATTGCCAAGCTTGGGCAACGCGGTGGCGATACCGCCCGCGGTCTCGAGGGCCGTTGATTCAGCTGAGTACTGAATGCTCACCCCAAACTGACTTCCGTTTCCTAGTGTTGTCTCTATTTTTTCACCAAGCCAGGCATGGTTGATCACGATCTCGTGAATCCCAGCGTTCGCTAGCCTAATCAAATGCCAGACGATTAATGGCTTACCGCCAACTTCAAGCAGAGGTTTGGGCAAAGCGTCCGTGAGTGGCCGCATTCTTTCACCCCGGCCTGCGGCCAAAATCATCGCCTTCATCAGAAAGTATAGCCAACCGAGGTTTGGACGTGATCGAGTTGATCGATGAGCTTGATGAGGGGGCGAAACGCGAGGTAGCGTCCAGCTACCTGCCGCACATATTGGTTGACGCGGGGGATGTGAGCCAAGTAATGCGCCTTCTGATCGCGATAGTTAAGCCGTGCAAAGACCCCAAGAATGCGCAGATTGCGTTGCAAGGCCATCCACTCATAGTCCCGATGAAAATCGGCAAAATCGGTCGGCACGGGCAATCCAGCGCTTCGGGCTTGCTCCCAGTACCTGATTGCCCAATCGAGTTGTTGAGGCTCTTCCCAAGTCGTGCGCGCATCCATGACGATCGACGCAAGGTCGTATGTAATGGGGCCAGCCACCGCATCTTGATAATCGAGGATGCCAGGATTTGCGCCATACTGAGCCTCTGTACAGTACATCAAGTTCGGTGAGTGAAAATCACGATGCACCAACACGCGCGGTTGACTGGCATTGTGTTGTACCAAGATGTCGAACACTTGATTCAGGGCAGCGCTTTGCGTGGCCTCAAGTGCCACCTTGCAGTGCACGGCTAGGTACCATTCGCTAAATAGGCCTAGTTCAGCTTTCAATTTTGATGCGTCATAGACCGAGAGGCCTTGAGTCTGTGCTGCTTGCATCTGCACCAGTGCCCCGACTGCCTCTCGATACATTTTCTGAAGGCTGGCGTCATCCACGCCTTGCTGGATTTTGTCGTAATACGTCGTTGGGCCCAAATCAGTCAGCAGCAAGAAACCTTCATCAAGGTTTTCCCTAATCACCTGAGGGACGTTAAGCCCCACGGCAGCCAGCCTCGAGGTGACGTCGACAAAGGGTCGACAGTCTTCGTTCGGCGGGGGGGCATCCATGATCACCAGCGTTCGTTGACCTGAGGAAACCCTGAAATAGCGCCGGAAACTGGCGTCGCTAGAGGCGGGCGCTAAGCTATCGGGATCGATCCCCAGTTCAGCGGAAAATGTGGATAACCACTGTCTTAAACGGGTGAGTCGAAGATCTTGGGCGTTTAAAGTCATGAGTAATTGCACAGAAAGAGGTACGATTTGAGGCAAAATGCCAGGTTGTAAACACGTAATAGTTTGCTTCTCTATAATACTGTCCGGCTACCCCTATTTTGCGCTGATAAAAAAGCCTGAGGGTGTTCTCGACGCCTAACGCTTGTCACAAGGTTAAACCGCGCACGTGTACTTTTTTCGCCGGATCATTTTGTTGTTTGGATTGGGGCTTTGTGCCATGCATGCGCATGGGCAATCGTTGGTCGACCCCCTGGCCCCTAAGCCCGTTGATAAAGCGTGGGTTGGGCCAGGCTTGCGCCTGTCACCAGCACTGGCCCGACCGCCAGAGTCTGACAAGCAAATGCCCTCCTTCATCGAGAGTGACGAATTTCGGTCAGATGCCGATGAGAACGTCTTGCTCACGGGCAGTGCATCGACACGTCGACAAGATGCCATCCTGAAAGCGGATGTCATTAACTACAACAAAGTGTCCTCAACGATGGACGCGCGCGGTCACGGACGCTTGATTCGCAGCGGCAGCACGATCACTGGCCCTGAGATCCATTACGACACTGAAAATGGGACGGGTACGGTTAATCAGCCCAATTTCTGGCTAGAGAATGGCGGTTCGGGCATCGGTTCGTGGGCCGATATTTTTAGCCGCAATCAAATGTCCTTCACGGATGTCACTTATTCAGGTTGCCCATGTCCTAATCCCGCTTGGTACATGCAGATGGATAAGCTTGATCTGGACTTTGACAATAATGAAGGTGTGGCTCATAACGGTGTGCTCTACTTCAAAGAAGTCCCTATTCTGGCGTCGCCTTATTTGACGTTTCCCATCAAGAAAGAGCGTAAATCGGGGTTTTTGATCCCAACTTTTGCGTCGACGTCTACCACCGGTTTCGATTACACGCAGCCCTATTACTTCAACTTGGCACCGAATTACGACGCGACCCTGGTGAGTCGCGCGATGACAAAACGTGGCGAGCAGATTGGGGGTGAGTTTCGCTGGATGGATGCTTTTGACGGCACGTCCATTTATGCGCCGGGCACCTACATCAACGGAAAGCGCAAAACGCAGTTTGATTCTGTGCTGTACGACCGTTTCGATTTTTCGGGTACCTACCTGAACAATGACACGCTGACTCAGACCAATCGCTGGCTTTATTCGACCAACGGTTTCAAAAGCCTTGATCGAGGTTTTTACGCGGCATGGTCGGCGACTGGCGTTTCAGATCCCAATTACTTCAGTGATTTTTCTATTATTGGTGCCAATCAAATCCCGACGTCGATTTTGCCGCGCATGGCGATGGCAGGGTGGGGCGATGGCTACTGGAACACCTCTGTCCAGTATTTGACCTACCAAACACTTTCGTCAGTCTCTAACCCGGTGGTAGCGCCGTACAACAAAGTCCCCGAAATAGCGTTAACCGGCAATCTATTCAACTGGAACGGCTTTGATTTTCAGACTGAAAATACGGCAACCAAATTTGATTTAACGAATAGCACGGGTGTTGCGAATTACAGTACCTCGCCTGTTGGCGAACGCTATCGGTCGTACAACCAAATTTCTTATCCGATTATTCACCCAGGCTGGTATGTCACGCCTAAATTGAGTCTTTATGGTAGCCAGTACAACACTGACTGGAAAGCCCTCACGGGGACTTATGGTCAGACCTCGAACACGTTGACCTTGCCATTGGCATCGATCGATGCGGGCATGAGATTCGAACGCAATACGACTTTGTTCAATAACGCGGCGATACAAACGATAGAACCTCGGTTGAACTATCTGTACGTGCCTTATCAGAATCAATCTCAAGTGCCCGTCTACGACACGACCTTGGCTGATCTGAGCTATTCACAGCTGTTTCAAGAAAATATTTATTCCGGTGGTTGGGATAGAGTGGCCAACGCGAATCAAGTGACGACCGGTGTTTCGACCCGTTTTCTTGACGCAGACACTGGGTTTGAGCGCTTGACCTTCTCGGTCGCTCAGCAGTACTACATGACAGATCAGTTGGTTACCTTGCCTGGTGGGGTCGCTCGAACAAACAGCACCTCTTCACTGTTGTTTGAAAATACCGTTGGCTGGACCGATAAACTCGGTTCGACGGCTTCATTGCAATACAACCCCTACAACGGTCAATTTGATCGAACACAGCTGTCTGCCCGATGGAAACCACAGCGGCAGTCTCTAATTCTTGCGTCTTGGCGTTATCAAGTGACGCCCACCACGACCTCTGTTTATCAAACGCAGGGCCAAAATCAAATCAGCGTGTCGACGCAATGGCCGTTGGGTAAGAATTGGTACACCGTGGGACGGGTTGATTACTCTTTTGTGAATAACCCGAGCAACTACCAGCTGCCAGGGTTCACGCAAATACTTGGGGGGCTCGAGTACAAGGGTGATTGCTGTTGGGCGGCTAGGGTCGTCTTGCAACGCTATGCGTTAAATCCCTTGTTGAACACCACCACCACGACAGCCACGACGCTCGCCACTGCCAATAGTTACAACACAGCTGTGTTTTTACAGCTTGAGCTGTCTGGTTTAGGTTCTTTAGGCAGTAACCCCATGGGCTTGATTGCGAAGAGTGTGGTTGGTTACGAGAATCCAGTGCCTCTGGTGCCTAATGTTTCGAAATTTGAAAGGTACGAATAATGACTCAATCGAGGATGACCTCCAAACTCGCTCAGGTGTTGTGCTGGATGGTGTTGGTATTGCCATGTACAGTCATGGCTCAGTCAGCGAACACTGGGGCAGCAAAGAAAAAAACGACGGCAACAACGACTGACACCACCGCCGCTAAGACGACTCAATCATCTGGCACAGCCGCTGACGCTAAAGCAAAGCAAAGTGTCGCCAGCCCCGAGCAAAACGCCGACCAAATCATCGCTGTTGTCAATAAAGATGTCATTACCCAGAGCGAGCTGGATGTTTCTGTCAAAAAGGCAAAGCAAGAACTGGCCGCCCAAAAAATTCAACTACCTCCCGATGATTTGATTGGGGCTCAAGTTTTGCAGCGTTTGATCACTGAAAAGTTGATTGGCCAAGAGGCAGCTCGCTTAAAGATATCTGTCAACGATCAAAACGCACAGTTAGCGGCCGAATCTATCGCCGAGCGAAATAAATTGTCGTTGCCGCAGTTCCGCAAACAGGTCGAGGCGACCGGCCTGACATGGGCGGATTATTTGGTGACGTTGAAAAAAGAAATCATTCTGGATCGTTTGCGCCAGCGCGTGGTTGAGTCTAATGCCATTGTCTCTGACGCGGATGTGGATGCATTTTTGCGTGAGCAGACCGCTAGACAAGCAGGCGGCTTAGCACCGCTCGGGCGTCCTTCTGCGGCAGCTGAACCCGCCTCGGTTGAAGCACCGCAGCAGCCACCAGCGACTGTCCCTTCTAATCAACCGCTTGCGCTCGCACTCGCCCAGATTCTCGTGAAAGTCCCGGATGGCGCATCGCAAGATGAAATTGCAACCAAACGCAAAAAGATAGAGGAAATCCTTGCCCGCCTGAAGGCAGGACAGAGTTTTGAAACGCTGGCGGCTGGTATGTCTGAGGGGCCAGAAGCCATGCGCGGTGGGCAATTGGGTGCTCGTCCAATCGAAGGCTGGCCCGATTTGTTTGCTAATGCGGTGATTAAGTTGGGTAATGGCCAAATCACGGGCATCATCCAAAGTGGTAATGGTTTTCATATTTTGAAAGTGCTGGCGCGGTCAGATATGGCACCTCCTCAGCCGCAAGCTGCTGGGAAACCCGCGAAAGGCAATAAAGGTGCTAAAGAGGGTGGCCCTGCACAACCACCACCTCAGCAGGCTGCTCAGCAGGGGCGTGGTCCTCAACCGCCGGTGATCATCGGCGAAAGTAAAGGCCCAATGCCCGTACAGCAGACGAAAACGCGTCACATCTTGATTAAGACCAGTCCTGTGATGAGTGATGAGTTAGCCGTGCAGCGACTCAAAGACATCCGAGATCGTGCCACTGTGGGTAAAGAGTCTTTTACCGATTTGGCTAAACGCTTCTCTGCCGATGCTTCTGCGCCGCAAGGGGGAGACCTCGGTTGGCTTAATCCAGGTGACACTGTCCCACCCTTTGAGCGGGCGATGAACCAGCTGCAAATCGGTGAAATTAGTCAACCGATACAGTCACAGTTTGGATGGCACTTGATTTTGGTAGAAGATCGTCGTGTTGAAGATATGGCGGATCAGTTCCGGCGTAATCAAGTCAGACAGTACCTTTATCAAAAACGAGCTGATGTCGCTTTCGATGACTGGGTGACTCAACTCAGAAATCAAAGCTATGTCGATAACCGCCTTGAGAAGCGCCTCAAGCAAGCAACTGAGTAATCTGTGGCATCGCATCAGGCACGTAAACGGTTTGGTCAAAACTTTCTAGTCGACCAAGCCGTGATTGATGCGATTGTCAACGCGATTGACCCAGCATCTCATGAGCGTGTCATCGAAATTGGGCCGGGTTTATCTGCGCTGACTGAGCCGTTGTTAGACCGGCTATCCAAGCTCACCGCCATCGAAATTGACCGAGATTTGGCGGGGCGGTTGCGCTCTCGGTTTTCGGATGGCAAGCTTGACGTCATTGAGGCCGATGCGCTTCAGGTAGATTTTTCAAGCTTTGGATCGTCTCTACGGATTGTCGGCAACCTGCCGTACAACATTTCGACCCCTTTGCTCTTTGCGCTCACTCAGTACGCCGACTGCATCGTTGATCAGCATTTTATGTTGCAGCGCGAGGTCGTTGACCGGATGGTGGCGCTTGCCGGCACCGCAGACTTTAGCCGTTTGTCCGTGATGCTGCAGTATCGCTACAAGATGACAAAGCTCTTTGATGTCGACCCCAGTGCTTTTGATCCACCACCACGGGTGGTGTCATCCATCGTTCGGATGGTGCCGCTGGGGCCTGGGCGAGTGCGAGCGGCTAACGAAAGGTTGTTTGCTGAAATTGTGGCGCGCGCTTTCTCGCAACGACGCAAAATGCTCAGAGGTGTTTTGTCCGAGTGGGTATCGATGATTCCTTGGTCAGATCTGGGTATTGAACCAACGTTAAGAGCCGAGGCTGTGCCCGTATCAGCTTATGTTGGCATGGCAGATGCCTTGCATGGGCTAGGCATCACAAGTCTTGCTCAGCGGTGATCGTTCTACCTCAAATGCCGTGTTTTCGAGATGAGTTGTTCGTCTGTGCGGCGACCCAAACCCGGATAATATCCTCTGCTCTGTCTTCGAGCAGGGTTGCGCAATCCTGGCAAGCTTGCGCAAGCGTCATGGGCCCGTTGGTTAAGCTGAACGCGGCGTGAATACCGACAGGGTATAACTCCTTATATCCTTCACCCAACGATCCGGCAATGGCGATGACGGGCACCTTCAGTTGCTTGGCGATCTTGGCGACGCCCATCGGCGTTTTGCCGTGCAAGGTCTGAGCGTCCATACGACCCTCACCCGTCATGACCAGACTCGATCCGCGGATAGCTTGCTCGAGCGCACCGAGTTCTGCTACGACCTCAACGCCTGGCCTAAAGACGGCATTCATGAAGCTATGAGCCGCGAAGCCCAGACCACCTGCCGCACCCGAGCCCTTGCTATTGCGAAAGTCTTTGCCTTTGAACTGCGCAACGCAATCGGCAAAATGACTCAAGGCAAGATCAAGCTGCTGGACTTGTTCAGGGGTAGCCCCTTTTTGAGGCCCAAACGTGGCTGACGCGCCCTCAGGTCCGCACAAGGGGTTGTCGACATCAGAGGCGATGGTGACCTGAACCGATGTCAGTCTGCTATCGAGAGCGCTGGCGTCAATGTGAGTCAGCGTCGCGAGCGCAGCCCCCCCGGGTTTTAACGCTTGACCATGTGCATCTGTCAGCCGCAGACCCAGCGCTTGCAACATACCCGCACCAGCGTCGTTCGTGGCTGATCCGCCTAGCCCCAGCACAATATGTTCTGCGCCTTCGTCGAGCGCAGCACGAATCAGTTCGCCAACACCGTAGCTACTGGCCTGCAGGGCATTACGGCGCGCTAAAGGGATGAGTTCTAAACCCGCAGCGGTGGCCATTTCAATCACGGCGGTACGTGGCGCTAACCAAGCCCATGCGGCCTCTAGGGGTTGACCAAGCGAATCTTGTGTCAGCGTGTATCGGCGCTCACCGTGCGCAGCGGCAAGAACTGCATCCACGGTGCCTTCACCACCATCAGCCATGGGAATGCAGTAAACGAGGGCATCCGGTAATACCCGTTTGATGCCTCGTTCAATGGCCTGCGCCACCTTTTCTGCCGACAAGCTCTCTTTGAACGAGTCGGGTGCGATCACTATCTTTATCATAGGGTCCGTGCAGTCGCGAGCGACTATTTGCGTTGAATCAGTTCAATCTTGTAACCGTCAGGGTCTTCGACAAAGGCAATGACCGTCGTGCCGTGTTTCATAGGCCCAGCTTCACGGGTCACTTTGCCCCCGCGTTCACGAATTTTGTCACAAGCTTGGTAGGCGTCCTCGACGGCGAGCGCAATATGCCCATAGCCGCTGCCCAAATCGTAGTGATCGGTGTCCCAGTTGTAGGTCAGCTCAAGCACGGCACCCTGACTTTCGTCGCCGTAACCGACGAAGGTATTCGTGAAGCGACCCGTCGGGTATTCGGTGCTGCGGATAACCTGCATCCCGAGAACATTGGTATAGAAGTCAATCGAACGCTCGAGGTTGCCGACGCGCAGCATGGTGTGCAGGATTCGCATGGTAGCTCCTTGATTAAAGTTCCGGTACGCCGTCTGGCGAAAACCGCTTAAGAATCTTTTTGGCAGACAGATAATCTGGATAGAGTAATTCGACCTCATGCCAGAAGTCTCGACTATGGTTCATTTCTCTGAGATGGGCAAGTTCGTGGGCAATCACGTAATCAATGATCATCGGAGAAAAGTGTATCAGTCGCCAATTAAGCATAATGTGACCGTCGCTCGTGCAAGACCCCCAACGCGTGCTGGCAGAAGAGAGTCTCCATTTGGTGATGCAGAGGCCGGTTTGATCCAGAAAGTGCTTGAGCCTGCCGTCAAACCAAGACTTGGCTTGACCCTGCAACCAGGATTGCGCCATTTCCCTGACACGAGAGTTATCAGCATCAGCGGGCAACGGTAGCCACAAATGCTGTCCTGGCAACGGGGCACGGTGATCTCCCTCAAAATGTGCTCGACCGCGAGGGGCATCATGGCTCGGCGTCCCAACTCGCAATACGATTGAACAACCGAGATAGGGCAACTCTCCGCCGGATTGCCAGCGTGTATGCGCCATGGCCATGCTGTCTTTGCGCCGCTGCCACTCTTGAAGCTTGCTTAAGATCCAGGGCATTTTTTCGACAACGGCATGGTCTACTTGTGTCAGTGTTACCCAATTGGGGGCAGTCACTCGCAGACCTTCGTCACCGATCACAAACCCGATGCTGCGTCGTTTGGATCGCACCAGCACGAACCCCACCGCGTCAGCCCCCGTTTGAACAACTCGCCAACGAGCACCAGCCGGCATGCTTTGTGGTGGCTGGATCCAGCTTGGCTGTGAACCTTGTGACTCGGTCAGAAGGAGTTCAAGCTGGCTCATGATCAGGAAGGATAACGCTCGGGGTTAAGTTGACGCATTTCGGCTTCGATCCAGGCGAACACTTTGGCATTCAGTTGCGTGGGGGTTAGCCCTGCAGAAGGAATCGGTGCACCGATCGACACCGTAATCAAACCGGGCTTTTTGAAGAACGCGTTGCGCGGCCAACATTCGCCAGCATTATGGGCGATCGGAATCACGGGAACGCCTGTTTTGCATGCTAACAACGCACCGCCAGATTTGAATTTGCCCATTGCACCAGGGGCGATACGTGTCCCTTCGGGAAACAAAATGGGCCATCGACCTTGATCTAGCTTTTCTTGCCCGATCTTAACGACCTGATCGAAAGCATCGCGCACCTTGCCTCGGTCAATGGCTATCATGTTCAGCAGGGCAATCCCCCAGCCGAAGAACGGGACGCGATGCAATTCGCGTTTGTAAACGAAACACAATTCGCGCGGCATGTGCGACGGCAGAAAGAGCGTCTCCCAGGCTGATTGGTGTTTGCACAGCACGACCGCCGGCGCATCCGGCAGATTATCCAAACCAATGACGCGCCATTGGACGCCACAGATCGCTTTTGCACCCCACACGGTCAGCGCTGTCCATCCCATCGTGAGCTTATAGCGCCAGCGCAACGGCAGGGGAGCCCAAAGAATGCAGCCAAAGGCAAACGGGATGACTGTGACGATCTGGAAGATAGCAAAGAGTGTGCTGCGCAACAGAGTGATCAATTTAATGTCGCATCCAAAATTTGGTCGACGGCATCGGCCAGATCAACGGCGATTCTTGTGCCTTCGGGGAGACCACCCTTCGCGAGAGTATGGCCTCCATTGCCAGTTTGCACGAGCCAAGGTGAACAACCTGCGGCATGAGAGGCTTGCAGATCCCGCAAAGAGTCTCCCACGGCCGGCACGTCTGCTAGAGAGACGTCATAGCGGCGACCAATCTCGTTAAACATACCGGGCAACGGTTTGCGACAATCGCAGCCATCATCCGGACCATGCGGACAGACAAAGAAAGCGTCAATCGTACCGCCGAGTTGAGCGAGCTCTTTGCGTAATTTTTGATGGATGGCGGAGAGCGTCTTTGTATCAAAATAGCCTCGCGCCAGACCAGACTGATTCGACGCGACCGCGACCGTCCAACCTGCCTGGTTCAATCTCGCAATCGCTGACAAACTACCGGGCAACGCATGCCATTCATCCGGGCTTTTGATATATTCGTCGCTATCTTGATTGATCACGCCATCACGATCAAGGATGATAAGTTTCATGTGGCTAACCTTGAGATATCCGCGACTTGATTCATCAGGCCGTGCAGGTTTGCCAGCAGGGCCAGCCGATTGTTTCGGATAGAGACATCGTCGGCCATGACCATTACCTCGGTAAAAAATGCATCGACAGGGGTGCGGGCTTGAGCAAGCGTCTGCATCGCCGCTTCATAGTCGCCATTCAAGACTTGTTGAGTGGCGATGGGTTGCAGCTCGCCAACAATCGTCGCCAGGCTGATTTCTGCTGCATCGGTCAGTAACGCAGGATTGATCGCCGTGGTCGTTTCTTCAGCCTTTTTAAGTAAGTTGCTGATGCGCTTATTGGCCGCCGCCAAGCTGCTCGCGGCTGGCAATTGCATGAAGGCGGTGACGGCTTTGACGCGCGCATGGATCTGATGCAGAGGGGGCGATAATGCGAGTACCGCCTCAACCGCGTTACGGTCATATTGCTGGATCAGTGTGTTTCGCAAACGCTCGATAATAAAGGCGTTGACCTCAGTGACGGTGTCTGTTGCAAGCGTGTCGGCTGCAAACGACTGAGCCGCTGCTTGCAATAAGCCTTCAAGCGTGATGGGCCCAGCTTCTTTGATACGCAGCAGACCACCCGCAGTTAATTGTTCGAACACACTGAGGATACCCAGTGCAGCGCGTCTCAGGCCAAACGGATCGCGCTCACCGGTTGGGGCAAGTCCTATCCCCCAAATGCCCACCAAGGTCTCGGCGCGATCGGCCATAAACAAGATGGCAGCGGTCAATTGCTGGCGTTGGATAGCCGTATCAAAGCGAATTCTGTACTGGGTTTGCAAGGCATCGACAACATCTTGGGATTCACCATCCCCAAGGGCATAGTACGCGCCCATGATCCCTTGTAATTCAGGGAATTCACCCACCATATTGGTTGTGAGATCAGCCTTTGCCAGCATGGCTGCGCGATCCGGGGTCGTTGGGTCCACATTCAGTGCATGCGCAATCCAGGCAGATATTTGACGCACGCGGTCGACACGCTGCAGCTGTGAGCCTAGTTTATTGTGATAAACGATAGATCCAAGAGCGGCGACACGCGCTGAAAGCGGCAATTTACGATCGGTCTGGTAAAAGAATTCGGCATCAGCAAGCCGAGGCCTGACCACACGCTCGTTACCTTGAATGATTGCTTCAGGGTGATCGGTCGGCATATTGCTGACAATGAGAAACTGATGCGTCAATTTGCCGCTGCTACGATCAAACAGCGGGAAGTATTTTTGATTCAAGCGCATCGTCAAGATCAGACACTCTTGCGGTACAGCGAGAAAACGCGCTTCGAACGCACCGACATAGACTTTGGGTGATTCGACTAAAGCGGTCACTTCGTTGAGTAGTTCAGCGACGGCTGGGTCAGTAGATAGCGTCGTCCCCAAACGGTCGGATTCGATCTTCAACTGCCGCGCAATCTCGTCGCGCCGAGCGTCGAACGAGGCAAGCACGTGACCCTCAGCCGCTAACTGGTGCTCATAAGAGGTGGCATCGGTGATCACGATGGCGCCGGGATGTAGAAAACGATGCCCATGCGTGACTCGGCCGGCCTGTAATCCCAAGATGGTTGCGGGGATAATGTCTTGACCAAATAACACGATCAGTGCGTGCGCTGGGCGAACAAATTTGACCGACGTGATGCCATCAGCCAGCTGATATTTCATCATTTTGGGGATGGGTAAACCAGCCAGACTTGACTCGATGACCGACTCGAGGACATCGGTCAACGTCGCGCCCGGTGCGTCACCGCGCATCACCAGGTAATCCTGCTTGCCATCTGATTCGCGAGCTAACGTGTTGACGTCTATGCCTTCCCAGCCCTTGGACGCTAGCTTTTTCACGAGTGCAGGGGTAGCACCACCGTTCGCATCCAAACCAATCTTGACTGGCATCAGCTTTTCAACAAAGGCCTGTTGCGGCGCCTGCGACATGACGCGAGTGAGTCTGACAGCCAGTCGGCGAGGTGTTGCAAAGGTGACCACTTCACATTGGCTGGCTAACAAGCCGTACGTCGCCAAGCCGTCGTGCATGCCTTTTGAAAAGGCAAGGCCTAGTTTCTGCAGGGCTTTGGGTGGCAGCTCTTCAGTAAACAGTTCAACTAAAAGTGGCCTGACAGTGGCATTCATCGTGTCATTTGATATGTCGTGATTTAGCGTTGACTCGTTCATTGACCAACCCCTTGCGCTTGTTTCAGCATCGGGAAGCCGAGTTGCTCGCGAGAATCAAAATAGGCTTGAGCGACTGCTCGCGAAAGATTGCGGATACGCCCGATATAGGCGGCACGTTCGGTCACGCTGATGGCGCCGCGAGCGTCTAGCATGTTGAACGTATGTGCAGCCTTCAAGGTTGCTTCGTACGCGGGCAGGGCGAGCGGTACTGCAATCAATGCTTGAGCTGACGCTTCGTAATCGCTGAAATGTCTGAATAGCATCTCAGCGTTCGCGTGTTCGAAGTTGTAGGTCGATTGTTCGACCTCGTTCTGGTGAAACACATCGCGATACAGCACTTTGCCGCGCGAGCTTTTTGTCCAGACCAAATCGTAGACACTCTCGACACCTTGCAAATACATGGCCAGGCGCTCAAGCCCGTAGGTGATCTCGCCCGTGGCCGGGGTGCAATCCAGACCGCCAACTTGCTGGAAGTAAGTGAACTGCGTGACTTCCATGCCATTGAGCCAGACCTCCCAGCCAAGACCCCACGCACCCAAGGTGGGATTTTCCCAGTCGTCTTCAACAAAGCGGATGTCGTGTTTCAGAGGATCAATCCCCAGCGCTTTGAGCGACCCGATGTACAGATCGAGAATGTCTGTTGGCGCAGGTTTCAGCACCACCTGGTATTGGTAATAGTGCTGCAGACGATTTGGATTTTCACCATAGCGCCCATCTTTTGGGCGTCTGGACGGCTGTACATAAGCCGCACGCCACGGCTCTGGGCCAATCGCGCGAAGAAATGTCGCGGTGTGAGAGGTGCCGGCGCCGACCTCCATATCATAGGGCTGTAACAACGCACAGCCTTGGTGATCCCAGTATTCTTGCAAGCGAAGGATAATTTGCTGAAAGGTAAGCATGAATCTTTGGTAAAAAGTCGTTTCTGACGAGCGAGACGGGCATTTTACAGCGGGTAACGACTTAGACAGCAGGCTACCCCTGAATCGCCTATGATTTAGCAAAAATCCGCCTTGGTGACCCATCACGGCGCTCACGGGAGTCATGCAATGCCTCAGTTCATCGATGTTGAAGTTAGCGACGGTATCCAGATTATTACCATCAATCGGCCACAGGCAAAAAATGCCATTACGATCGACACTGCGGTGGAGATGGCAGCGGCTTTTGAAGAGATGGATGCACGCGACGATGTCAGAATAGGCATACTGACCGGTTCGGGGGCCACCTTCAGCTCAGGCATGGATTTGAAAGATTTCGCCCGCACGGGTAAACGCTCTGTGGTTGAAGGCAAGGGGTTTGCCGGCTTTGTTGAGGCACCTCCCAAAAAACCGCTCATTGCAGCTGTTGAGGGGTATGCCTTAGCGGGGGGCTGTGAAATGGTGCTTGCCTGCGATCTCGTCGTGGCAGCCAGTGATGCCAGTTTTGGCTTGCCTGAGCTCAAACGCGGATTGGTGCCAGGTTCTGGCGGCATGATGCGTTTGCCAAGAAGAATCCCCTATCACATCGCCATGGAAGTGGTTCTCACTGGCGACATGTTTGCGGCCCAGCGCGCCCACCAGTTCGGGTTGGTGAACGTGCTGACTGAGCCCGGTTTTGCGCTTGCCGGTGCAATCACGCTGGCGCGACGGATTTGCGAGAATGGTCCGCTGGCGATTCAAACCGCCAAGCGTTTGATTAACGAAGGGCTTGATTGGCCTTCAGATCAGATGTTTGATTTACAGCGCCCTCGGATGGCTCATATTTTTACCTCGCTCGATGCGCGCGAGGGCGCTACAGCTTTCGCTGAGAAGCGCAAACCGGTCTGGCAAGGCAAATAATTTTTGTTATTCATTTTCAACCTTTAACCATTGGGCAATCACATGTCTGTCACGATTCAAGAAGAAGACTTGGTTCAGTCAATTGCTGACGCGATCCAGTTCATCAGTTATTACCATCCAGCCGACTACATCAAGCATCTGGCTCGCGCCTATGAGCGTGAAGAAAGCCCGGCTGCGAAAGATGCGATGGCTCAAATCCTGACGAATTCAAGGATGAGCGCTGAGGGGCGTCGGCCGCTGTGCCAAGACACAGGCATCGTCAACGTATTTCTTAAAGTTGGCATGAATGTTCGGTTTAACAGTACCAAGAGCCTGCAAGAGCTCTGTGATGAGGGCGTTCGCCGCGGCTATTTGAACCCGGATAATCCCTTGCGGGCTTCGATTCTGGACGACCCCATTTTTGCGCGCAAAAACACCAAAGACAACACGCCCTGTGTGGTGAGTGTTGAGTTGGTACCAGGTGACAAAGTAGACGTGCAGTTAGCGTCGAAAGGGGGCGGTTCAGAGAATAAATCCAAGCTGGCGATGCTTAACCCCAACGATTCGATTGTCGATTGGGTCGTCAAAACGGTGCCCACCATGGGCGCTGGCTGGTGCCCGCCTGGCATGCTGGGGATTGGCGTGGGGGGGACCGCTGAGAAAGCGGTCTTGATGGCCAAGCAGTCGCTGATGGAAGACCTCGACATGTATGAACTGCTTGAGCGCGGTCCAGCGAACAAGCTTGAAGAGCTGCGCATCGAGCTATATCGCAAAGTGAATGCCTTAGGGATTGGTGCGCAAGGTCTCGGTGGTTTGACGACGGTGTTGGATGTCAAGATCAAGACGTTTGCGACCCATGCCGCTTCGTTTCCGGTCGCGATGATCCCGAATTGTGCGGCAACACGCCATGCTCATTTTGTGTTGGATGGTTCAGGGCCAGCTCACTTGCATACGCCATCGCTGTCTGATTGGCCAACCGTGACGTGGGCGCCTGATTACAAGGCATCCAAGCGGGTTGATTTGAATACCTTGACCAAAGCCGAGATTGCCACCTGGAAGCGTGGCGACACGTTGCTATTGAACGGTAAAATGTTGACAGGTCGCGATGCGGCGCACAAACGAATTCAAGATATGTTGGCCAGAGGCGAGCCACTGCCTGTCTCGTTTAAAGATCGCGCGATTTATTACGTGGGGCCAGTGGATCCCGTTCGTGATGAAGTGGTCGGCCCCGCCGGCCCGACGACAGCCACGCGCATGGATAAATTTACTGATTTGATGCTTGATCAGACGGGGCTCACCGTCATGATCGGTAAGTCTGAGCGTGGCCCCGCGACCATTGAGTCGATTCGCAAACATAAGGTCGCGTACCTGATGGCAGTCGGTGGCGCTGCCTATCTGGTTTCTAAGGCGATTAAATCTTCCAAAGTTCTGGCGTTTGAAGATCTGGGGATGGAGGCAATCTATGAGTTTGACGTTGAAGATATGCCCGTGACTGTTGCAGTCGATGCTGAAGGCGTGTCGGTGCATACGACAGGGCCTAAAGAATGGTCGGCGAAGATCGCGGGGATACCGGT
>NZ_CBAZRM010000019.1:0-35709 GCF_964834465.1 Jezberella sp.
CATGACTTCTTTGCGATCGATCCCTCGCCCAGCTCGGGTATCCAGATCTTCAATCGCAGCCTGCGGATAGCGTAGGTGAGCATTCTTGAGTAGGCGGACAAGTTTTTTATCATTACGCCAGTTGATCTCGCGATCAACCAGCAGTGCGACCCGTTCCTCAAAGCTCATGCCACCCAATGCGCCCACAGGAGCCTCTAAAAACTATCAAAAGTCGCTGCGAATGACACCAATTTTGCCGGTGCTATTGCCCATTGTCGAGTGGCCGCTTAGCAAGATTTCATTGGCTATTTGGATATTGTTCGTCACACACGGATGAATGACATTGCAACTCCAGTCAATCAGAAAGGAGATTGCTCACGCAAGCCAATCACACCGTAACGACGAGGAACATCCCTTGAAATAAAGGAAAACTGCTTGGTCAGAAAAAAACCACTCAAGCTCAAAGAAGTAGGGGCCATCCGGGTGCGCTTGCAGCTCAAAGAGTTCCGAAACTCCAGAGAACGGTTGCCAGTTCAAAAAACTGCGACTTTGCCAGAGTTTCAGTAACCAATTGTTTTTATTGAACAATAGACTCCAGATTTGGATCGCCAACTACATCAGGGCGGCAAGATTTGAGATGAAGCTTGCATGACGCCTGATCAGATCAGATTAGATTCTTTCAGTATATAAACAAGGGAGAGGAAGTGCGATAACGTTGTCAGCATTGTCATCAAAAAAATAAATGCTTGACGTCCAATTTATTATCAACAACAGTCGGCTAGCAATAGCTCTCTAGTGAATTTACGAAAGTCAGTCGTAGCTTTTGGCAAACTCCTTCGTAGCCATACTCACAGATAACCCTGGGCTTGTATCATCGTTGTTGCTTTGTAGATAAAGTTTGCTAAAGCTGGGTTTGTCTTCAATGATGACCATCAGGCAATGATCTCTTTCATCCTTGAGCGATAAAACGCAAGCTCTGCGAAGCCTAATCCCGATCAGTGGATCTTCCACTAAGAGTTTGGGTTCAACCACCGCATCTTCGTTTTCGATCAATGGCACTGGGATCGACCAACCATCATCGTCACTTTCGGTTAGAAGGGTTATTTCAAGTCCCTCAATCAGTTTCAGTCCCTTCAAAATTTCACGGATAAATTCTGGCGGAAGCTTATCCGTCTGGCTTTTCCGCTTAACGTGCCTGGCCAGCTCAATAGGTCGAACTCGCTGGTATCCATCAGGTACTCCAAGCGCAGCAGAATCCAGTGCTTGTCCACCTGCATATAGTTTCTGACTCATCCATTGTTTAAGCGTTAGTTTTTTGGATTTCCAAATTGGTTTGCCTACAAGATCAGGGAATGTGACAGTGTCACTGAAATTCCGCGTTTTGGATTCCAGCTGCTTTGACCCGTCCGCCTCTTTGATACTTTGATTTGAAGAGTCTGGAGCTGAGCCTCGATAATCTGATTGCCCGGCATGCCCCAGTCGAGGCTGATCAAAAAATGGCTTCTTTTTTTCACCACTTATCTGATATTTGATCGACTTGAACGGAAAACGATGACTACAACTAGTCAGCTTGTAAACGAGAAAAGTTGCCCGCTTCGTCTCTCCAAATGACAACCACTTGCCCGACGCTCGAAGCTCTGTAGTTCCTTCAAACGGAAAATTTCCTTTGGGATAGATAGGCCTTTTTTCTTTCGCAGCATCCAACATAGACGTCCCCACACTGACTGCGGCTTGCCATGCAGATTCGGCTAAACACATACGCCCAATCGCAGCGGCGGAACTGCCTGATATCCCTTCTCCCAACTCGATGGAAAGGTGCCCGCTCTTTGGTTGGAACGTATTGTCTTGAAACAGCGCATTTTTTTGCATTGGTGGTACAAATAATTTAGTTAGCAAACTGCTCGATGAACCAAAATAAAAACGGATAAGCTCAATGCATGGCACGATCACTCGTCGTTCATCTTTAAGGGTCAGCATCCGGCAATACGACTGAGTCGCTTGCATGTGCCACGGGTGCTCAACCAGCGGAATTAGAAAGTCTGTTTCGTCTGGACTGAGTCCAGCCTTAACAAGATCTACAAACTCGCCGGATATTTTGATCCGGGAAAACGTCTCGCTTTCATAATCAGGGCTTAGATATAGTGATTGGTTATGCCAGATATCCCCGACCTTCAAAATAACCAGCGTACCCACTGAGACCCATCTACGAGTTTGATCTTTGACCAGTGCCGTACTTTGCGGAGAGAGCAGCACTGATGGGTCATCTTTGAATGAAAGATCGGTCACCTTTGAAAGATAAACCAAGACCGAGGGTTGCATTCTCCGAGAGCCACGATCGGGAAACGCTATTTCACCAAACCAATCGAGCCGCCAGTAATGTGAATCGTCAGGAAAAGCCGTAATGATGAAATTATTGGTATTACTGGCTTGCCTATATTCGAAAGTTCTTCTCTGGAAAGCCAAAGAAACCTCACGAGATCGTTGTAAACCTCATGAGTATATTTTAGTTTTTTGATATTTTTTTTATTATTAATATCGATATTTTATCATTAATATCGATACTTTATCATTTACAACGAGTCATTCACAGCAACACCCGCAGCGTGTGCCTGCTCATCCGCATGATATGAAGATCTAACCATCGCGCCGACGGCAGCATGCTGAAAACCCATGGCATACGCTTGTTTTTCAAACATCTTGAACGTATCTGGATGGACATAGCGAAGCACTGGCAAATGATGCTGAGAAGGCTGCAAATATTGGCCGATCGTCAGCATATCGACATCGTGCGCACGCATATCACGCATGACTTCGAGGATTTCATCATCGGTCTCACCCAAACCCAGCATCAGCCCGGATTTAGTCGGTGTATCGGGATGACGCGCCTTGAATTCTTTCAATAATTTCAGCGAGTGCGCGTAATCCGACCCAGGACGAGCTTGCTTGTACAACCGCGGCACGGTTTCGAGGTTGTGATTCATCACATCAGGCGGGCCACCATCGAGGATTTCGAGCGCACGATCAAGTCGGCCTCGAAAGTCGGGCACAAGCACTTCAATTCGCGTCAACGGCGAGCGCTCACGTACTTCACGGATGCACGCCACAAAATGAGCGGCACCGCCATCCCTCAGGTCATCTCTATCCACAGACGTGATCACCACATAATTCAATTTCAGCGCGGCAATCGTTTTCGCCAAATTGACCGGCTCATTGACATCCAGCGGGTCAGGCCGACCATGGCCTACATCACAAAATGGACAGCGACGCGTGCATTTGTCGCCCATGATCATAAAAGTAGCCGTGCCTTTGCCAAAACACTCGCCAATATTGGGGCATGACGCCTCTTCACAGACGGTGTGTAAATTGTGTTCACGCAAAATCTGTTTGATGCTGTTAAATCTCGACCCAGCGGGTGCCACTTTGACGCGAATCCAATCAGGCTTTTTCAGGCGCTCGGCAGCCACCACTTTAATAGGGATACGAGAAGTCTTGGCTTCTGACTTCTGTTTCTGTGTCGCGTCGTATGTGCTTGAAGCGATCGGTGAATGACCGGTGGATTCTGTCTGATCTATCGACATAGTATTAAAATGCCTTATGGCGCCCAACTTGAAACCCTAAGTAGAGCCGGATGTTCGCTCGACAGTAAAAATCTGGCGAGCTCAATGCCCTATTTTACTCGCAGCCCACAGTGCTGAGTGATTTGACCAGACAACACGCTGGCAACCTCATCCCACTCTGCCTTAACCCCACATGATGCCATGCTGATCGTCCGTAAGCCCTCATACCCACAAGGGTTGATGCCCAGAAAAGGGCCGAGATCCATGTTCACATTAAGCGCGACCCCGTGGTAGCTACAACCTTGCCGGATTTTCAATCCGAGTGCCGCAATCTTTGCCAACTCAATCGGAAACGGCACGTAAATACCTGGCGCCCCTGGCTTTCTGCACGCCTCTTGAATACCAAACTGTACAAGCGTGTCGATGACGGCCTGTTCAACTTGAGCGACCATCTCTTTGACAAAACGCTTTGACCGTCTCAAATCTGCCATGACATAGGCCACCACCTGACCCGGGCCGTGATACGTCACTTGACCACCTCGGTCAGTCTGAACAATCGGAATCTGTCCGGGTTGAAGAATGTGTTCTGGCTTACCCGCTTGCCCCAGCGTGTAGACAGGCAAATGCTCAACCAGCCAGATTTCATCGAATGTCGACTCATGACGCTGAGCGGTGAAGGCTTTCATGGCCTCCCATACCGTCACATAATCGACTGGACGGGACCAGTGCACTAGAGAACCACCGACACCATGTGATGGCTATGCACTGCTTTATAGAGCGCATCGAGTTGCTCTCGTGAGGTCGCTTTAACCGTGAACGTCAGACCAAGATAATTACCGCTTTTGCTTGGCCGCAGCTCAATCGTGACCGGATCAAAATCCGGATCGAATTGTTTGACGACCTCGGTCAGGGTACGTGCGAAGTCAGCGTGATGCTTCCCCATCACTTTGATGGGGAAGTCGCAGGGATAACTGATCAGCGACTCTTCAGGCGGTATATAACCCGGGACCTTGGGAATCATCGGGGGCTGCTTCATTTCAAGGCAGCGATCTGTTCGTCGTAGGCGGCACGCAACAAGCGATAAACAGCGCCAGGCTTGCCATCAGCGACAGGCTTGCCATCAAATTCGACGACGGGTAAAACCTCGCGAGTCGCTGAAGAGAGCAGGATTTCATCCGCTGACTCAACTTCGGCTTTGGTGATGGGTCGCAACTCGAAAGGGATACCAGCAGCTTTTGTGAGTTCTTCGAGTAGGCCATAGCGAATGCCCTCAAGCACCAGATTGTCTTTTGGCGCAGCGAGTAGCTTCCCGTTTTGTACCAACCAGATATTGGCAGAGCCACCTTCAGTCAGGAAACCATCTCTGAATTGCGCGACCTCATCGACGCCTGCATCGACGGCCGCTTGTTTCGCCAGACAATTGCCCAACAAAGAAACAGACTTGATGTCACAGTGCAACCACCGCATGTCTGGCATGCTGATCAGGCGCAAACCTTTCTCTCGCACAGCAGCGCCCGGGGGGGCCATGGGCGACACCATGCCAAACACTGTTGGTGTCACGTCAGGCACCGGAAACACGTGATCTCGCTTGGCCACGCCGCGCGTAATCTGCAGGTAAACCATACACATGGGATCGGGCGACTGCGCAATCAGCGTCTCGATCAATTCGACCCACTGCGCTCGCGTTTTAGGCGGTGTGATGCGCAACTTGGCCAAACTACGATCCAGGCGATCCAGATGCTGAGACATCCGAAAGGGCTTGTGGTGATAAACCGGCACGACTTCGTAAATGCCATCACCAAAAATAAACCCTCGATCCAGCACCGATACTTTTGCCTCGGACAAAGGGCCGAAGGCACCATTGAGGTAAACCGTTGGGTCACCCTTGATGCCTTGGATCAACATATTCTCAACCATACTCATCCCTTTATAACGCGATCAGTTGACGAAGCACTTCGCGGGTGCACAAAGCTTAGTCTGTTAGACAAAATCAATAAAACCACAACTTAACGGCGTCAACCATACGACCAAAAAAACCAGCTCGCGGGACAGCGGTCAAGACTTCAAGTGATTGTGTGCGCAGCACTTTTCCGTCGAGCATTAACGTTAAGTTACCCACTTTTTGCCCTTCTTCAAGGGGGGCCAGCAACGGATCGGGGCGTGTCGCCAGCGGTTTGATATCGCCAATCTTCCCTTTGGGTACGGTGACGACAATGGGCTCAAGACTGCCCAGCTTGGTCGCCTCTGCTTCACCCTTCCAGACGCGGGCTTCAACCACAGGCTGGCTCTTACCAAATACTTTCACCGTATCAAAGTTCTGGAAAGACCAGTTCAGCAGCTTCAAGCTCTCTTCGGTGCGTGCCGTGTTTGTCTCGGCGCCTAACAATACCGTCAACACCCGGCGCTCGCCACGCAGGGCGGTCGCGACTAAGCAAAAGCCCGCCGCATTGGTAAAGCCCGTTTTCATGCCATCCACGGTCGGATCAGTCCATAGCAGACGATTACGGTTGGTCTGCTTGATTTTGTTGTAGACGAACTCTTTCATTGAGTAGTACTTGAAGTACTCTGGATGATCAATAATCAACGCTCTTGCAAGAATCGCCAGATCTCTCGCGGTCGTCACATGAGAGGGATCGGGTAATCCATCGGGATTGGTGAAGTTTGAACTCAACATCCCCAGCCGCTTGGCTTCTTTGTTCATCGACTCTGCAAACGAAGCAACACTACCCCCAGTCGCCTCGGCAAGCGCAACAGCGGCATCATTGCCTGATTGAATAATCAGACCTTTCAGCAATTCGTCGACGGTGACGGGTTTGCGAGGTTCAATAAACATGCGTGACCCGTTAGTCTTCCAGGCCAGCTGAGAAACCGGTACATCTTGTTCGAGGGTCAGCCGCTTTTCTTTTAAGGCGTTAAAAACGAGATACGCCGTCATGATCTTGGTCAACGAGGCAGGCTCGACCTTTTGATCAGGATTGGACATCGCAATGACTTGCCCTGTCACCACATCCACGGATACCCAGGCACGCGCGGCAAGGGTCGGCACGGGAATGGCAGACAGCTCGCTCACCGCGGCTACAGCTCGAGCAGGCTCTGCTGCCACAGGTGCCGCCGCGTGACTCGCCGTTAGTCCGAAAGGGATAAATACCGCGCAGACAGCGAGTGCAGCCCACAGGGCAACCGTCGCGGCTATTGGCTTACTTGGGGCACGCACAACCAATGAGTTAAACGAATTGGGGGCTAACGACTGGTTGGTTCTCATCATGCGCATCCTGACTAAAGTGTCATTATAGGCAAGCCTTGATTCGATTCAGCACAATTTGCCTGAGCATCAGTAATTTGCCATGAAAAAAATGTCCTGCCTCAGGGATGACGACAACGGGAATGACCGTCGTACGAGCCCAATCCATGACCTCGGACAAAGGCACAACGTCATCATCCTCGCCATGAATCACCAACGCATCTTCGGGGGCCGTCGAATCAGCATGCCGAAACCGTAGCGCGGCAGAACCCGTCAAGATCACCAGGTCGGGTAGATTCTTGTTCGCAGCGAGCCATTTAGCATAAAGCTGCAAGCCAATTGAAGTGCCAAACGAGAAGCCACCCAATATCCACTTCCCCCTCACCACTTCAGGATAGCGCACGCGAAATTGCTCGACCAGTGCCGCCATATCGAGCAGTTCACCCATCCCGTGATCGAATTCACCTGCTGACGTGCCAATCCCTCTGAAATTTGGCCTGACAGCGAGCAAACCCATTTGCACGCAGGCTCGAGAGATGGTTGTCACCACTTTGTTGTCACGTGTCCCCCCCTGAGAAGGGTTGGGATGCAGCACCAGGGCCCAGCCAACCGGTGTGTCGTCGGGCCAGTCGAGCGCGCAGTCGATGAGGCCGGCCAGGCCATCAAAGGTCGTGATTTCAGTATGAGCAGGCATTGAATTAAGGCTTCAGTTGATCAGACGCCCATTTTGCCACTTGTTCGGTGGCTTGGTCGGTTGCTAAGCGCAGCGCATCTGCGCCACCCAAAGCATCTTGCGTCGCAGCAGGCACCTGTACGTCGATCAATTTCTGATCAAGCACCTTGCCCTCTTTGACTAAAACCGCTTGCAAGGTCACATCACCATAACTTGTCAAACCGTCTGGTGCAAAAAATTGCTCAAACCGCTGCAAGTTCAAACGAATCTGTGGCAAATCGCCCCCTACGTTCTGCGGCAATACCGCCCCCTGCAGAGCCAGACGTTCGATCAGCCGTTGGTTCACCAACTTGGCTGGCGGTGCGGCCCATTTAAATGTCGAGTAAGCCTGTGGTTGACCCGTGTACCCGATTCGCCAGATAACCGCTGTATCTGTCAATAGCGCGGATGCCGTGGCTTCTGGCACCACAACCGGTAAATTTCTCGGCAAAGCCATCTTATTCATCAAGCCGGGGCCTGTACCAAGATCAAGCTGGCGCGGTGCCTGACCAAGTTTGCCTGCGGTGCAAGCGCACAAAAACATCGTCAACAGGCAACTCAAACCCATACAAATCGGACGTAAATACTGTTTGATCGATATCACGTTTGTTATTCCTTTTCTCAATGCGACACACTACCAAACCCGGCAAACCCAGGTTCACCCGGACCAGGCATGGCAGGTGGCGATCCAAACAACAGTGATTGCGGGGATTGACCGAGTTGGCGAGTCGTCGCCGCAAAACTGCGCGCTGCGTCACTGACGCTGACTGAGAGCACGGCTAAGTCTGGCAAAGTCGAGCTTTGGACTTGCGCCAGCCCCTGACGAAGCGATTGCAAACTGCGAGCAGCCTCGTGCAAAGGGCCATTAGGCGCGTTAACCAAATTCATCGACTGCTGCGCACTGGTTGTTAATGCCCCGATCCGGTCAGCGGTCGTGGTGATCGAATCAATCAAATTGGGCAAGCGTTTGAGACTAGGATCAAGGGCTCGCAAGGTATCGTTGAGTTTGCCGGTCGCAGCAGCCGTGTTTTGCATGGTTTTCTGAAACGCGACTGCGGTCTCTGAATTCGTGAATTTTTCAAGCTGACTCAAGACTCGCTCAGCCGAGGCTATCATGCCACCGCCCTGAGATTGAAGCCTTTCCCAAAAACTGGGTCGCATCGGTATTGTCTGCACATCCTTGGCCGACGAGGTCAACAATGTCGGCAAATCACCGTTGTCACGCAGCTCGATGTGTGAGACGCCTGTTACGCCCGAGGTCACCAACTCTGCCCACGTCCCTAGGGTGATCGGCGCTCGTGGATCGACGGCAATGTTGATCCGCACTTGTCCTGGCTTTTCAGGGATAAAGCGCATCGCATCCACTCGCCCAACAGGCACCCCTTGGTATCGCACCTCGGACTTAGCAGAAAGGCCCGTCACTGGCGCTGTTGAAACAATTTCATAGGGCATGAGTGGTATGTTTTTCTTGCTAATCCAGATAGCGGCGGCAATCCCACCAATAATGAGGATTAGTGCAAACAAGCCCGCCATGAGCGCGTGGCTACGATTTTCCATTTGTACGTTCCTTGCCGTCCAAGTTTCCTAGCGTGCGTTCACCGCGTTCACTATGAAAGAATGCTTTGATAAAAGGATGATCCGTGTTCATGACATCCTCAAGACTACCCTGCACCAACACTTTCTTTTCAGCTAATACGGCGACTCGGGTCGATAAGTCGCGGATTGTGTCCAAATCATGTGTGACCATGATGACCGTAAAACCAAGTTGCCGATGCAAGGTTTTAATGAGTTTGACGAACTCATCTGAGCGTTGAGGGTCTAGCCCGGCAGTCGGCTCATCCAGAAATAACAACTCGGGATCTAAGGCTAACGCGCGTGCCAGCGCAACCCGTTTGACCATGCCGCCAGATAAATCAGAAGGCATCAGCATGGCGTCACGCTCTTTTAACCCCATCCAGCTCAACCGCATCATCACGACATCACGAATTAAGTCCTCTGGCAGATGATGCAGTTCGCGCAAAGGTAGCGCAACGTTATCAAAAACGGATAACGCCGAAAATAAGGCACCAGCCTGAAAAAGCATCCCCCACCGATGTGTAAGTAAAACACGCTTGTCGCCCTGATACTCATGGATCGGTTGGCCAAAGACTTTAACGACCCCTGCGTTCGGGGTCGCGAGCCCGAGAATTTGACGCAAGAGCGTCGTCTTGCCCGAGCCAGACCCACCCACCAAGGCAAGAATTTCACCCTTAAACACTTGAAGATTGAGATGCTCATGCACGACATGCTTACCAAAAGCTGTCGTCAGATTTTCGCAATCGATGACAGGCGCGATGACGGCGCTGGCCGGATTGGAAGTCTTGATAGGCTGCGAGGTAACCATGGTCACAGTTTCAATTCATTGATAATGATGGCATACAGGGCATCGATCAAAATCACCCCAGTAATTGACGTGACCACCGAGGTGGTCGTCCCGCGCCCTAAACTCTCAGTGTTAGGTTCTATTTGCAAACCAAAGTGACAGGCAACTAACGCGATCCAAATGCCGAAGGTCACGCCTTTCAAGTTACCTATCCAGAAATTTGTGATGCCGATGGCGTCAGGCAATCTTTGTAGAGACCAGTTCGTTGACAGGCCTAGCTCGAAGTTTGCCGCCAGAACGCCCCCCAACAACGCCAGCGTATCGGTCCAAATAATCAGTAGCGGCATCGTGATTGCCAAAGCCACCACGCGAGGCAGAATCAATCGCTGACTTTGAGAGATCCCCATCACATCCATGGCATCTAGCTCTTGCGTGACGCGCATCACACCAATCTGTGCCGTAATCGCTGAGCCCGAACGGCCCGCCACAATGATGGCGGCCAGCACCGGCCCTAACTCTCTGACAATCGAAACGCCAAGCAACTTGATGACATATTGACCTGCTCCAAACGCATTAAGTTGTTGCGCGGACAAATACGACAACACAATCCCGATCAAAAATCCGACCAACGCGGTGATGGCAACCGCCTGCGTCCCCGTGCGAAACACTTGGGCGGATATTTCTCGCCACGGACCGTACCGGGGCTTCAATAATAATGACCAAAGATTTAAGACAAGGTTACCCAACAAGACCAGTAGCTCTCGACCATTTTCGAAGGCCACAAAAAAAGCAGCGCCGATCTCGCGTACCCAATCCAACCAGTCCATCCGGGGGCTGGGGGGTGGGGCAACAATTGGGTTAGCGGCCAACACGGCAAACAGCCCTTTTTGATCGTCATTCGCCGTGAGCTGCTTGGGCAGCTGCTGGCCCCAACCTTCCCAAATTAATTGGGCACCAACAGCATCCAACAGGCCCACTTTAGATAAATCCCAGGCCGGCGACGCCTTCGCCTTGACCAAAGCACGCTGACGCGTCACCACTTCTTTTCGCTTCGCCAATGCTTGTACATTCCAGTCGCCAGATAAATGACAAGTGTCGCCCCTTAGGGCAACCGGCGACACTGGTTTCGAACGAGTGGATAAAACTGGCATGTAGTCCCGGTGATAGAAATGACGCACGTCTGACTGAGTCAACAATGTTGGCACAGCAAACATAATACCGTCTGATCATCAGGCACACCACGGTCAATTTCCTGTCAATCGCCCTGCAAACGATATTTGCGACCTAAAATCCGAGTTATGTCACCGCGATTTCCACCTCCGCGCGCCTTTGAAATGGCGCTAAAAAGCCGTCTGAAGTGCTTTGGCGATATTCAATGGGTTCAAGAAACAGGGTCGACCAACACCGATCTGGTCAAACAAGTGAAAGCTCAACCCGCTTTGGCCATGATGGGTTTGAATCAACCCTTGGCGACGCTACGTGGTGCTCATCAACAAACGAACGGCCGTGGTCGTGCTGGTCGAGCCTGGGTCGCCGCCGAGGGTGAGTCGTTGCTGTTTTCCTGCGCTTTCGAGATCAAGCGCTCGATCGCCGATCTCGGTGGTCTATCGCCAGCCATTGGGGTGGCAACCTGTGAGGCGCTGCGTGCGCTCTTGAGTGCCCTCTTGCTGGATAAGCACCGCAGTTCGACAGAAGGGCCCGTAGCCGAGACCACCAAGCTTTCGCGCCTTACCCTGAAATGGCCGAACGACATCCAGTGCGGTGAGGCCAAGCTGGCGGGGATTTTGATTGAAAGCGCAGCGACTCCTCCCACGGTCATTTCACCGCCAACGCCCGATCCTGCGACGAAGACCGATTTAAAGACCGACTCGACCAGTGTCGTCATTGGTATCGGGCTCAATTTGTACAACGGCGCAGGCCTGTCGGCGCACCTAGACCGCGAGGTGACAGACTGGGCGACAATCAGTGGGGTACAGTGCGATCCTGTGTTACTGGTTGCCAAGATTGCTCAAGCTTGGTTTGATGCGGTACAGATTTTTTCAGCCGCTGGCTTTACCCCTTTTCGAGCCCGTTTTGATACAGTGGATGCGCTGGCCGGTCAGACTGTGAATACGTACGACCAGGGCCGCTTATTAATCACAGGGATTGCCCAAGGGGTTGATACGCAGGGCCAGTTACTTGTAAAAACTGAGGCAGGCACGACCCCGGTTTTTGTAGGGGATGTATCGGTGAGACGTCAACCCTCTTTTAGCAGCAACCATAACCAATGATTATTTTGCTTGATGTCGGTAATAGTCGCGTGAAACTGGGCTGGCAACATCCGTCCATGGGGCGCGAACCAACGGTGCACGCCATTAGCCTGCAACCGCTCGATGCATTAACAGGTGCTTTAGCCAAATGGCTCGATCGGTTGCCGGTGCAACCGACGTCTGCCATGGGCGTCAATGTCGCTGGCAACGTGGTGGCGCAAGCGCTGGGTAAAGCGCTAGAGATGGTTGGATGCAAGGTGCAATGGATTCTCCCGGGCCCCCGCGCCTTGGAGGTGCACAACGGTTACACCCCACCCACTCAGCTGGGTTCGGATCGGTGGGCTGCTTTACTCGGCTTAGCGGGGCATTTTCCGACGGCTCATCCGCCGTTGATCCTTGCGACCTTCGGCACAGCGACCACCATCGACACTTTGTCGCCGGACAATATTTTTCAAGGCGGCTTGATTTTGCCGGGGCCTGCCTTGATGCGTCAATCGCTTGCACAAGGTACAGCCAACTTGCCCCTTGCAGATGGGGCAAGCAATGACTATCCAAAACATACCCTTCAGGCGATCGCGACCGGTGTCGTTGCTGCTCAGGCAGGGGCTGTCCTTCGGCAGTGCCAGATCGCCCGTAAACATTTTGGTGTCGACCCATTGTTGTGCGTGAGTGGCGGCGGATGGCTGGAAGTGGAAGTGGAGGTGCAACGCATGATGCCCGACCTGAAACCAACGTTTCTGATTAATCCCGTCCTCGACGGGGTTGCCCGCCTGGCCACTCAGCCGAGTTGACGCTTGATTAGCCGAGACTTAAGATACCTGATGCGAATCATTTTAGTTTTTTTTCTGTTACTCAATCTTGGTGTCTTTGCGCTTGGGCAGGGCGTGTTCGGCCCGCCTCCAGCAGAAAAAGGGCGTTCGGATAAAACAGCACCCGGCGCTGAACTCAACAGCGAAGCGGTAGTTATTGCCCCCGGGCGCTTTCAAACTCGATAATTTGTTCAAGCGTTCTCTTGGTAGCACCCCTATGCTGGGCTACCCAGAGCTTTGCCTTCTGACGGCGTTGTTGCAAACCTGCTGGGTCGCCTAACCATTCAAACGCTTGTATCAAGGCGAGCGAGGCTGCAGATTGTGCGGTTTTTTCAACCGATTTAGCATCTTCGCTATGCCCGTGAATCTGCACGGCAACCCCTTGGTGCACCGCATCCACAACCGCCTGTTTGAAGTTGTACGTATGCGGCCCCACAATGACGGGGGTTCCCACAGCACAGGGTTCAATGAGATTTTGACCACCCAGGGGGGCAAAGCTGCCCGCAACAATCGCAATGTCGCTGGCGGCATAAAAGAAGGGCATCTCGCCCACCGTATCACCGAGAATCACCTGTGCGCCTGCGATATGCGCCGCTGAAGGGCTGTCGCGACGAACGACAGACCAGCGGGCATAACGTATCCCCGCCTCGTCTAAGTGCGCCGCTGCATCGTCGAATCGTTGAGGGTGACGAGGGATCAAAAAGAATAGTGCACGGGTGTGCTCAGTCATCAAGCGTTTCAAGGCTTGCGCAAAGACCACATCTTCGCCCTCTCGCGTACTTGCAATGGCGATCACAGGCCGGCCCAGTGCCTTGTGCCAGTCGTGACCCGTTTCGATGGCAACCTCAGGCAGTTCAATATCAAACTTGATATTGCCGAGGACTTCAATATTTCGGACACCCACCTCAAACAAGCGTGCCGCATCCTCGGCGGTTTGCGCAAGCACCAAATCCAGACTGGCGTAGGCATCTCGCATCAATGATCCCAGAAAACGATCAATCTGATGAACGTGCTTGCGTGCCTCTGGCCCAAATCGAGCATTGACCATCACCATCGGTATCGCGTTTGCCTTTGCTTGCGCAATCAAATTGGGCCAAACTTCTCGTTCGATCAACAACCCTAGCCGAGGGCGATAATGCTCAAAAAAATCACTCGTCGCACGGGCAAAATCATAAGGTAACCATTGCTGAAGCAACTGTCCTGCGGCGATTTCCTCAGCAAATAGCCGCGCACCTTCGGCGCGACCTGTGACAGTCATGTGCGTCAGCAACACACGATTGCCTCGTTCGAGCAATGCTCGTATCAATGACGATGCGGCTCGTGTCTCACCGAGACTGACTGCGTGCACCCAAACGGGCGCAACCCCATCCCAAGGTTGCGCATAATGGCCAAATCGCTCTGCACTGAGAATGCCCCAATCACCGCCTGCACGGCGAGCACGAACATACATCCAAATCCAGAGAAAAGGAGCGGCAATAAATAATAAAAAAGAGTAAAGAGAAAGCACCATCATTCAATACTAGCCGAGTAACTGTGACAAAGCGTCGAGCACCTCTTGGCGTTTGGGCGCCCGGCCCCGATCGCCCAAACTGGCCGTAAACGCATCCCCAACCAAGGGCGTGCGAATAGGCGTCGATGCTTTATAAATGCCGATGGTCGGTCGGCCTAAAGCTGCCGACAAATGTGTCAAACCGCTGTCGAGCCCAACCATGCAAGTTGACCCCGCCAGACATTGGGCGACATCACGCAGCCCCATTTTGGGCAAAACCAAGGCGCTACTGTAACTCGCAATCAAATCCTGAGCGCGACGGGTCTCTGCCTCATTACCGGCCAGAACTTTGAGAGACAATCCCGCTGCCAATAATCGTTCAAAAACGGCGTGCCAATCGTCAACGGGCCACAGTTTGTCCTCTCGACTGGCCGAGGGCATGATGACGGCATAGGGTGCGTCTTGGGCGCGGTTGCTGCCACCTTGGCGCTCGAACTGCTGCAAGCCGAAGTCTGGTTTGCCCTCGTACACGTAGCCAAAGGTAGCTGCTGCTAACAAACGTTGACGCGTCACGGCTGGCTGCCAGAATTTGACTTGATGCCTGACATCGTAAAAGAGTGAGGCCATCGGCTCACGTGCTGACCTGAAATCCAACCCATGCCGACGGCCGGTGGTCATCCGAACCAACCAAATTGATTTCATCAACGCTTGCATATCGAGAACGATATCGTAGTGGCGAGCGTGTAATTTCTCTTTGAGCACTTGTCTTTCTTGTCTCACCTGTTTTGACCACCACGCCTTACGCCAGCGACGATGAGAGACAGCGATCACCTCGTGCACGGCGGGGTGCCAACTCGGGATCTCGGCAAAGGCCTCTTCTGCTAACCAGTCAATTTGTGCATCAGGCACGTGGGCGGCAATATCCGAGATCGCTGGCAACATATGTACCAAATCACCTAGCGACGAAGTACGAACAATCAAAATCTTGGTAGCCATCAGCGCTAACTCTTGTGTTTTAGCTGCGTTGAACTGGGTTGAGCTGATCCCAACACCTGTGTCAGCACCGAATCCACCCCTTGTCGCCAGTCGGGTAGCACAACCTTAAAACGTTGTCGAAGCTTATGCGTCTGAAGTTGAGAGTTACGGGGCCGCTTCGCTGCCACGGGATAGTCTTTGGTGCTAATCGGTAGGATAGTTTGCTGAGTAATCCTCATCGGCAGACCAGCTGCTGCTGCAAACCCGATGACGTATTGGGCATATGCGTGCCATGTCACCACCCCGTCGGCCGTTAAGTGATAGGTACCCCAGCGGGGGTCGTCTGCGGGTTGTTCGTGCATGCTGCTCAACACGTAGGCGGTGGTCTGTGCAATCAGCACCGCGGCCGTCGGCGCGCCCCATTGATCGTCGACCACGGTTAGTTGGGCTTGTGTTTGCGCCAGACGAAGCATGGTTTTCAAAAAGTTGTTGCCGTGTTGACCCACCACCCAACTCGTCCTGAAGATCAGATGCCTTTGACAGGTCTGCTCGATCGCTAACTCGCCCAGACGTTTGGTTGTCCCGTAAACCGACTGAGGGTTGGCACTATCCGTTTCTGCATAACGGTGAGACAACGGCTCGTCACCGTCAAACACATAATCAGTTGAATAATGAATGAAGCAAGCACCGCTCTCGTTGGCCGCTTTCGCCAGATAACGAACGGCCTCGGTATTGATTAAGTGCGCGAGTTCAGGCTCGGATTCGGCCTTATCCACAGCTGTATAAGCCGCCGCATTAACAATCACATCGGGATGGTGGATCGCAACCAGCGACTGGATGTTTGCTTGGACATGAGACGCGTCGGCGAAATCGAGTTCTGCTCGCGTTAAGGCGATAACATCACCCACCGAGGGCAATGTCAGCGCCAGCTCGTGGCCGAGTTGTCCGTTTGCGCCAATCAAGAGGATGCGTGGTTTTAGCTTCATGAGAGTGTGGGATCGTACCGCATCCGACAATGAACTAAAACCGCACAGGCAAAGCCAGCTTACTTACCTCTAAAAACAGGGCTGCGCTTTTCGGCGAAAGCGCGTTTACCCTCTTGATAGTCTTCGCTTGCAAAACAGGCCAGCACCATTTTGTTGATTTTTTCGGCGTCGACTTGAGGGGCGATTTTTTGAAACTCGCGAATCGCTGCCTTCGCCGTTTGCAGCGTTAACGGTGCATTCGCCGCCACCTTGGCTAAATAGGCATCCACCGTCTCATCCAGTTCGCCAGGTGCCGCCATGTACTGGATGAGCTTCATCTCCAGTGCTTGCTCAGCGGTAAAACGCGAGGCGGACAACATGATATTGATTGCAGTCGGACCGCCCACGGTGTTGATCAAATTACGGATCGCCGTCAATCGATACCCAAGACCGAGTTTGCCCGCTGGGATGGCAAATGAACTATCAGGCGACGCAATGCGGACATCGCAGCACAGAGAGATATTCAAACCGCCACCAATGCAATATCCCTGAATACGGGCAATGGTGGGCTTGATGAAGTCATAAATTGCCGCTTGTGCGGCCTCACCAACTCGCTCGTATTCGGCAACGGCATCTGCGGCGGTGCGCAGCTTTTCGAACTGAGAGATATTGGCGCCACTGACAAAGGCTTTTTCACCCGCACCCGTCAAGACAACGGCACGGATATCACCATCAGCCGCAAAGGCTGACAGCGCGATGGGAATGCCCACCCACATGTCGTAAGACACTGCATTGTGCCGACCAGGATCGTTGAACGTTATCCAACCGATAGGCCCTCGTTTTTCGACGATCAGGTTTTCGGTGATTTCCTTGTCCAACAGTCTGATTGATTGCATTAAAGCGCTCCAAATAGTGTGCGGTATCGTGAAATACCGTTTTCGAGGTGCGTGCGCATAATCTGGCGCGCCGCGACGGCATCACGACGAACGATAGCATCGACGATCTGATGATGCTCATCTTCAATTTCGTGCACTCGGTTTGTGCCGACGTTGCCGAACCGCGTGGTACGTACGGCATTGTGGATCACCGCGCTTAAATGACCCATGATACGCACGACGTATGGGTTGTTCGAGGCTTGCGCGACCGCTAGATGAAAATCCAAGGCGGCCTGCGCAGCGACTTCCCAATCATCCGAGGTTTCATCGGCGCGTTTTAGCGCTTGCTGAAGTTTTTCGAGTTGCTTGCTGGTGCGATTGGTCGCGGCAAGGGCGGCAGCGCCTGACTCGATTTCAACACGCAGCTGGTAGACATGAATCAACTGCGACATGTCGAGCAAATCATCGTGCGACACATCGAAGGGGCGAAGCGCCAAGTCAGCGCAGACGAAAGTGCCTACCCCGTGTCGCGTTTCAACCAGCCCCATCAGCTTTAGGCGAGCAATGGCTTCGCGGATCACGTTGCGGCTGACGCTGAACTGCGCGCCCAGCTCTTGCTCGGTTGGCAGGCGTTGACCAGCGGCTAGACTCTCATTGAGGATGCGCGATCTCAGTTGCTCGGCAATTTCATCTGGCAGATTTTCGGGCCTTGCCACGCTGTCGAAGGCGGTCACTGGCTTGGTTTGCACCGCAGAGAATGCGGCTTTAGATTGAGTGCTTCGACGGCCCACTGGCGCCTCGCGTCGAGAGGTGTAGACAGTAGACGTAATCGACCCTTTTGTGCTGTACATGTGACTGCTTCTCCTTCAGTTCTCAAGTAATTACCCACATCTCACCGCTCTCGCTTGTTTTTACTTATATTTATCAGTATGCGAGAAACAATTAAGATGTTGGACATCTTACAAGAAAACATCAGGTTCACTCAAGCCTTATAACCTTATGACTTTAAGGGAAAAACAACACTGTTTGGCAGAAATAACACCACTGTTACTTTCAACCGAGCGCACGAGCCGGTAATGCCGCGAGCCCGACATTAGCGCAAATCCGGTCCGTGATGTCTTGGGCTGCGGCTTTTACTTGCGGAGCGTACCCTTTGAATTTATCGGGTTGCACCAAATGCACCGAAGCCGCCAACGCAATACTGCCCAAGACCTCACCCTCTTGATTAAACACAGGCGCGGCAATTGAAACGATGCCAGCGTTGTAATCGCCTTGAGTCATGCTGAAGCCCTGCTGTCGGATGACTTTCAGGCTGGCTTTGAAGGCATCCCAATCGCGGCCCAACCCCACCGACGCAATCGCCTCGTGATGGCGTGCATACAAGATACGTAACTGATGCAAGGGCAAGTAGGCGAGAATCGCCTTGGCGGTCGCGCCGGCGACCAATGGGCGGCGCTGACCTCGTGTGAATAGATTCGCAGGGAAGTCGCGCCCGCGCGTCTGTTGAACACACATGATTGAATCGCTATACAAAATGCATAGCAAGGCGCTGTGGCCCGTATCGTAGGTTAACCGTAGGCCAATTGGCGATCCGGCCACATAGACCGGATCGCTCTCGCGGGTTACCCGATCAAGCTCCATGATGCGCGGGCCCAGCACATAAGAGCCGTTAGCGACGCGCGCCAGATAGCCTGACGTATGCAACACCTTAAGATATCGATAGCAAGTGGATGGCGGCGCGCCCAAGCGCTGAATCAGGTCTTCTGTCGACCAAACAGGGCGATCAGTCGTGAATGCATCCAGCAATCCCAACATCTTTTCAAGGCTACTCATGCATGATTTTTCCCGTTAGATCCTTGGTAAAACAATCAGAAATTTGATAAACAATTCTCAGATATTGAGATGTATTTATATAAATTGACGACGACCCCAGCAAAAATCATACTGTGTTCTGGTTCACACTGGAAGCGGCATCGTCTGTTTAGCCGATGCTCGAACGATATCGGGTTTTCAGTCCGTTAAACTAAGTGACCCAGAAGTCTTTCTTGACAGTCCCTTGCCAATTCAGTCTTTTTTATCAAAGGCATTCTCAAAGTCACCATGATTCTAGTTACCGGTTGTGCGGGTTTTATCGGCAGCAATTTTGTTCACACTTGGCTTGCCAATCATGATGAACCTCTCGTTAATCTTGATAAATTGACCTACGCTGGAAATCTTGAAAATTTGGCAGCATTCAAAGACGACCCCCGGCACGTCTTTGTTCGCGGTGACATCGGCGACAAGGCATTGTTGGGGCAACTGTTGACAACTTATCAACCACGTGCGGTGATCAATTTTGCCGCCGAATCCCATGTTGACCGATCCATTCATGGACCTGGCGACTTTATTGACACCAATGTGACGGGTACCTTTAACCTGCTCGAGTCGGTACGCGCGTTCTGGTCAGCACTCGGCGCCCCAGAAAAGCAAGCATTCCGGTTTTTGCACGTATCGACAGACGAGGTCTACGGTACGCTCACCGCTGAAGAGGCACCTTTCACTGAAACGCATCCGTTCGCGCCGAATAGTCCCTACGCTGCAAGCAAAGCGTCGTCAGATCATTTAGTGCGTGCTTGGCACCACACCTACGGCTTGCCCGTGCTGACGACCAATTGCAGTAATAACTACGGGCCTTTTCACTTTCCAGAGAAGCTGATCCCTCTCATGATTTCGAACGCCCTGGCCGATAAGCCATTACCCATCTACGGGGATGGGCAACAAGTGCGTGATTGGTTGTTTGTTGTCGATCACTGTCTTGCCATTGAACGCGTGCTTGAAGCCGGACACGTCGGAGAAACCTACAACGTGGGTGGCTGGAACGAAATGACCAATATCGAGGTTGTCAAAACCATCTGCGCGCGACTCGATCAGTTGAGACCCCGTGCAGACGGCCTGTCGTACGCCAAGCAAATCACGTTTATCAAAGACCGTCCCGGTCACGATCGTCGCTACGCCATCGACGCCCGAAAGATCGAACGACTGCTTGGCTGGAAACCCAAAGAAACATTCGACTCCGGTATTCAAAAGACGGTGCAGTGGTATCTTGATCATCCCCAATGGGTGGCTCACGTCACCAGCGGCGAATACCGGATGTGGGTCGATAAGCAATACGGTTGACGCCGAACGACACCATGAAGCAAGCTCGCTCAGCTACGATCAATTCACGCTGTTCTGGTCGAAGACCCATAGTCACTGAACCCGAACACGTGCAAAGCGCCTGATAACAGCGCATAAATAAGGCCCATGGTAGCCAGTGAGCCGAGGGCCAACAAAAAGGCTTGCCTTTCGTGGCGAGGGTTGACGCGAATCAGAACGAATCGCCCCCCCATTGCCGTGGCAGCCACGCTATACAACCAACAAGCAGCATTGAGCACCGTTGGATTAAGCACTGAAAAGCCCAGCATAAATAGCGCTGTGCCTACCATGAAAGCTGGCAACCCGACGATATAGCCGAGTGCTTTAAACACCGCGATTCCATCAATATCCCAACCGTCTGAATCTGGCATGGCGGTGACTCAATCTCTATTTGTTTCTCGTCGATCAACTATAACCGTTGTGATGATTGACGCCTGCGCTGGCATTGACACGATAGGCGCTGAATGGTTTGATAGAGAACTGACTAAACAAAACGCTAGCACCTAGCATCTAGCACCCAACACGGACTCTGGATAAAAATGACCGCAACTGCCACCATTGCGCGCGACCACGCCCTTCTGAAAGCGTTCGGAGAAGCTTTTAACGCCCACGACGCTGCTGCCCTCGTGTCGATGATGACCGACGATTGCGTCTTTCGCACCGCGATGGGGCCAGAGGCGCATGGCAACGCCATTGTCGGACAAGCCGCCGTGAAAGCGGCCTTTGAAGCCACCTTCAGTGCCTTTCCCGATGCAAAATGGGTGCCCAGATCACCTGATCAAGTCGTTGGCAATCGAGGCTTCTCTGAATGGACTTTTATTGCCACCCGCGCAGCAGATGGTGCAAAATTTGAGATGGATGGGGTCGATCTTTTTATCCTACGAGACGGAAAAATTGCCGTCAAAGATGCTTACCGCAAAGACCGTCCGCCGACGCTAGCGTAACGGTCTGATCATCAAACCCACCTCACGAGCCGTCACACCCCCCATCAAACCAAGGTCCTCGCGTGTCGCCTAACCCATACAACCCTCAACACGACCCCCTTGTCACCCCGGACGCGGGACACAACCAGCATTACTCGCCCAGTTACTGGGTGGCCAGCGCAGGGGTTCCTCCCGAAGATGATGGCCCGGTCAGGTCGGATATGGAAGTCGATGTGGTCATCGTTGGCTCTGGCGCCACCGGGATGGCTACAGCCTATTACCTCGCGCAAGACCACGGGATTGCTGCTACCGTGCTCGAAGCCAATCAAACCGCCTGGGGTTGCTCAAGTCGCAGTGGCGGTCAAGGCCAAAACGCCTCAGGCCGATTATCCAGACGACAGTGGATTGAACGCTGGGGCTTGGATACGGCGAAGCAGCTTGACGCTGAAATCCGTACCGGCTTTGAAAACTTCAAACAACTGACACGTGAAATCGAGTGTGATGCGTTCGACGGTGGTCATCTCTACATCGCACACCGTCCTCATAAAGTCGATTACCTGAAAATTGAACACGATGTTCGTAACAAAATTTTTGGTTACAACACACGCCTGTTATCCCCGGAAGCCTTGCGAGAGGCATACTGCGATGATCGCGATGCCCATGGCGCCTTACTCGAGCAAGAAGGTGTCGGTATCCATCCACTTAAATTCACCTTCGGTCTGATGCGCCAGGCTCGCGAGCTTGGCGTCAAAGTACATCCAGGCAGCCCCGTGCAGGGATGGCAAACGATCAACGGCATTCATCATCTGCAAACGCCGGGCGGGATTGTCAAAGCAAAGCGCGTCTTGCTATGCACCGGTGGCTACACGGGGCAGCACCTAAACCCCTTGGTCAAAAACAAGATCCTACCGATCTTATCTAACTCAGTGGTGACCCGCCCGTTGACGCCCGCTGAAATTGAGGCAACTCGGTTCAAATCACATACTTTTTTAACGGATACTCGCACCCTCCGGTTTTACTATCGCTTGCTCAAAGACAATCGCTTGCAATTGGGTAGTAGAAGTTCTATTACAGGCGCAGATGCAGAGCACCCCGTGCATCTCAAACTATTGACCGATGCGATTGCACGCAAATTCCCACCGCTGGCGGGGATACCCATCGAGCATTCTTGGTGGGGATGGGTTGATGTCAGCCACGATATGATGCCGCGAATTGTGCAACCCGATCCCAAGCAAACCATCTGGCATTCTATTGGATATGGCGGCAATGGGGTGTCGTTTTCTACCTGGGCTGGCAAGCGCTTGGCACAACGTGCCGTCGGTGCCGACAAAGATAAGGCTGTGTTTGATCTGCCCATTTACAACTCACCGCTTGAATACCCCAATATCTTGGGCAAAGTTCGCTCAGAACTTTTTGCGCCGTTTCGGCGTCTCGGGCAGCGTGCGCTCTACAAATGGTATTGGCTACGGGACGAAAAGATCTAATACCAAAGATGCGTTTGCAGCGCCGTCTTGTTGGTGTCGGTTAAGACATCCAAACCGATTAAGACAAGCAAAGACCGATCAACCGGCGGCGGCCCAATATGCTCGATCCACGTATCGCGCCCGCAAACACGATGCCACTCGATCCATGAAACCGAAGCAGACGGATTCGCTGGTGATTGCCTCAAGATCGCCTTGCCGCGAATCAGCTGGACAGGCACCGCCGACAAACACGCCTCAAAACTGGCTCGCGTCCAAACCCTGTCTGAGCAGAAGCTGAGTGTTTGCCACTGAGGATGTCCACTGCTGGTTAAGTCGTCTCCCCAGCGCGGAACGGACGGCAATTTTCTGGATACCTCATGACAAGCACTGAGCAAGACGTCTGTGGGGATGTCGGCCTCGGTGCAACAGATGACTTGGGTATGGGCCGTCTCCTTGACGAGCCGACGACGAATCGTTTGTGTATGGGCCTCAATCTGCGCCTGGTCACCAGGCACAAGATCAATTTGGTTGAGCAACAACAAATCAGCGTGTCGACATTGCCGCAGCAACGTATCGTCATAGCGCGGATTGTCGAGCAGCTCAAGCACCGTACTGGCATCAACAACAACGACGACGCCGTCGAGTCGATAGCCAGCGTTCAGTAAGCCGATCTGGGCGATTTTCCAGGGATCAGAGACACCACTGGCTTCAATCACCACATGGTCGAACTCTGACGCCCGTGCCTCAAGTTGGATCAAGGCACCATTCAAATCGTCGCCAATCGAACAGCACACACAACCATTGGTCAGTTCGATGGTGTCAGCCCCCGCCTGAGCAATGAGTCGGGCATCGATATTGAGCTTGCCAAAGTCATTGACGAGCACCGCAATGCGCCGCCCGCCTGCTTGTCGCAACAAACGTTGAATCAACGTCGTCTTACCTGCCCCCAGAAAGCCGCCAACGATCGTTAACGGCAAACGTACCGTATCCACTTGCTTATTCGTGCCCAGCTTGAAACACTTTGCCACCCAGCACGGTACCCCACACCCTGACATCTTTCAGTTTCATGGGGTCAGTCGTCAGGGGATCGTCTTCAAGCACGGCAAAGTCGGCTCTTTTACCCACTTCAATGCTGCCGATCTCGTGATCCGCCTTTAATGTCCACGCAGCCCCCATGGTGATGGCGTGCAGGGCCTCTGCAACAGAGATTCGATGGGAAGCGCCCAATACTCGGCCTGATGGCGTCATGCGGTTCACCGCGCACCAAGCGGTGAACAATGGCCCCAGCGGGGTGACGGGTGCATCAGAATGGATTGCCAGCGCCACGCCACAATCGAGTGCTGCGCGGGCGTCGTTCATGCGATTGGCACGATCCGGTCCCATCGTCATCTCATAATGCTGATCACCCCAGTACCAGAGATGGTTCGAGAATACGTTGACGCAAATCCCAAGCTGCGCCATTTTGCGAAACATCGCTGCATCAATCATCTGCGCATGTTGCAGGGTATGGCGATGATCTGGCCGAGGACTTCGTGTCAGCACCCCCTCAATCGCCTCAATGGCGGCTTCGCTGGCTTGATCTGCGTTGGTATGCGTGTGCACCTGCAAACCCGCTCGGTGATAGACCTCGAAATCCTCTTCATACTGCTTGGGGTCCATCACCCAAATCCCGTTCGGCGCGCCATTGAAATAGCCCGGCCAGCGCATACGGGCAGAGAAGCCTTGAATCGATCCATCCAGCATCAATTTAACGATACCGAATTTCAATTTCTCTGTATTGCGTTTCATCAAACTCAGGATTCGCTCTGTTGATTTTGCCGCTGCTGCTGCCCCGTGAAATGCTCTGAACGCTGGGTAAAGTCTTACCCGATAATCATCCCGAGACGTTGCGTTTGCGAGTAACTCGTAACTACTGTCGCTGTAGTCGTTGACGAGATCGGTTGCTGTGGTCACCCCCTGCATGCAAGCGATCGACGAGAAATTCAACATCCCTTGCGCGTCCATGGGCGACAACAAGCCAGCATTGCCCACCTGACGGATGACCAGGTGCATCGCCGTGGGTTCTTGTAATTCACCTGTGGGATCGCCGTTGGTATCCTTGACGACCCCTTCCACCTCAGTGGCAGCCGTAATATTGGCCAGTGTGAGCATGGTCGAATTGACATTCATCAGGTGACCGTTGGCGTGAGTAATCACGATGGGCCGCGCGATGCTGCGCAAATGACTCACATCCATTCGCTCGCCACCAAAATAGATGGGATCAAACCCCCACGCTAACAGCGGTTTATCTGCCGCTAAGCCTTGTGCCGACATTTCAGCATCCACCTGAGCGAGACGCTCAACCACGGCCCGCATCGACTTCAATCCCGTCCACACATGCCCCGCAGGATCACGACGATCAAACCAGCCAAGGTAAGTCCAAGACCACATTCCACCCTCTTTTAAGTGGCAATGCCCTTCAATCAAGCCTGGCATGATGATTTTGTCTTTGAAGCGCTCATCAATCGTTGCAGGCCCCCAGCGCAACAGATCTTCAACAGACCCGACCCCCAAGATGCGACCGTCGCGAACCGCAACGGCCGCTGCCTCGGGTTGTCTCGGGTTCATGGTGAGCAGGCGTCGGGCAGGATAGATGGTGGTATTCATGGCATCCTCAAGCAAGTTAAGACACGAGATGGCAGGCAACCTCGTGCTGCTCATCAATCGCCAGTAAAGGCGGGGTTTCTTGGCGACAACGCGTCTCAACGTGCGAGCAACGCGACGCAAAACGACAGCCCGGTGCTGGGTTGATCGGGCTGGCGGGCTCACCGGTCACTCGTATTCGATGAACGGGCCGCACCCCTGCATGCTTAATCGTCGGCACACTGGCCAGCAAGACTTTGCTATAGGGATGACGGGGGGCCTTAAAAAACGTCGCTCGGTCTGCGCGTTCGACAATTTTTCCCATCAGCATCACCACCACCGTATCGGCCATGTATTGCACAACCGACATGTCATGAGAGATAAATACGTAGGTCAGGCCAAACTGTTGTTGCAGACGCTTGAGCAGATTCAACGTCTGTGCCCGCACGGCAACGTCAAGTGCCGACACCGGTTCATCACACACGACCAGCGACGGCTGCGGGGCCAAGGCGCGAGCGATGTTGATTCTCTGTCGCTGCCCGCCCGAGAATTGATGGGGAAACAAGTCGCGTTGATCGGGTCGCAAACCCACTTCAGTCATCAGCTGGGTAACCCGTGCTTCACGCTCAGCCAAGGTACCAATCGACAAGACATCGAGCGGTGTTCGGATGATGTCAGCCACCCGCCATCGTGGATTCAGGGATGAATAGGGATCTTGAAACACCATTTGCATGTGTCGTCTGAACTGTCTCAATGACTCGCCCGACAGGGCTGACAGGGGCTGTCCGTCCATGGTGATGGTGCCTGACGTCAGCGGGCCCAATCTCATCAGCGACAAGGCTGTGGTGGTTTTGCCTGATCCGCTTTCACCAACAATCGCTAGCGTTTTGGATTTATCGACGGTAAATGAAACGTCATCCACGGCATGAACCGTTTGCCTGGGTAAGCCCCAGGCGACCCGTCGTTCAAAATGAACCTTGAGCTGATCCACCGAAATGAAGGCTGAGCGATCGACCGTCTTCATGCCGCCCCCGACAAGCTGCCAACGGCAAGGGGGTGATGACAAGCAACCAGCCGGTCGGCTGAAGGTGCGCTGGTGGTAAGGGGTAGAGCCAACCCGGGCGACTGCAGGCAGCGACCTGTTTGATAGCGGCATCGGTCTTTGAATGCACACGCCGAACCCAGCGTATTCAGGGCGGGCACCACGCCCGGGATTTCCGCTAACCAATCTGCATCGCTCTCGCGCGACTCGGGCAAGCACTGAATCAAACCCTGAGTATAGGGATGCATGGGGTGCTCAAGCACCTCAGCCGTTTGACCTTGCTCAATCATTGTCCCTGCATACATCACCGCCACACGGTCGCACATCTCGGCAATCACCCCCATATCATGGGTAATCAGCAAAATGGCCGTGCCTTTGCGTTGTTGCAAATCCCGAAGCAAATCGAAGATCTGCGCTTGCACGGTCACATCGAGCGCGGTCGTGGGCTCGTCCGCAATCAAAATATCTGGCTCGCAGGCCAAGGCCATCGCAATCATGGCTCGCTGCCGCATCCCACCCGACAATTGATGGGGGTATTCGTCAACCCGCTGCTCAGGTGATGAGATCCCAACCTCGCGCAACAAATCGATGCTGCGTTGACGTGCTTGAGCTTTTGTAAACGTCGAATGCAGCAACAGGGTCTCAACGATTTGGCGTCCGATGGTATGAATCGGGTTCAGCGCGGTCATGGGCTCTTGAAATACCATTGCAATGCGCGCGCCTCGAATCTCGCGAAGCCGTGCCTGCGTCGCTTGGACGAGGTCTTCGCCGCGAAACCGCACCTGTCCAGCTTTCACTCGCCCCCCAGGCGTTGGGACTAATCCCATGACGGCGAGCGAGGTCATACTTTTACCAGATCCCGATTCGCCAACCAACCCAAGGATCTCTCCCGGTTTTAGGGCAAAGCTCACGTCACGCAAGACATCGACCGCCCCGCTGCGCGTCTTAAATTCAACACAGAGGTCTTTGACGTCAAGCAGCGGGGGCAACCGAGGATCGTTGTTCATCGTGCTCACCGATCGCGCAACTTGGGATTGAGGGCTTGATTCAGCCCATCTGCCACCAAGGTAATGGACAATACCGTCAAGAAGATCAGCAAGCCTGGCCAAGTCACCACCCACCACGCATCCAAGACATATTGACGTCCATCACCAATCATGCGGCCCCAACTCCAGACATTCGGATCTCCCAGCCCCAGATAAGACAAGCCTGCCTCAAACAGAATGGCCGATCCCACGGCAAAGGTGGCTGACACTAGCAGGGGGGCCAACGCATTAGGCAAGATCACTCGCCAAATCAGTCGAGAGGTTTTGGCCCCAGCCGCACGTTCTGCCAAAATGAACTCCAGCGTTTTCAGCCGCAAGAACTCGCCTCGGGTCAATCGTGCCACGCCGGTCCAACTGACAATACCAATCGCGATCGCGATCGTCGTCATACTCGGCGCAAACAGGGTAACAATCACCATGGCGAACAAGAGCGCGGGCAGGACTTGAAAAAATTCCGTCATCCGCATCAACAGCAAGTCGATCCACTTGCCATAAAACCCAGCTAAGGCCCCAAGGGTAATGCCAATCAAGAGTGACAAAAAGGCAGCTAACGCCCCAACGGCCAGCGTCATCGCCCCACCATTGACTAAGCCAGCCAACACATCCCTGCCCAACTGGTCAGTACCAAGCCAGGCGTTATCCGCGGTGAACGGCTCTGTGAAGGGGACACCAACCATCGCCAGTGGGTCGACACGGTAAAGATGGGGGCCCACAAACGTGAACAACATGATCAAGCACAACAAGCCTGAGCCAACAATCGCCGCTGGGCTACGCAAGAACATCTGCAAGGTTTCGCGCTGCTTCATGCATCACCTCTGCGGATTCGAGGATCGACATAGCGATAAACCAGGTCAGTCAGCAGGTTAGCCACAATCACCATGGCAGACGAAAAAAGCAGAATACCCAAAATAACGGGGTAATCGCGCCGGAGTACTGAGTCAAAGGCCAACCGCCCCATGCCAGGCCAATCGAAGACAGATTCAACGAGCACAGCACCAGCCAGCACGTTACCAAACTGCAGGCCGGCCATCGTTACCACAGGCAAAATCGCGTTTTGCAATGCATGCCCGTAAAACACCCCCCGTTCATCAACGCCTTTTGCTCGGGCGGTTCGGATGAAATCTGACCCCAAGGTATTGATCATGGATGCGCGCGTCATCTGGCTATATTGCGCCACATAAATGATCGACAAGGTCGTCACCGGTAAAACCAAGTGGTGCAACACATCTAATGTCTGGCGAAACCAGCTGGCGTCCATACTAATGGCGATATCCGCCATCCCACTGACGGGGAAGATCTGCCACACTGATGCAAACAGGATCATCAGCATAATGCCAGTCCAGAATACTGGCGCGGCGTAGCCCACTACTGAGAGCAACATGATGAGCTGACTCATCATCCCGTTAGGTTTATGGGATGCCTTGACCCCCAAGCCTACCCCGACCAACAACGAAAAAACAATCGCGCTCGTGATCAGCAACAAGGTTGGGCCAAGCCGAGACATGATTAAGCTCAGCACCGACGCGTTGAAGAAATACGAATACCCCAGATCGCCCAACATGACTTTCTTGAGGTAAATAATCAGTTGATCGGCAAGGGGCAAATCGAGACCCCAGGCGTGGGCAAGACTGGCACGCAACGCCTCTGTCATGCCACCTGTGGCACCAGCCACGGTTTCAATCGGATCACCTGGTGCAATCCGAATCAGTAGAAAATTCAAGATAATGACAGCGAGCATCAAACCCACTGCCAACATCAACCGTCGCAAAACAGCCATTATTTGCTGTCCAGCCAGACCTCATCGTAAGGCGACATCAACCCCCAGATTGTCTCAGGCACATTTCTGACGTTTTTGGCGTACACAGTCCGATAAGGCACGGTGGCAATCCAGGTCACGGGCAGTTCGTCATTCACGATCTTCTGAAAGGCGACATAGTCTTCTTTGCGTTTGACTGGGTCAAGCTCTTGCCCGCCCGCCGCCAACAGCTCATCCACTTTGGGATTGGCATAACCTTGGGTGTTGCTCCAGATCACCGGCTTGATGTTGGTGGATAGATAGGTGCGAGCCACGCCAATGACGGGGTCGCCCCAGTTAAAGACGATATCTGTTGTCATTTCGAAATCACCAGCGGCGATCCGCTTTGCCCAGGACGGAAAGTCTGGCGAGGTGCGCAGTTCGATATTGATCCCTATTTTTTTCAATTGCGATTTTGTGTAATCAGCCACAATTTTTGAATCAATGTCATCGCCGGGGATGTAATCCATCACGATTTTCAGTCGCTCGCCATTGGCATCTTTTTTAAAGCCTGCATCATCAAGCAATCGCTGTGCATGCGCCAGATCAACATGATAAGGATTGAGCGTGGTATCCAGAAACGGACTGCCTGCCGCGAAGGGGCCAGCCAAAGGTTTGGACAAACCGCCATGCAGGACATTGGCAATAAATTCGCGATCAATGGCATACGCGATGGCCTGTCGGACAGCGACTTGATCAAGCGGGGCTTTACGGACGTTGAATGCAATCCACGAGATGGCGCCAATACCTTCGTAGCCTTTGGCTGTCTCAATCATGCCTGCCTTGACCAAGCGCTTAACGATGCGCGGATCACCATTCATGACCAAGCTCAAATCGCCATGCTCTGCACCGATCGCCATGGCCGATTGATCGGGCAAAATCTTGGCGATGATGCGATCAAGATAAGGACGTCCGGGCATGAAGAACTTGTCGAACTTCTCCATCACGATATAGTTGCCGGGTACAAACTCTTTGAGCTTGAACGGCCCAGACCCCACCAGATCGACTGAGTTACGGGGATGATTTTTAATATCCTGACCATCGCCGTAGATATGTTTGGGGATAATTGGGCAGAGCGGCGGGGACATGGCCAGCAAAATGGCGGGATGCGGCGTGTTCATCCGGATGACGGCCGTATACGGATCGGGCGTATCAACATGATCCACGGGGGCCATCATGGTCGCAAACGGATGATTGGCCTTGATGGTCATGATCGAAAATGCCACATCCTCAGCGGTGAGCGGATGACCATCATGAAACACTGCATTCTTGACCAGATGAAGGGTGAGGGATTTGCCGTCAGGGGCGAGCTCCCATTTTTCAGCGAGATAGGGTTGAGGCTCCCATTTGTCGTTAAAGCGCAGAGGGCTGGCAAATAACTGTGTCGTCGGGCGAGCTGTCGCAACGCCAGACTGCACCGCACCGTTTAGGTGCCTCGGGGCTTGACTTAGCTCAATGTTGAGCGTGCCCCCCATTTTGGGGGTTTGTGCCAGGGCATTGCCCGAGCCAATGACAACGAAGATCAATGATGCTATCAGGCTCTTCACGTGCATTTTCATCACCCTGTCACCAAACGCTGTTGTTAGACTTATTTTGTATCAGTGTGACTGAATTATGCTCGAAAAGTCAATTTAATTGATTTGTATTACTACTTTTTTGAGTAAGGTAAACCCTGTCTCAATGACTTTGCTCTCCGTTGCAAATGTTAAGCCCAGTAGTTGGGCTTTCACTCGTCCACGCCCCGGTGGCTTGCGCGGCTTGCACAGACGCCTCTAGGCAAGCTTGTGCCCAAGCTTGGTTGGTCTTTAACCCTCGCTCGCCTTTGATCTTCAACTTTGCTGCGACATCCTGTTGATTGGCGCAGTCGACATTAACATCACAGCGCAATTTGGCGCGCCCGTTATACCGATCACCAGTATCAGGCTCTGTGGCGAAGGATTCTCCCTCGCAGGCGACGAGCTCGCTGGGGTCAGGCAATTCGTTTTTGAATTTCTTGACGCCCTCCATCGCCGACCGAGCATCCATCAGGACAGCACGCTCTGTTTCTGTAATTCTGCCCTGCCGGTCACGCGTGATCGTCAATTCGAGTTGCGTTGCAAACACCTTTTTTTCATTGAGGGCTTTTTCAATGAGAGGCGTTGCGAGGTAGTTGATCAAAATGACAACGTTGTTGGCGTCAACTTCTTTGATGTCGACCTCGGGTTGACGCGACGCCTTGTCAACCAAGCCATTGTTGACAAAGTAACGCCCTTCCTTTTTGTCGTACACCCCGTATGAGCCACCGCCTCGCTGACAATCCAAGGTTGGGGACAGCTTCCAGCGCTTGGTCAACAAGGTATCCAACAACGAGATACGCTCAACAAGTTCGCTGCCAGAGTCTGCCACCTCAGCTTTGTTTTTAGTAACACCTTTCGCTTCAGTTTTAGAAGCAACAACCGCATCGGTTTGACCTTTGACATCGGGTTTGTCGTCAACAGACTTTGTTGTCTCTTTTTGTAAAACCCCTTTTACCCAACGGCCCGTTGCCGTTACCGTGCCGTCAGCACGATATTCGGTGCCGACCCCATCGCGGCGCCCGTTTTTATATTCACCCACATATTTTGTCCCACTCGGAAAGGTGTACGTGCCTCTGCCATGAGCGACGCCGTTCAAGAAGCCACCCACATAAACTTCACCGTTGGGGTTGATTCGTTTGCCAAAACATTTGGTCCATGTGGTGAGATCGTACTCACCCTGACACGCGGGCAAACTGCTGGTTTGGGAGAAAGCTGGCGCTTGCATCAGCAATAATCCACACAGCAACAAGCCCACAATTTCTAGTGCGCCAGCTTTATTCTTCATGTTTTATTCGCACAAAACTCTACATTTAAAACGATTTTATTTTTTTATCCTCGTCACTTTATTGCCTTGTATGCCGATGCCGGCCATCAGGCCCTTTTGACCGAATACGAACGCGTAAATATCGTCTTGCATATTCATCGTTGTTTTAGAGATGGCTGCGCCTTGATCAATGACAACCACACTAGGGCCAACACCGACTTCGAAGCCATCGGTTGAGTCGAGCGCCTTCAATGCAGATTCTTTGGTGAAAAACATGGCGTAGCCATATTCTTGGGCGCCTGCCTGCAAACCAAACGAGGCGCCACCGTTACTATAGTAGGCCACCGTCTTACCGCCACGCATCAACACACCTTCGCCGTATTGGCCGCCGACCACCAAGCCCGCCTTTTTAATATTTGGAAAAACTAGCACCGCAACCGCCATCTCATTCAGTTCTTTGGCCGCTGGCGCTGTTTTCACCAATTTATCGAGCGCAGCACGGCCGGCACGATTGAGTTCTGCGGCAGTTTCAGCATGTACCACTTGACCAACGAGGCCGACTGCCAACACAAACGCCGCTAACATCACTTGCCTGGGAAAGAGGAGTTTCATTGTATGTTCACTTTAACGGTTGATATTGAAGCGGTTGATATTGAAGCGGTTGATATTGAAGCAATTGATGCGCCTGACATGATTTGCATTTTAGTCTCAACTACCTTTTGACAGCCTACCGGTCGTTTAAATTTTTTTTTGCCACTCAGCCGCCTATCATCTGCTGCCTGCCAAGCTGCTCATCAGCCATTGATCGAACCTGCTACAACGCCATGCTAACAGTGAGCCGTATTCGTTTTCATCACTTAAACTAACGATTCGCAAAAAATTATGCAGCGTCACCTCTCATGAAAATCTTAGTCGTCTTCGGGACCCGACCCGAGGCCATCAAAATGGCGCCGCTGGTGCATGCCCTTAAATCATCACCTGCCTTACAAACCATCGTTTGCGTCACCGCTCAACATCGGCAGATGTTGGATCAAGTACTTGATTTGTTTGAGATCGAGCCTGATATCGACCTCGATTTAATGCGCGCTGGGCAAGATCTGGCAGATCTCACCAGCCGAATCCTCGCCGGCATGCGCGATGTCGTTAAGACTCAACGGCCAGACGCGGTGTTGGTGCATGGCGATACGACCACGGCCTTTGCGACCGCCCTGGCGTGTTTTTACGAAGGGATACCGGTGGGGCATGTAGAGGCGGGGCTGAGGACGCATGATATACAGGCACCTTTTCCAGAAGAATTTAACCGGCAAGTGATCAGCAAGATCGCCCGGTGGCACTTTGCGCCCACTGCCTTGAGCAAACAAAATTTGCTGGCAGAAGGCATCCGGCAAAGCGACATTACGGTGACCGGCAATACGGTGATCGATGCCTTACAGTGGGTCACGCAACGCTTCAACCAAGATACGTCTAGACAAACCCAGCTTGAAGAGACCTTAAATCAGGCGCTGCATTTCAACTGGAAGCCCCAAAGCCAGTCGGCGCAAGCTGGCTCAGCGCGCGCAAACGCCGGCGAGCGCTTTGTCTTGATCACCGGCCACAGACGCGAAAATTTTGGCGATGGCTTCTTAAACATTTGTCAGGCCATTCAAACACTGGCGCAAACACATCCTCGCGTGCACTTTGTTTACCCTGTGCACTTGAACCCCAATGTGCAAGAGCCCGTCTACCGACTGCTCAAAGGCTTACCCAACGTGCACTTGATTCCGCCTCAAGAGTACGAGCCTTTTGCTTACTTGCTGCGTCACGCTTACCTGGTGCTCACCGATAGTGGTGGGATACAAGAAGAGGCGCCAAGTCTCGGTAAGCCAGTGCTGGTTATGCGAGAAACGACCGAGCGACCAGAGGCGGTTGAGGCTGGCACAGTCAGATTGGTCGGATCAAATACCGCCTCGATCGTCGAGCATGTGAATGATTTGCTCACGCATGCCGAACACTACGAAGCCATGGCTAAAGCGCATAATCCTTATGGGGATGGCAAGGCTTGTGAGCGCATTGTGGCGCGCTTAGTACTCAACGAAGCAGCCTGACCGTCTCGTCAATAATGAGGTAGCTTATATTGCTGATGCAGCGGGTTTCATGCGCTACGTTTGCCATTAAACGTCTAACTCACACAGCCACTGCGCTGCGAAGCGGACTAAAGCTGAATGCGGGCGCGCATCAGACAGCTTGCACTCGACCAAGTGCGTCAGGCTATCGCCTTCACTCAGACAGAAATCCACTTCAGCTTCATCTTTCGTTCGAATGTAATGCAAGTCAACAGCAGCGCCTCGCGTATCTTGCTGCCACTGCGCATTTTTAAGCAAGTGACACGCCACTAGGTTTTCAAACTGCAGACCTGCATCACCCAACACTAAGCCCGTGTCATAAAAATAGACTTTAGGTGCTTGTAGGGTTGCTCGTGCAATATTTCGATGCCAAGGTCGAACCACGAACACAATAAAAAGAGCTTCTAAAATGTCGAGGTACTTACCAAGGGTTGTGGGCGACAAATTCAGATCGCGCGCCAGTGAGGCAATCGACAGCGGTGAACCCACACGCGAGCGCAGCATCTCTGCAAATAATCGCATGGCGTTCATTTCGTGCAAATTGGCAAAAGGTCGCGACTTTTTTCCAATACGCTTTACAATAGTCGAAACACTGCGTGACTGGATATGCGCGGGGTACCAGCGCTTTTAAATGTCTGTTTTAAGTGTCTGTTTTAAGCGCCTGACTTACGCATCTGCTTCACGCACTCGGCGCAGTTTCTCTTCTTGCTCAAGCCTCGTTTCTTCGAGCTCGTGCATCAACGCATCCATATCCACGACACGGTTGTCAGCAGCGACCTTGCCCGTCAGGGGGATGCCCACCTTGAGCTCACCCGCTTCGTATAACTTCCAGATCTCTTTGCCGTACTGGGTACCTAATAACTGCGGCGCAAACTCGCCAAAGTAGGTGGCGAGATTATTCACATCCCGCTCGAGCATGACTGGCGCCTCGTTATTACCCGCCGCATTGACTGCTTGAGGCAGGTCAATAATCACCGGGCCATCTGCCGCAAGCAAAATGTTGAATTCAGACAGATCGCCATGCACCATGCCTTCGCAAAGCATACGCACGACTTCATTCAGCAGGGATTGATGCAGCTCAAGTGCAAGCGCTTCGGTCATTTCAACATCGTTGAGCCGAGGCGCGGCATTGCCGTCGGCATCTTGAACGAGATCCATCAACAACACCCCATCAGTGCAAATGTAGGGAGTCGGCACACGAACACCCGCATTGGCCAATCTAAACAAGGCATCGACTTCAGCCGTTTGCCAGAGTTTTTCCTGGACTTCGCGGCCGTAGCGACTGCCTTTTTCCATCGCTCGCTGCTGGCGGCTGTTTTGCACTTTACGGCCTTCCATATAGGATGCGGCCTGGCGAAAACTTCTTTGCTTGACGTCTTTATAGACCTTGGCACAGCGGATATGCTGGCCACAGCGAACGATATAGACCGTCGCTTCTTTGCCGCTCATGAGCTGAGACAAGACCTCGTCGATCAGGCCTTCTTCTAGCAGCGGCGCCAGGCGTTTGGG